>CAMCIN010000074.1 GCA_945874745.1 Akkermansia muciniphila | reverse complement strand
GGCGGCGTACTTGGCCGTCCCTAGGGTCAGCACATCCGCATCCGCAGAAATAGTCACCGGGTTGCTGAAGGTCACCGTGTTTGCAGTCGCAAACCCGCCCACCTGTGTCAGGACAAGGAAAGCCGCGAGCAGGGCCCCGGGCAGGGTGCCCCCGAGGGCGGCTCTAAGCCGGCCCAAGATACCCGTCCTTGCTTCTGGAGAATTGTGGTTTATCGGTTCCATTTGAGTACACGGCGAAGCTTCTGCAACTTGCCAACCCTTCCACACAGCAGGAACCGGGCCGTTCCCATGGGACATTCTGGCACTCCTCCAGCCGCAGCCCCCTGCCGGCCTTCAGAAGCTAAAGCAAATATCTCTTTTGGATAAGTTTACGATGCACTTTAGTCTGCCGCCCCCCTCTGTAGCAGCGCGGGACTTTTGTTTCCTGGCGCCGCCCAACTCCCGGCCGCACGCTGGTTCGGCTCTTTTTTCCCGGGCCCCCGCTTCCGGCCCGACTTGCCTTCCCTGTTTCCCGCCTCACAATCGCGAGACCCGCCCATGAACGCCCCCCAATCCTGGCAGATCATCTCCCTGGCACTGGCTGCCATCGCCGCGCTCATCCTTCTGGTGACCCGCTGGAAGCTGAACCCCTTTCTGGCCCTCACCGTGGCGGCCCTCGGAATGGGCGGCGGGGCAGTGCTGCTCGGCGTCAAACCCGTCTCAGGCGATGGCACCGCCGCCTGGACCTTCCTACAGGTGGTGGACGCCTTCCAACTCGGGCTCGGCCGCACCCTCGGCGGGGTCGCTTGCGTCATCTGTCTGGGGGCCATCCTGGGGAAGTTGCTCTCCGAATCAGGCGGCGCCACGGTTCTCGCACGGGGCTTCAGCCAGTTTTTCGGCAAGGACAATGCCGGCTGGTGCATCATCGCACTGGCCATCACTGTCGGCCTCAGCTCCTGGTTTGCCGTGGGCTTCCTGCTGCTCCTGCCCGTGCTTCAGGGGTTGACCCGTGAAACAGGCCGCCCCTTTCTCTCGCTGGCCATCCCGCTGGTCTCCTTCCTTTCGGTGATGCACGGGGTGATGCCCCCCCACCCAGGCCCTGTGATCGCCGTCAGCGCGCTGCACGCCGACACAGGCAAGGTCTTGCTGTGGGGCTTCCTCATTGGCATCCCCACGGCCGCCATCGCGGGGCCGTTTTTCGCCAAAATCGCGGTGCGCCGACTCCACACCACCCTGCCCCCGCTGCCGCCGGCCCGCGAGGAGGCCCTTCGCGCCCCCGGCTTTGCACTGACGCTTTTTTCCATCCTGCTACCCATCGCCCTCATGATGCTGGCGACGGCCGCCGAGCTGCTGGGACTGAAGGGCACACCCGCCGGGACGGTCCTGCTCAGCCTGGGTTCGCCGGTGGTGGCGATGCTGGTGGGCGTCCTCTTCTGCCTCTGGTCGCTGGGCTCCCGCTGCGGCTGGAAGGGCCCCCAGTTGCTCAAGTTTTCAGAGCAAAGCGTCAACGCCATCGGCATGACCCTCCTCACGGTGGGAGCCGGGGGCGGCTTTGCCCGGGTGCTCACCGAAAGCGGGCTGGCGAAGATTCTCGGCGAAATGGCGGCCGAAGCGCACCTGCCGTTGATGCTGTACGGCTGGCTGGCCTCCGCGTTCATCCGGGTGGCGACCGGCTCGGCGACGGTCGCGATCACCGTGGCGGCCGACCTGCTGGCGCCGATGCTGGGCCAGTCCCCGGATGCCTCGCCGGAACTACTGGTGGTGGCCATCGGGTGCGGCTCCCTCTTTCTGTCCCACCTCAACGACGCGGGTTTTTGGATCGTGCGGGACTGCCTGGGCCTGAGTGTGCGGGAAACGCTGCAAACCTGGACGATCACTGAGACCATCATTGGTGTCGCCGGCCTGCTGCTGGCCTTGGGTGCGGAAGCCCTCCGCCACGCCTTCTAGAGCGTGCCAGCAAAGAGTCACGCGTCGCCAACCTACGACCAAGCGAAACTCTATCCACAGATTACTCAGATATTCGCAGATGTTTTTTATGTTTGGTTCTCATCTGTTCACTCTTTGACATCTGCGGATAAATTACTGAACGCTTGGTTGATGGGATGCCTGGAGGAGCGCCGGTTACGCTGAAAAACCAGAGTAACCCGAGAAACGGCGTTGCGCTGGCCGGGAAAGCCTGTATAGTCCGCCGCCCCATGCCTAGATCCATTGCACGTCGAAAGACCAAAAAAGCCGCTGCAAAGCGGTTTAAGTTGACTGCGTCGGGCAAGTTACTGCGCCGGAAACCGGGTTTGCGCCATTTGGCTTCTTCCAAGAATGCCAAGCGGAAGCGGAACCTGGGCAAGGCCGGTCTTGTCCACGAAACCATGGTAGCCCGTATTAAGGAGTGCCTGCCCTTCGCGTAAGCGAGAAGGCGAACCCCGAAAGGCTGCCTGCCTAAACAAACCCGGCCGGATTCACCTCCGGCCTGCTGTCCCAAGCGCCTGTCCGGCTCCACCCGTTTTTGCGGGGTACGCCGGGCTCCTCAGCGGATGAGGCGCCGGACTTTCTTCCTAACGGAGAAAACAATCCGCTGAACGCTAAAAACAAACCCTCGATACCATGCCAAGAGCCACGAATGGCCCAGCCAGTCGGTCCCGCCGGAAGAAGATGCTCGAGAAAGCCAAAGGCTTTCGCGGACGTCGCTCCAAACTGTTCCGCTACGCGAAAAACGCGATCATGAAAGCCCAGTACTGGGCCTACCGGGACCGCAAGACCCGCAAACGTAATTTCCGGATGCTCTGGCAGCAGCGCATCAACGCCGCCGCCCGCGCCCACGGCCTGACCTACAGCCGTTTCATCGAGGGTTTGAAAGCGTGCGGAATCGACCTGGACCGCAAGGTTCTCGCCGACATCGCCGTCAAGGACGAGCCCGCCTTCAAGGCGATCCTCGACAAGGCGAAGGCCGCCCTGGCCCTCAAGCCCGGTGTGCCCAAGGCCGCTCAGGCCGCTCAGGCCGCCTAGACTGTTTCCACCCAGTTGCCAGAGCGAACGCTCAAACGCTTTCCCTCCCAACTACAAACGCCCCGGAGGCCCTCTCGGCTTCCGGGGCGTTTGCCTTTTCTGGAGACATCCAATTCAGAGAGGCATCCGCAGATTTGACAGATCCCGCAGATGAGCAGAAACCATAAAAAACATCTGCGGCATCTGTTTCATCTGCGGATCACTGCCTTTCCCTCGCCGTATCAGCGGAAAGCTTTCCGCTGAAAACGGCGCAGAGGCTCTTTTTGCTTTGCGCCACCGGCAGCCGGCGCGAGCCTTCCCCACGTGCGCCTCCTCTCCACCCTGCTGCTCTTGCTCTGCTCGCTTGCCTCCCCTTCGTTTGCACGCGACCCGGCCGTCCTGCGCGTCGGCATGGAACTGTCCTATCCGCCCTTTGAAATGGCCGACGCCAAGGGCCAGCCCGAGGGCGTCAGCGTTGATCTGGCCCGCGCCATGGCCGAGGCCCTGGGACGCAAACTCGAAATCCTCAACATCCCCTTTGACGGGCTCATTCCCTCGCTCAAGACCGGCAAGATCGACCTTCTCCTTTCGTCCATGACTGCGACCCCCGAGCGGGCCCGGGCGATCGACTTTTCCGAGCCCTACCTTTCCACGGGCCTCTGCCTGCTGGCCGGGAAAAACTCGCCCGTTCAAACCGCCGCCGACTGCGACCGGCCGGGCCGCACTGTGGCCGTCAAACAAGGCACCACCGGCCATCTGCACGCCCGCCAGTTTAAACAGGCTCGCGTCCTCGTGCTCGACCGCGAAACCGCCTGCGTGCTCGAGGTCGTCCAAGGCAAAGCGGACGCCTTTCTCTACGACCAGATGTCGGTGCTCAAGCACTGGCAGCAGCACCCGGATACCACCCGCGCGCTGCTGGACCCTTTCCAAAAGGAACAGTGGGCCATTGGTTTGCGCAAAGGGGACGACGCCCTGCGTTTGCAGGTCAACACCTTCCTGCGCGAGTTCCGCGACCGCTCCGGCTTCGAAGAACTCGGCACCCGCTGGCTTGCCCCGCAGAGGGAGGCCTTCCGCGCCGCGGGCATCCCCTTTGTGTTCTGAGGCCCGCCCCGGATGTCCCGCCCCGCCGCCAGTCTTTTGAGCCGTTTTTTTTTCGCGCAACCGGCGACGGGCGCAGCGTCCGGTGCCGCCCGATGGTGCAGCGCGGCCCTGGTGGGTGGGGTCCTTGTGGCGTGCGGCTGGGTCCTGCTGCGCTGCTCGGGGCTGCGTTGGGACTGGGAGGCGGTGGGCGCCTACTGGCAGCTTTTCCTATCGGGGTGGAGGACCACCGTCGGGGTCTCGTTGGCGGCGCTGCTTTTGAGCACGCTGCTGGGGGCGGGGTTGGCGCTGGCGCAACGTTCGGACTTTCTGCCCCTGCGCTACCTGGCCAAATGCTGGATCGAGCTGATCCGCGGCACGCCGCTGCTGGTGCAGATTTACGTGCTTTTTTACATCGTGGCCGACGCGGTCCAGCTTGAGAACAGAGCGCTGGCCGGGGTGCTGATCCTCTCGGTGTTTAGTGGCGCCTATCTTGCGGAAGTCTTCCGCGCCGGGATAGAAAGCGTGGGCCGCTCGCAGCTCGAGTCGGCGCTGGCCATCGGACTGACCCGCGCGCAGACCTACCGCCACGTGATCCTGCCCCAGGCGCTGCGCAGCGTGCTGCCCTCGCTGGCGGGACAGTTTGTGTCGCTCATCAAGGACTCGTCGCTTTTGAGTGTCATCGGCCTCAACGAGTTCACGCAAAGCGCCCGCAACGTCGCGAGCTACACCTACAGCAACTTCGAGAGCTACCTGCTGCTGGCGGTTGGCTATTTGCTGCTCACGCTGCCCATCTCGATTTGGACCCGCCGCATGGAGCAGCGGTTTCGCTATGAAACTTAGCCTCACCAAACTGTGCCGTGCCTTCGGCTCGCACCGCGCCCTGGACGGGCTTTCCCTCGAGTGCGAAGCCACCGGCAGCCTCGTGCTCATCGGCCCCTCGGGCGGCGGCAAGTCCACCCTGCTGCGCGTCCTCGCCGGGCTCGAGCGCCCGGACTCGGGCACCGTCGAAATCAACGGCAAACCGCTTGTCTTCGAGGAGCTTCCGCTCCTGCAACACCGGCGGCGTACCGGCGTGGTCTTTCAGGGCTTCAACCTTTTTCCACACCTGAGCGCCCTGGAAAACATCACCCTGCCCCTGACCGCCGTCCACGGACACCCGCCCGAAAAGGCGGCCGCCATCGGACTGGATTTTCTGCGCCGCTTCCAACTCGAGTCCCACGCCGCACAAAAGCCCGCGGCCCTTTCCGGCGGCCAGCGGCAGCGCGTCGCCATCGCACGCGCGCTGGCCATCGACCCGCAGTTCCTGCTGCTCGACGAGCCCACCTCGGCCCTCGACCCGGTCATGACCGCGGAGGTGCTCGAGGCCATCGAGGCCCTCCGCGCGCAGGGCCGCGACTTCATCCTGGCCACGCACGAAATGGGGTTCGCCCGCCGGGTGGCCGACCAGATCGCGTTCATCGCCGAAGGACGCCTCGTCGAGATCGGGCCGCCAGAGCAGCTCTTCGGGGAGTCCGCCGCCCCCCAAACCCGGGAGTTCCTCGCCCGCGTGCTCCGGTACTGAGCGGTCCCTCCGGCGTGCTTCCGCAGACGGCGCGGGGGACAGGGAGTGATCCGCAGATGAAACAGATTCCGCAGATGAGTTGAGAACTTAAAACGTATTATGAAACGTGAGCCGAATGCACATAACTGCCCGCACCATCTGGGGTGGATAAAAGGATACCGTTCCAAAACAGCGGAGAACCCCTGTTTTTGCGCCCGTTTGTTTGTGTTTCTGATTTACCGGCAATCTGTGTAAAACAACCGTATGTCTGTATTTGGTCGTACCCCCATTGCGTCCACCTGCCTCGGCCTCTTTGCCGGAGTGCTCCTGTTTTCGCCTCCCCCCCTGCGCGCGGCGGAGCCGCCGAAGGTCGAGGCGGTTCCCGCCAAAAACCCGCTGCTCCCGCCGCCCGACCTGCGGTCCGCTCCAAAGGGCGCTGTTCTGGTGGAAGTCTTCGAACACACCAACCGGGCGGACGGCGCCCCCTTGGACTGGGGCAGCGCGGAGGACAAAAACAAATTCCAAGGCTTCTCCCCCTCCTGGGGACACCTGCCCCCCGCCCGGACCCAGAGCTGGCTCCAGCGGGACTTCGCCCTCGCCCATCTGCCCCCGAAATACAACGCCCGCGGCCTCCGCGAGGAACGTTCAGTCCCTTTTGTGGTCCGGCTGTCCGCGATGGTCACCCTCCCCGCCGGGACGCACGAACTGCTCTTGCGCGCCATCAAGGGCAGCCGGCTGGTTGTCGACGGTAGCCCCCAGTTCTCCACGCCGATCACCCAAAAGATTTTGGGGCCGCCCCGCGCCTCCGACGCGGAGGCTGTGCCCGACCAGCTGGCGCTCCAGCTGGTCAAAGCCATGGCCCTCCTCAAGCCGGGCCACACCGAGACCATCGGCCCGGTCCACTCGGACGGAAGCCCGCGCCTCCTGAGCTTCGAGTTCTTTGTCGGCGGGAAAAACCTCCGCCCGGAGCCCGGCGCCCCCGTCGTCTCGCTGCGGGACGCAAGCGGCTCCTGGTCGGTACTCCGACCGCAGCTGGACGGCCCCGCGCTCACCGACGCGGCCTGGACCGCCCTCGTCAAAACCCAGCGCTCGGCGCATGAGGACATGGACCATGCGTTGCTGTCTCCCGCCGCCGAGAAGGCGTTCTGGGACCAACGCCACGAGACGGCGCGCGCGGCACTTTCTGCGGTTGCCCCGAAGCATTCCGTCCCGGCGGCAATCCCCGTGGAGCGAATGATCGACACCCTCCTGCTCGAGGCACGGGGCGCGCTCCCGCTCACCGCCCGCACCACGGACGCGGCTTTTTTGCGACGCGCCACCTTTGACGCCACGGGGCTGCCGCCGTCCGCAGCGGAGCTTGCGGCGTTTCTTGCGGATCCCTCCCCGGACAAGCGGGCACGCGCGCTCGACCGGTTGCTTGCGGGACCTGCGTGGGCGCACCAGTGGGTGCCCTACTGGCAGGATGTGCTGGCGGAAAACCCCTCCATCCTGAAGGCCACGCTGAACAACTCCGGCCCGTTCCGGTGGTTCCTCTACGATGCACTGCGGGACAACTGGCCGGCGGACCGCTTTGCGACGGCGCTCATTTCGATGGAGGGTTCCGTGCTCAACGGCGGGGCCGGCGGCTTCAGCACCTCCTCGCAAAACGACCTGCCGATGGCGCACAAGGCGCAGATCCTGGCCTCGGGCTTTCTGGCGATGGAGATGAAGTGCGCGCGCTGCCACGACGCCCCCACGCATCCGGTCGAACAGGGTGAGCTGTTCGCCCTCTCGGCGATGCTCAAGCGCGACTCCTTCAAGGTGCCCGAGACCAGCCTCACCAAGGGACTCAAGGCAAACAGCCACGTCACCGTCACCCTCAAGGCGGGGGAGGTCATCCGGCCCGAGTTTCCGCTTTCGAACTTCGCAAAGGAACCCCTTCCCGGCGCGCTCCGCAATCCGGGCGACACCCGCGAACAGCTTGCCTCCATCCTGACGGACCCGCGCAACCCTAGGTTCGCGCAGGTGCTGGCCAACCGGCTCTGGAAGCGTCTCATGGGTTGGGCCTTCATCGAGCCCGTGGACGACTGGGACGCGCAGGTGGCCTCTCATCCCGCGCTTTTGGAGTGGCTGGGCCGCCAGTTGGTGGAGCTCAACTACGACATGAAGCTGCTGGCACGGAGGATCATGCTTTCAGACGCCTACCAGAGACAGGCCGATCCGGACGCCTTCCGACAGTGCAAGCCGGCGGAGCGCCTCTTCGCCGCCCCCAGCCGGCGCCGCCTTTCCGCGGAACAGATTCTCGACTCGGTGTTTTTTATGGCGGGCAAAGCCTTCGAATCCGAACCGTTAAACTTCGACCTGGACGGCCGCCGCACGGTGAAGGATTTCCTGAGCCTCGGGGAACCCGAACGCGCTTGGCAGCTGGTCGGGCTCAGCAACGAACGGGACCGGCCCTCCTTAGCAAAGCCCGTGGCCCAGGCGCTTGCGGACGTCCTGCGGGTCAACGGCTGGCGCGAATCCCGGGCGGAACCCAGAACGGCGCGCGAAGACGCCCCCGACCTGCTCCAGCCGGCCCTCCTTGCCAACGGCGTGATCGGTTCCCGGATCGTGCGGCTCAGCGAGGACAGCGCCTTCACCGCTCTGGCTCTGGAGGCTGCCTCCCCGGAGGCGTTTGCCCGGGCGCTCTACCTGCGCGTGCTCAACCGCGAGCCGGCGCCGCAGGAGCAACAGTCCCTGGCGGAGTTCGTGCGCGAAGGCTTCGCCGGGCGCGTGGTGCCCTGCAAGGAAAGCGAGCTCGCCCGCAAGCCGCGCTTCACCAAGGCGGTGATGTGGAGCAACCACCTCCATCCGGATTCCACCACCGCCATCTACGAGGCCGAGGCCTTGCTCAGGGCGGGCGACCCGCCCACCAAGCGCCTCGTGCCACAATGGCGCGAACGGGCGGAGGATGCGGTTTGGGCGCTGCTGCTCACCCCGGAGTTTTCGTTCCTTCCCTAACCGCATTTCCACCCAAAGGCTTCCCGCACCACACCCCAGAATTTTCGCCCCGTGAACCGTAGAGAATTTGTCCGCCGCGCCAGTCTGGCCTCCTGTTCCACGCTGCTCTCCCCGCTTGCAGGGCTGCCGCTGGGCGCCGCCGAACCCGCGCTTCCGCCGGTCCCGGCGGGGAAGGCCGAGCACTGCATCATGATCTGGCTCGGTGGCGGCATGGCGCAGATCGACACGTTTGATGCCAAGAAGATCCGTGGGGACGGCAAAAAGGTGGCCGGTTGCTACTACGACACGATTGAGACGGCGATTCCCGGCGCCCTCTTCAGCGAACACCTGCCCAACCTTGCGCGGCGCGGCGAGTTTCTGGCCCCGGTGCGCACCGTCCACCACAACGTCATCGACGAACACGCGGCGGCCACCAACCGCATGCACACCGGACGGCCCACCAGCGGTTCGCTGGTCTATCCGAGCATTGGCTCGCTGGTGGCCGCCACAAAGCGCTCCGCCGCGGATGGCATTCCGCCCTATGTCCTTATGGGGTATCCCAGCGCCACGCGCGGCCCGGGATTCCTCGGACCCAAGGCGGGTTTTGTCTACCTCACTGACACCGCCAAAGGCCCCGAGGGCCTCAGCCTGCCCCCGGATATCTCCACCGACCGGGCGAGACGGCGTGAATCCCTGCTGGCCACGTTGCGCCGCGCCGCTGCGCCCTCCGCCGGCCGCGATCCGGCGCTCGCCGCCTACGGCGAGGCCCTCGACCAGTGTTTTTCCCTGCAGAACGGCGACTTCCTCAAGGCCTTCCAGCTTGCCTCTGAAAAGGACTCCACCCGCGCAGCCTTCGGCGATGAGTTTGGGCAGCGCTGCCTGCTGGCAAGGCGGCTCATCCAACGCGGCGTACGCTTCATTGAAGTCGGCTTCAACCTCAACTTCGTTAACGGGGCCGGCTGGGACACCCACAATGCCGCTCAGCTTGATCTGCACGTTCTCATTAAGGGCCTCGACCACGTCCTTTCCACCCTGATCGACGATCTCAAAGCCCACGGGCTTCTCGAGAAGACACTCTTGGTTGTCTCCGGGGAGTTTGGCCGGCCCGCGGAATTTGATTCCGGCGGCGGCCGTGGCCACCACGGCAAATGCTTCACGGTTTTGCTCGGTGGCGGCGGCATCAAAACCGGCCAGTGCGTGGGCGAAAGCAACGAGCTGGCCATGGCCGCCGTCGCGGACCCGGTTTCAGTCCCGGACCTGTTTGCGACGATCCTCAACGCCATGGGGGTCGACCCCGCCAAGAAGCTCATGGACGGCGAGCGCCCCGTGCCCGTGACCGACGGCGGCCGCCCCGTGCGCAAACTCTTCGTCTAGGGCGGGTTTACGACCAACGAACTTCTCTTATGCCATACGGAACAGGAGGTTATCCACAGATGAAACAGATATTCACAGATGTTTTTAACGGGTTCCTGTGTTCTACGGCTTCTGCGGGATCTGCGGGATCTGCGGATAAAGCTGCTCTGGCTCATTTGTGCGTGTTTCGTTGAAGGCTTTAGCGCCTCAAACCACCAGTATCTCCGGCCGCCTCAACAGGACCCACCCTTCGAAAATCCCACAGCCTCTCTACCACCATGAACCCACAACAAATCGCTGAGTCCTTCGGGATCGCTTTCACCCAACAAACGCCCGGATATCTGAACCTGTGCATCCGCTCAGGAGCCCAACTGCTCACTTCGGGACACGTGAGCGACCTCAAGGGAAAGCTTGGAGCCGACTTGCAGACGGACGACGGCTACAAGGCGGCGCGCAACTGCGCCGAAAAAATCCTCAACTCGGTCTGGAACACCCACGGAACGCTCGATGGACTCCGGGTCATCAAGGTGCTCGGCTGCGTCAACTCGACGCTCGATTTCACCGACCAGCATCTGGTGATCAACGGCTGCTCCGACCTGCTCCACCAGATTTTTGGCAAAGAGGGCAACGGCTTCCATGCCCGGAGCGCACTGGGTTTCGCGCAGCTCCCCACCGGCGCTGCCGTCGAGGTGGAAGCCATCTTCGAAGTCCTGCAGTAGCCGGGTTCCCCCGACATTGAGTCCCTCGGGCCAAGGCAGCGTCTTAAACCGCTCCGCCGGCCTTAAGCCGCGGCCCGGAGGGCGGCGATCCGCTCCTCAATGGGAGGGTGCGTGCTGAAGAAGCGCCCAATGCCGCCGCTGATCCCCAGGGCGGACAGGCTGCTTGGAAGTGCCTCGGTGTGGAGGCCGCCCAGTCGCGCCAGGGCGTTGATCATCGGCTGCTTGTCGTGCATCAACTCCGCGGCGCCTGCATCCGCACGGAACTCGCGGTGCCTTGAAAACCAGGCCACCACCATCGCGGCGGCGAAGCCGAGCACGATGTCCAGCAAGATGCTGGTCACCATGTAGCCGATACCCGGGCCGCTGCTGCGCTCGTTGTCCCTGCGCAGAAAGTTATCCACGGCAAATCCGATGACCCGGCTCAGGAACACCACAAACGTGTTCATCACCCCCTGGATGAGCGTCATGGTCACCATGTCCCCGTTGGCGATGTGGGCGATCTCGTGGCCGATGACCGCCTCGACTTCCTCGCGGGTCATCCCCCGGAGCAGCCCGGTGGACACGGCCACCAGAGCCGAATTCTTGAACGCTCCGGTAGCAAACGCATTCGCCTCGCCCTCAAAGATCCCCACCTCGGGGACCCCGATCCCCGCCCGCTGGCTCAGTTTGCGCACCGTCTCCAAAATCCAGACCTCGTCGGTATCCTGCGGCCGCTCGATCACACGCACGCCGGCCGTCCACTTTGCCATCGGCTTGCTGATTAAAAGCGAAATCAGGGCGCCCCCAAACCCCATGAGCAAGGCATAGCCAAGCAGAGCACCCAAATCCAAATGGTAGGGCGTCAGATACCGGTTGACCCCTAGGAGGCTGCCGACCATTCCCAGCACCACCACCACCAGAAAATTGGTCAGAACGAAGAGAAGGATACGTTTCATAACAACATTTTATGTTAGCGCGCCTCCAGAGGCTGACTCACTTTTTTTAGAGTGCACTCGCAACAAAGCCCACCAACCCCTGCTTCATCGCCAATCCGCGAATGCCGCAGATTCAACAGACCATCAGAAACCCAAAAAAATCTGCGCCCATCTGCGCCATCTGCGGATCACTCCCCGTTCCCTGAGCGGTTACCGGAGAGTGACCCGCTAAGCGCAGACCCTAGTGCGCTGCGCCCACGATCTCGAGTGCGGAGAGCAGAAAGGCAATGGCGAAGCCGGCAATCGTAGTCAGGCCGACCGAATCGCCACCCTCTTCGTAGGCATGCGGGAACATCACCTGCGCGACCAGTGCAAGAATTGCGCCGCCGGAAACCGCTTCGCAGATTGCCAGGAACTCGATCGGCGCAGTGGGCAGAAAGATGTTGCCGATGGCCGCACAGGCCGCCCCAATGAGAATGAGCGAGCCCCAAAGGCCATAGATCTTTGCGTTGGAATAGCCTGCGTGCCGCATGGTGGTGGCACTGGCCATGGCTTCAGGCAGGTTTGCCAGAAAGATGGCGATGAGCAGCGTCGGGTTGAAAGTCGAGATGCTGAGGTAGGTCGCCCCGATCACCAAAGAACCGGGGATCGCATCGAGAATGTTACCGATCCAGATGGCCAAGGGGCTGCCGCCCTGGTGCTCGGCGAGGGCTTGGTGCACTTCGCTCGAGTGAAGCCGCTTCATGCTGTCGGCCGCCATTTCCTCCCATTCGGCCGCATCCATGACGTCGGCCTGCATGTGGATGCTTTCCAGGGTGTGGTGCTCTGCGAGCCGCGTGATGACCTCGCGGATTTTGGGGGAGTCCTCCATGAGATGCTCGAAGTCATCCTTCTCGATCATCATGCCCTTGACCGTGGTTTCAGCCACCGCGGTGTTCGTGCGGGTGGTGTGCGAAACCAACGCCATTTCCCCGAAAATGTCCCCCTCATGGGATTCGGAAATCCGCTTGTTCTGGTCCGCCCCGTGATGGACTTCGACGTAAATGCCCACCTTGCCCTCGTCGATCAGGTAGAGCGCACACGGTTCCTGACCGATCCGATAAATTTCCTCGCCGGCTTCCGCGCTGAAATCACGCACAAAGGGCAGGATGTGGTCGATTTCGGAAGGCGGCAGGGAACGGAACACCACGTTCTTGGAAAGACGGCCAAGCAGTTCTGCTGCCTCATCCCGTTTGCGATCCATGGCGTGCCTGCGGGCGGTGGTCTTGTGCCGGGCCGAACCGCCAAACTTGTCGACCAGCTTATTGCAGATGTAATAGATGAGCCCACCCGCGATAAACCCGCCGGCGACGATCGCCCAGGCGCGGATGTTGGGGACCCCTGAGTTGACCAGATGCTGGGTCGTCCCGAAGGCCAGATCTACGGCCAGCGCGTTGACCAGCGCCCCTGAGCCGAATGCGAGGATGTTGGCGATGAGCTTGTCGCTGGCCTTGAAGGTCAGGCCGAGCCAAGCGCCGATCACCACCGACGACATCGCGATGGCGGCGAGGAGCGCGGCGATGGCAACGCGTGCGGGGGTGAGCACGTTCTGTACGACCGCGGGCGCATTTTCGACGAGGGCCTGGGCGGCATCAGCGCCAGACGCTACAGCAAGGAATGTAAACATAGGTTAGAGGTGTGGGTTGGTTTGTTTCGAGGAGAGTGGGTTGTGAGAGCAGGACCCGCAATCACTAAGCAGGACGGGTGCGCTCAGGCAGAGGCGAGTGCCGGGGGGCGAGGTTTTGACATCCGGCGCTTCCGGTTGGCCTCTGAGGTGTTGCCGCCAGCGGCCACCTCGGCCGAAGCAACCACGCGCGGGGAGGGATCGGGAAAAGAGAGAAAAGTGCCCTCGGGCTGCGGCCTGCCCACGACCCCGTAGATGCGCGCCCGGTCCAGAATCGCCCGTGCCCAGTGCCGGTGGGTTGCCGCCTCGCACATGGTGTCGTGCATGCGAAAAACCGCGGGAGCGGACTGGTCCAGCATCAGCGTGGCCATTTCGAGGTCCTTTGGAGCGACCTGGAAGGCTTTTTCGATCTGTGCAATCTGGTCCGGATGCACCGCCGTTTTTCCGAAAAGGCCGTGCATTAGGTCGCGCTCAACCTCCTCGGCGAGCACCTTTGGGAAAGCAAGTCCTTCAAATACCGGGGCCGACAGGTTGAAGCCGTGGGGAATGAAAATACCCGAGAGCATCGCAATGGCCCCTCCCAGGGCAGTGTCGTATACGGAGCGCCGGGGGGACCGGCGCACCCCCAGTTGGTGCAGGAGGTCGCTGCCACCGATGCGGAGGCTGAGTATCCGCCCGTGCACGCTTGCTTTGAGCAGCAGGTTCCGAAACTTCACCATTTCGCTGGGGATGAAAACATCGGCGTCCTCGAGCGTCGGCATCAGAAGGAAACCGTCGTCTTTGGAAAGTAGTTCGAGATAGCGGCCGATATTCTTACGCGTCGCCTTCGGCAGCACAAAACCGTCCACATTCTTGATCCCAGGCATGCGCAGCACTTCGCTCATGACCTGTGGGTTCCGGACCCGGATGAAACGGAGCGCCTTTGTGGGCTGGAACAGTGGCAGGACCGCCTTCAGGTTCTGGAGGGCCTCCTCGAGCTGATCCAGGCGCACTGCATCCTCTGTGCAAAAAATCATCGACCGCAAAAAGGGCAGCTTTTCGCCGTTGGCGTGGGCGACCAAGTCCCCGCGCATGGCCGGCATATAGAGCGAGGCCCCCAGCTGGAGTGGAGAAACATTTCTCATAAACGGGCATGCGACTCGAGCCCGCCACACCTGCCAGCGGTGAAAGGAAGACGGCTAGCCGTCTTCGCGGACCTCGCGGATAATGGCGGTGGCTCGATAGGGCAGGTCGGGAACATAATGGACAAGAACTTGCTTTTGCTTCGCAAGCAGCCCGAGGTGAAGCAGGTCCTGTGCCGCCGTGTCTGCAATCAACAGGCAATCCGGCACGCGCCGCAGCAGAGCGCGGGTGGATTCTCCTATCCCAGGTTTGATCCGGTGGCGGTCCGCCACCTGGAACTCCCTTCCTACCCGGGCGATAAAAGCCTCAGCGGTCGTCCGCAGTTCCGCCCGTCTTGCCAAGCTCCAGTCCACGGGGTCCGCCCCCGCCAGATGCGAGGCGACCTTTGGCGAAAGAACGTCGACAAAATGCCGGGACAGGTCGTGGGGGGCCAGGTGCGCGTAGTACACACACGCGTGAAAGTCGCCGGGCAGCACGAGGCTTTCCTCGAGCAGGGTGCGGCTGACCAGCCCTGAAACCACGGCGTTGAGGATCGAGGAAGGAATCAGATAGTCCTCGGCAGTGACGGCGATTTCAGCGACGCCGGCAAGGTCGACCACCACCGCCAGCTTGGGAAGCAGTCGGGTTCCGCGCGCTGCGTTGTAGCGTGCGATGGAGGCTTCCAATTCCCCGGCGATGGAGCCCTTGCCGGTCCAGCCATCGAGAAACACCACGTCCGCCGCACTATGCCTCGCGAGAATGTGGTCCAAGGCAACCGGGTCGAGGCCCCGGTCGCGAATGATCGAGAGCGAGTAGTGGGTGCTTTCGAGGCCCAACGCTCGCAGCGCCCGCACCAAAAGCACGCCCACGGGGGTCCCCGCCCGGGCCAGGCTGGCGATGACGATTTCCCGGCCCGCCTGCGCCGCCAAGGTGCGCGCCAGGGCGGCCAAGTCGCGTGCAAGCCGGTCGCCATTGCGCCGCAGGGCATCGTGAAAAAGCTCCAGATAAGGCGCTTCGGGCGGATGTTCTGCGGAGAGCATCGTGGAGTAGTGCGCCTGGCCGGTTTGAATGAGCCGCTCCTTGGTCGCCACATCCGTGGGGGTAAGCGAAACCTGTTTGAGCAGGAAGCAGACGTCCTCAGGCGCGTAGCTGCCGTGAAAATCAGCGGGGGGAGGGAAAACCATGGCCAGCGTCTTTGAGGTGGGAAAAAATCTGCGACTGGGCGGGAATCATTGCGTAGTGGCAGAGGCCCATGAAGGGGAGGTCGACGAAACTATCCCCCATCCCGAGGACCAGCGTGGGCTGGAGCACCTCCGAGAGAAGCCAGCGTGCGGCGTGTTCCTTGCCCAAATAACCCGGGATGGCCGCCACATTGCTGTCGTTAAAATGCAGGGTCCAGCCCGCCGGCAGGTGCGCACGCAGGGGGGCGATGAGCCGGTGCAGCTCGACGGTGTCCTTCTGCCGATGCTTGGCGCACAAATACAAGGGGAACCCGTTGTCGCCAATGTTCCAGATCCGTGCGTCGACCTGCAGTTCGGCAGCTGCTTCGAGCAGCAGGCGCTCGAGCGCCTCAAGTTGGCTCAACGTCGCGGTCGCCTCCG
>CAMCIN010000073.1 GCA_945874745.1 Akkermansia muciniphila | reverse complement strand
GAAGCGGTGGTGGGGGCACTGGCTGAAGAGACCGGGCTGCCGCCGTTTACCTATTTTTCCTCCAACGCGCGGCGCGTGGGCGGCTCTGCGTATGTCTATGCGCGCAACCTTCTTGCCAACCGGCTCTACCGAGCGCCCGTGGTTTTCCTAGAGCCGTATGTCATGAACAGCGAGCCGGTTTGGAAGCGCGTCCAGATGGGCGACTATGCCGGGGAAAAAATCATCGACGGCGTGCCCCGCAAAAGTCTCATCAACGAGTACGCGTCCGGAGTCACCGAGGGCCTCGCGCGTTACTATCGGCGGGCACGCGTCAAATCGTGACACGGAGCGTCCATTTAACTCTCTCCGGAGAGTGCAGGCAGTCATCCACAGATGGCTCAGATTTTCGCAGAGGTTTTTAGGGTTTCCACTCCGCTGCTCGAGCTACGAAATATGCGGCCATTACCCCAAAGCGGCTAAACTTTCGCAGTAGAGAGAGGGCCGCTCTCGCTTCCGGGAGGGGGCGGAGAGGGTTAGCCGGGCGGCAGCGAAGCGTTGTGAGCGCCCCCGGTCCCCTGAACAGGGAGCGCAGGCGCCGGCGGAGTGGGCCACTGCGGCCAGCAGAGCGACAGCCATTGACCCCTCCTGCCGCTTCCCGAAGTGTCACGTCTCGCTTCCCAGAACCTCTCACCCAATGGAGGGAGCGAGGAGCCGAGCTTCCGTTTCTAAGATAATAATTGGCAACGGTGATTGACCGCAGGGCGCGCACCGGATTCAAAGGCAACACACCCCACCCCCACCCATGAAAGCCCACCTCTTTTTTTCGCTCTGTCTGGCACTGGCCCCGCAGCTCCACGCCCAAGACGCCAAGCCCAAAGCCGCCACCTACCTCACCGTCGAGGACGCCCGCAAGGACGGTCCAGACATCGACCTGCAGGGCGAGTACAGCGACTCCAAACTTGGCGCCCAAGTCATCGCGCTTGGCAACGGGACGTTTCGTGCCGTCTTCCACACCGGCGGCCTCCCGGGCCAGGGCTGGGACAAATCCGAGAAGGTGGAGCTGGAGGCCGCGCGGGTGGGTGAGGCGGTGGAGTTTTCAGGCGAGGGGTTTAAGGCGACCCTCAGAAAGGACGCCCTGAGTGGCGAGAACAGCAAGGGCAAGTTCAACCTGCAGAAGGTGAACCGCCAGAGCCCAACCCTTGGCGCGAAACCCCCGGCCGGCGCAGTGGTGCTGTTTGACGGTTCAAACTGCGACGCCTTCGTGGGCGGCCATTTTGACGAACTCAACCGCAACCTGCTGGCCTCGGGCTCCAAGACCAAGCAGGCAGACTTTCAAAATTACACCCTCCATGTGGAGTTCCTACTGCCCTTTAAGCCGCTCGGTCGCGGACAGGACCGGGCCAACAGCGGCGTCTACATGCAAGACCGTTACGAGGTCCAGGTACTGGATAGTTTCGGGCTCAAGGGACTCAACAACGAGTGCGCCGGCATCTACTCCAAGGTGCCCCCAGCGGTGAACATGTGTTTCCCGCCCCTCGTCTGGCAGACCTACGACATTGATTTCACGGCGGCCAAGTTCGACGCCGAGGGCAAGAAGACCCAGGACGCGGTCATCACGGTGCGCCACAACGACGTGGTGGTGCATGAAAAGGTCGCGATCTCCGGCCCCACCGGCGGCGGCAAAAAGGAAGACCCCACCGGCGGAGCGATCCAGTTGCAGGGCCATGGGAATCCCGTGTGCTACCGCAACGTCTGGCTCGTGCCGCGGTAACGGCACTTTTCACCCCGCCGAGAACCTGCGCCGCCGGGCGCTTGCCTGAATTCCTCCCCCCTCTATGAAACGCCTTCTCACCTTTGTTTCCTTTGCTTCGCTTTTCCTGGGTACCGCCCACGCCCAGGAACCCAAGCCCTTGTTTCCTGCAGAACCCCGGGAGATTGCGCCGGGAGTTTGGTTTCAGCAGGTCAATGGAAGCTCCAACTGCAGCTGGATTGTGTTCGACGACTATGTGCTGGTCATCGACGCCAACTTTTCCTGGGTCGCGCAGGCCCTGGAAGAAAGGATTAAGAAGACCACCCCCAAGCCCATCCGTTACGTCTTCGACACCCACCACCACGGGGACCACGCGGAGGCGAATCCATGGTGGGCCAGTCGCGGTGCCGAGATCGTCTGTCAGGACGCCTGCCGGGCCGAACTGGAGCAGAAGGGTGCCAAGCAGTGGGAGGAGATGCTGGTAAAGCACCCGGAGTTCAAGGCGGTGCCCTTCAAGCTGCCCACCAGCAGCTTCACCAAGACGCGGGTCTTCGAAGACGCCCACCACCGCGCAGAACTCGTCACCTTTGGCTGGGCCCACACCAAGGGCGACGCTTTCGTGTGGCTGCCTAAGGAAAAGATCATTTTCACCGGGGACGCCTGCGTGAACGGCCCGTTCAACTATCTGGGAGACGCCAGTACCGCCGACTGGATTTCAGTCTTGGATGCGGTGGGCAAGCTGCCCTTTGAAACGCTCTGTCCTGGACACGGCCCCCTCGGCGGCCGGGACACCCTCGCAGAGCAGCGCTCTTACTTTGTGGATCTCCGCCAAACGGTGGGAGACATGATGAAACAGGGCAAGTCCTTCGCCGAAATCGAACGCAGCGTCAGCCTCCCGCGTTACGAAAAATGGGCCGGCCGTAAACCCGCCACGTTGAACATTCAGAAGGTCCACGACGAGCTGCGGCTCGCCAAATAAGCCCGCCCGAAAATCGGGCGCCCGGCTCTCCGCAGACCGCCGTTAAAGCCAGTCTCGCTTATTCGACAACTTCGACGCGGACGCCCTCGGTGAGCGAGTCGGGCGGATTGAGAATCACCCGCGCACCGGCGGGGAGCCCTTCCAACACCTCGACCGCACTGCCAAAGTCGCGGCCCAAGACCACCTTGTGGAAGCGCGCCGTTCCACCCGCGTCTACCGACACCAACATCGCGCCCTCCGCTCGAAAGACCAAAGCATTTGCGGACACCGCCATGGGCCGGTCGGTTTCCACGTCGGAAAGGCGCACCTGCGCGTAGCCACCGGCCAGCAGACCGCCGTCCGTATTGTCTGCTTCCAGTTCCACCAGAAGGGTGCGCGAGGCCGCGTCGATCGCCCCCGCCGTCCTCACGACATGCGCGGGAATCGGGCGGCCCGGCAGCTCCGCGAGCACCAACTCGGCCCGCTGTCCCTTTTTGATTCCGCGCGCGTAAGCCTGCGGCACGTGGATAAACACGCGCAACCGGGAGGTGTCCGCCAGGTGAAACAGCTCCCGGTTTCCGCCCGCTTCCACCAGTTGCCCGAGATCCAGGCTGCGGGCCGTCACCGTGCCGGCGAAAGGCGCCGTGATCAGCGCAAAGGCCGCAATCTGCTGCAACCGCTGGACCTCTGCGCGAGCCGTTCCCACCGCCGCCGCCTTGAACTCCACATCCGCCTGCTTTTCGTCGGTTTCCTGCGAGGACGCGGTCTTGGCGGCGAACAATTCCTGCCAGCGTTTGGCAGTGGAATCGGCCAGCTTGTGCGCGGCCTCGGCGAGCTTGAGCTGGGCCTCGGCACGCCCCAATTCCCTCTCCAGTTCGGGCGTGTCCAGCTCGGCCAGGAGCTGGCCGGCCTTCACCTGGTCCCCGAGCTCCGCGTGCCACTTGCGGACGTACCCGCTCACCCGCGCCAGCAGGGAGGCCTCCGTGGCAGGCCGCAACTCCGCCGGCAAGGCTAGAGGCACTCCAGCGGGAGCCGGCACGGCCTGGCTTGTGCGCACCCGAACCACCGCAAGGTCCCGGGTCTGCTCCGCCACAACCTCCTGCCGTTTGAGTTTGGGCAGCATTCCTGCCACAAACAGCCCCGCAGCCGCCCCCAAAACCACAAGCACCAGCAGGTAAAACGCGACCCCGGAAGTGCGCGGCATTGTGGCGGCCTGGGCCGCAGCGAGGGACTCATTCGGAGCGTTCACGGTATTAGAAAAAGAAGGGTCACCAGAGACAACTCAGGCGGAAATGAAAAATTGGTTGTTTGAAAAAAGGCGCCTAAACGCAGCGCACTGGCCTCGTTGCGAGCCCAAGTCGAGGGTATGCCCATTCCCTTGCCGATTCAAAGGCTCAGTTCGTCCAGTGTCCTGCCTGCCCAACTGAAGGGCGGGCCTCGCTGGGGTGCATTGACGCTTCAGGCTCCCGCTGTTTGAATCCTATCTGATGCTCCGACTCGCCCTCAAAATGCTGTATGGCGACCGCGCAAAATACATGATGCTGGTGTGCGGCTTGAGTTTTTGCGCGCTCTTGATGTCACAGCAGATCTCGGTTTTCTGCGGCCTGCTGCTCTGGACCAACGCGACCGTACGCAACATCCGCGTTCCCGTGTGGGTGGCCGACGCCAAGGTCGAACAGGTCAACGAGGTGGTCCCCATGCGTGAGATCGAGGTACAGCGGGTCCGGTCGGTTTCCGGCGTGGAGTGGGCCGTGCCGTTGTACTGGAGCCTTTTGCAGACACGCCTCCCCGACGGCACCTTTCAAGCAGTCCAGCTCACTGGAATCGACAGCGCCACGCTGGTCGGGCGCCCGACTAAAATGCGCGCCGGCAACGTCGAGGATCTGCGTCTCCCCAACGCCGTCATTGTGGACCAGGTAGCCATCGCAAAATTTGCTAAGCGGGGCATCGCCCTCAAGTTGGGCTCCACTTTCGAGATCAACGACAAGGAGGCGCGCGTGGTGGGGATCTGCGAAACGGAGCGCTCCTTCTTGGGGCAGCCCTACGTGTTCACCACCTATTCACGCGCCCTGGAATACTCCCCGCCCCAGCGAAAGCTGCTTTCCTTCGTGCTGGTCCAGCCCAAACCAAGCGTCTCGATTCCGGAGCTGCTTGCGCGCATCTCTGCCATGGGCGGCCTGCGCGCCTTCAGCTCCGACCAACTCAAGTGGGATACGTTCATGTGGTACGTAAAAAACACGGGGATCCCCATTTCCTTCGGCACCGTGGTGATCCTGGGAATCGTGGTGGGCATCGCCATCGCCGGGCAGACCTTCTACCTGTTCGTCCACGAAAACCTGCGTTTCATGGCGGCGCTCAAGGCCATGGGGGCCGGTTTTGGAACGCTCGCCCAGATGGTTTTCTTGCAGGCATTTACGGTCGGCTTTACCGGGTACGGCATCGGAGTGGGGATCGCAGCCTTGTTCGGCAATGCCGTCCTCAAAAAGGGCGAGCCGCCTTTTTATATGCCCTGGCAGGTCCTCGTCTTCACCGGGGTGATCATCCTGCTCATCTGCTGCCTTTCCGCTTTCGTTGGGTTGCTCAAGATCGCCAGAACCGAGGCCGCCATGGTCTTCAAATGAGCGCCCCCACAGAATCCCATCAGCCGCTCGCGGTTCATACCGCTGCCCTGGTCAAAAACTACGGCCGTGGCGACAACCTCGTGCAGGCGCTCAAGAGCGTGGATTTCGAGGCCCGCTGCGGCGAACTCCTCATGATTGTCGGCCCCTCAGGCTGCGGCAAAACGACGCTGCTGAGCGTCATCTGCGGCACCCTCGGGTACGACTCTGGCTCGGCTGCGATCTTTGGCCGGGACCTTGCCAGCATGAGCTCAGCCCAGCTCACCGCGTTTCGCGGCCGGAACGTCGGCTTCATTTTCCAGCAGTTCAACCTGATCCCTTCCTGGACCGCACTGGAAAATGTGAGCGTTCCGCTGTTACTCAACGGGGTCGGGCGGGCCAAAGCGGAGAAGGCTTCCGCCGCGCTCCTCGCCGAGGTCGGCTTGCAGGACAAACTGAAAGTACGGCCCGGACAGCTCTCCGGAGGGCAGCAGCAGCGGGTGGCCATCGCCCGCGCCATCGTACACGAGCCAAGGCTGCTTATCTGCGACGAACCCACCGCAGCGCTCGACGCCGCCTCCGGCCGCAAGGTCCTCGAATTGCTCAAGCAGCGCGCCTGCAGGCCCGATCGGTGCGTCATCATTGTCACCCACGATAGCCGTATCTTTTCCTTCGCCGACCGGATCGCAGAAATGGAGGACGGTCAGATCAAGGCGGTCCATGGCACGGGGGATACCCAAAAACTGTATGTTTAAGAGCGCCTCTTTTTTGATTGCGATCGCAGGCATCGGCCTCGCGGCAAACCTTGTACGCAAGCAAGATATTCAAGAACCTGCCCCCGTTCCGCTGAGTCCTCCTCCGTCTGCGCCATATGCGCAGTCCATCGGTGCCCGGGGTCTCATTGAAGGAGTGGACGAAAATGTACGGATCGCCCCCGCCGTCGCCGGATTGATCGCCGCCGTGCGGGTGAAGGCGGGCGACGAGGTGGAGACCGGGCAGATCCTCATCGAGCAGGATGCACGCGATGCGGAGGCGCAAATCGTCGTGCAGGAAGCCAACGTCGGCGCAATCCAGGCGTCCCTTGCTGAGAGCGAGGTGGTGCTTGCAGACCGGCAGGACCAGTGGAGCCGGGTGGAGCAACTGGGTGCCAACAGAGTCGTCAGCATCGACGAGAAACAGCGCACCCTGTACGCGTTCCGCGCCGCCGCCAGCCGGGTGGAGGCACGCAAAAGCGATTTGACCGCAGCCCGCGCCCTTCTTTCCCGGGTCCGCGTGCAGCGGGATCTGCTGCTCGTGCGCGCGCCCCGCGATGGCACCGTTTTGCAACTCAACGTCCGGCCGGGAGAGTACGCCGTGCCCGGCGCCGCGGAGTACAGCCTGTTGCTGGGCCGGACCAAGGAACTCCAGCTGCGCGCGGATGTGGACGAGGACAACGCGCCCCGGGTAAAGGCCGGCTGCGAGGCCATCGCCTTCATCAAGGGTGGACGCCACGACCCCGTGCCGCTGCGGTTTGTCCGCATTGAACCTTACATTCTGCCAAAGCGTTCCCTCACGGGCGAAAGCGGCGAGCGGGTGGACACGCGTGTCTTGCAGGTAATCTTCCGGTTCGACCGTACCAGCGTGCCCATGTACGTCGGCCAGCAGATGGATGTTTTCCTCAACGCCGAATAGGCCGGTCCCCGCCGCTCCAGCTCCGCCGCTTTCGACACCCGAGACTCCCGTCCGCACTCACCGGATAAACCACAGGACGGTGCCAATTGGCTTCAAAGCAAACGCCGCAGGTGCCGGCCATACTCAGGCATATTCCAAATGGCTTTCTCTGCTCTGTGAACAAGTGTCTCATCTGCAGCTAAGGCTCCGCCGTCCCGCGGATCCCCTTTTCGCCCCCGTTCTTTCTTCCCGAAGCCGCCCCCCAAGATGCCCCACCCCCCTGAGTATCGCCGAGCCTTCGTTGCGCTCGCACTGTTTTGTGTGCACGGCCATGTCCATGCACAAATTCCTGAGCCGCGCCTGAATGTGATCAGCAATCCGGGCGCCTGCAGCGGAGGGACAAGCCAGGTCTCGCTGAGTGGGGTGGACTTGGAAGAGTCCGTCCTGCGTTTTTCCCACCCCGGCATCACAGCAATCCGCGACGCGCAGAAACCCCTTACCTTTGCGGTCTCGGTAGCCGCAGACGTTCCGGCAGGACTCTATGATGTACGCGCGGCAGGCCTCCACGGGGTAACCAATCCGCGCCGGTTTGAGGTAAGCGCACTCCCGGAATTGGATGCCGCCGCCAAGGCGGTGTCGCGGGAGCTAAGTCAGGAGGTGGCTGCCCCGTGTGTCCTCCGGGGCACCACCCTCAAGCAGGGCGTCCAGTGGTTCAAGCTCAAGGCTGCAGCCAACCACGAGCTTGTCTTCGACTGTCACGCTGCCCAGCTAGACTCCCGGTTGGAACCCCAGCTGGTGCTGTACGACGGGCAGGGACGCGAGCTGGCGCGCTCCCGGACGCGGCCCATCCGTTGGACACCGACCGCAGAAGAGACGCTCTACCTTGCCCTGAGTGACTTCATTAGCAATGGAGGTCCCGAACACTTTTACAGGCTCTACATCTGCGGACCGGAGGCCTTGACCGGCCCCCCGCGAGAAAGGCCGCTGGTCTTCTGGGAACCCGCCGCCGGAGCAGTCCCTGAGTTGGAGCCCAATGCTCCAGCCCACCCCCAAAAAGTCGTGCTACCGCTGGCCATCCGGGGAACCTTCGCCCCGGCAAAGGATGTGGACACCTTTGAATTTGAAGCCCGGAAGGGCGAAACCTGGTGGGTCGATTGCCTTTCCCAACGCACTGGCGCCCCGACGCTTCCGCGCGTCGTGGTGGAGCGCGTGGTGAGGACGCCGGAGGGACAAGTCTCCACGCCAGACTCCACAGAAATCAAGCCGCCTACCCTGTTCCCCGGGGACCCGGATTTTAACGGGCACCACTTTGATCCAGTCGGCCCTTTCACGGCCAAGGAAGACGGGCTCTACCGGGTGGTTCTCCGGGATCTGAACAACACGGTGGGAGCGGGACCGGCGAGGCCCTACGTCCTCGAGGTGAGAAAGGCCGCCGCGGATTTTGCGCTGTTGGCCTGCGTACTGCCGCCGGTTCCGAACAAGGCGTTCATGAGTTTTACCGGCCCCTTGGTAACGGTGCGGGCCGCGAACATCCGTCCCAACCAGGTGCTGCCCCTGCGCGTCCTGGTCGTGCGGCGCGACGGCTTTGAGGGGGAGATCCACCTCACCGCCGACGGTCTTCCCGAGGGGCTATCCGCAGCGCCCTGTGTGATCGGACCGAAACAAACCGAAGGCACGCTCCTGCTGTCGGCCGGCCCGAACGCCGCTCCGTGGACGGGGCCCATCAAGGTGAGCGGCCGCGCGCAGGTGGGCAGTGCCTCGCTGGTCCGGCTGGCATCCACTACGACGCCCCTCTGGGAGAGCACCGCCAGCGAGTTTGTGGAGCCCCCCAGGAGCCGGGTCGCCGCGGAGATGCTTGTCGCGGTTGTGGGAGACGCGCCCTTTCCAAGCGCCGTTCACGCTGCGCAGCCCGGCGCGGATACCGCCGCCTCTGGCAAGGTGAAGATCGGGCTGAAGGTGGAGCGGCACGCCTCCGCCGGGCCGGCGGTCGCCTTAAAATTCAAGCCGCTGGGAATTCCCGGCCTCGAGAAGGCGAAGGATATTGAGGTCCCCGCTAAGGAGGGTGTCGCCGAATACGAGCTGGATCTCGCACCGCTGAAGCTGGCGCCCGGGACCTACACGGTCTGGTTTCGGGGAGAGGAAAAGGCTAAGCGAACGGTGAAGGGGAAGGAGGCAGACGCCACGTTGGTGCTCTGTTCCAATCCCGTCACCTTGAACCTGAAAGCGCCCGCAAAGCCATGAGCCGCAGATCCCACCACCGTGCTTTTCTTGCCGCCCTGCTCTTGTGGCAGGGCGCGGCGGGCGCTCCCTTGTCTGGGGCGCCACTTTCCTTTGCCACCGACATCCAGCCCCTGCTGGAACAGAGCTGCCTGCCCTGCCACAACGCAACCAAGGCCGAGGGCGGACTGATCTTGGAAAGCCCCAAGGACATGCTCGAGGGCGGGGACGCCGGGGCGGCCCTAAAGCCTAACAAGGCGCGGGAAAGCCTGCTCTTTCTTACCGCGGCGCATCTCAAGAAGCCCTTCATGCCGCCCGAGGCCAACAAGGCAAAGGCGCCGGCGCTCACAAAACCCGAACTCGAAGTGCTGGAGCGCTGGATTCAAGAAGGAGCACGCGGGCTGGCCAAACAAAAGGAGCCGGTCGCGTGGAAAGAAATGCCCGCCCGGGTCACGGGCGTAGGGGCCGTTGCGCTCAGCCCGGAGGGCCAGTTTGCGGCGGTCGCAAGGGGCAACAGGGTCTCCATTTACGATCTGATCATCGGCAACAAGGTGGCGTCCTTTACGCCGCACCCCGACTTGGTGGGCGCCCTCGCATTCAGTCCGGACGGAAGCTTGCTCGCCACCGGCAGCCGCGGTGAGGCCAAGCTGTGGAAGCGCGTCTTTGACCCAAAGGTGCGGCTTCCGGAGCCTCTCGCGGCCGGGACTGCAACCAGCGCTGACGGGGCGTACACAGCCGTGCTTGGACAGGATGGTGGGCTGCGGCTGCGGGACACCAAGAGTGGCAAGGAGCTCGCAAAGCTGAGTGCCGACCACGCCCTCGTGGCAGCCAAGGCCGCGCTGGAGCTGGAACTCGCAGGAGCAAAGTTTGAGGTCTCCTTCCTTGAGGGCGAGCTAAAGGCGCTCGGCGAGAAGGTCACAAAGCTCACGGCCGACCTTGCCGCGGCGGAGAAGGCCCGCACCGAGCTCCAGCCCAAAAGGGGCGGCCTGGAGAAGACACTTTCGGAGACCCTGCAACAAAAGGAACGGCTGATGCTCGAGAGGGATGCGGTTGAGGAAAGCTTCGCTGCCGCCACCCGCGCGCTGGCGCAGGCGGAAGAGGCAAGGACCGCCGCCGCCTCAAGCCTCTCCGGCGCCGCCGCCCTGCTTCAAAAGGCGGGAGCGGACACCAAGGCCCAGGCGGAGGCGAAGGTGGCCGGGGCAAGAGCGGTTTCAGAAAAGGCGGTCGAACAGCACAAGACTGCCGACACCGCGATGAAGGACGCGAAGGAAAAACGGGAGGCCAAACAGAAGGAATACACCGAGGCCATCAAGGCGCACGGCGTGGCGGCGGGTGCCGTCTCAAGCGCCACGACCCTCGAGCGCAACGCGAAAAACTATGCGGAGGTGCTGGCCCAATCCACCGCCGAGCGTACGGCCCAACAAGCCTTGGCCGAGAGGGCAAAGGCCGCACTGCAGGCCGTCGAAGCGGCGCTGGCGGTTGCCTCGGAGAAGGTCCTGAACGCGTGCCTTCCCGCAGTCGAAACCGTTGCCTTCAGCCCCGACGGCGCGGTCGTATTTACGGCCCATGCCGGGGGCGTGGTCAGGGCGTGGAGCGGCAGGTCCGGCCGGCCCCTGCTCAGCCCCGACACCCAACCGCGCTGGGAACTGGCGCGCACCATTGGCGATTCCACCAAGGTCGAGACCCCTCTCGCCAACCGCGTCAACGCGCTCGCATTCTCTCCCGACGGCCGCTGGCTGGCCACGGCGGCCGGAGAGCCCTCCCGCAGTGGACAGATCAAAATCTGGGCGACGGATTCGGGCGCCTTGGTGCGGGAGTTCATGAAGCCGCACAAGGACACCGTGCTCGCACTCGATTTTTCCGGGGACGGAAAATGGCTCGCCAGCGGTTCGTCCGACCGGGCCGTCCGCGTGTGGGAAACCCAGACCGGAAAAATGCACCGCAACCTCGAGGCCCATTCCAGCCAGGTCCTGGCCGTGAGTCTCCGGAGCGACGGCAGGCGGGTTGCCAGCGCCTCCGCCGACAACTCGGTCAAAACTTGGGATATCCAGCGCTCGGATGTTGTGGCCACATTCGCCAGTTTCACCAAGGAGGTCAGCTTTCTGCGCTACTTGGGCAGGGGCGACGAGCTCGTGGCGGCCAGCGGCGCGCCGGCCGTGAAGATTCTCAAGGACGCAGGCGGGGAGACGCGGGCGAAAACTGAGGGTTTCAAACGGTTTATCACCGCCGGGGCGGCGTCCAAGGACGGCGCCAGCCACCTGGTGGGAGATGCCGAGGGAGTGGTTCGCCTGCTCGATCGCGAAGGGAAGATCAGCGCGGAGTGGGCGCGGTAAGGGCGAGAGCGCCAGCGGTGGCGGGTGGAGCGATTCCGGCCGGTGTCCAAAGCGCAGGCTTCGCAATCCGGCGGTTTCGTGCTTAAAAGCCCCAATGAAAAAACTGCTGCTATCGTTTGCCGTCCTCACCCTGCTTTGTGGGGCCTTTGGCGCCGGTTTTTCCTGGCGTGATGGGGAGCTGGCGGAGGCCCGGCAAAAGGCGGCTGGGGCTGCCGGCGCCGCGGTGAGGGCGCAGGAGACTCTCGAGGCCTCGGTTGCCACCCTCACTCGGGAGCGGGATGAGGCGCGCGAACAGGGCGAAAAGCTTGGCGACCAGCTCAGGGAGTTGGTGAAAAAGGCAGCCGAAAGCGAGGCCGCCCTGGCCCGGGCCACGGCCCAGGCGAAGGCGCAACCCGCGAAGGCTGCGGCAGGCAACCCGATGAAACCCATGGCCGAGATGATGAAGACGCCCGAGATGCGGGACGCACTGATCCAGCAGAACCTCGGCCAGGTGGACATGTTCTATGGCAAGCTGTACGACCGCCTCCAGCTGGAGGGGGCCGACAGGCAGGATTTTAAGAACCTTCTCACGGAGCGGATGCGGGCGGAGCTGGAGATGAGCTTCCAAATGATGGCCGGGGATTTTTCGCAGCAACAGTCTGGTGCGGCGCTGGAGGAATTGAGAAAGGCGAACACTGCCAGTGACCAGAAGATCCGGGCGTTTCTGAGCAACGAAAACGACTACAAAGCTTTCCAAACTTGGGAACAAACCAAGGCGGATCGGATGCTTTTGAACATGGGAACGCCGGCCTTTGCCAGCGCGGGCGAGCCGCTCACCGTGGCACAGGAAGACCAGCTTGTGTCGGCAATGTTTGCAGCCAGGACAAAGGCCAGCGCCGTGCCGGACATGTCCAAACCCGAGAATTTCACCGCGGCAAATCTGAGTCCCGACATGACCCAGAAGATCCTCGCCGATTATGATGCGCAAGTGGCACTGGTCGCGGCAGGCGCCGCTGCCTATCTCAGCCCGACCCAACTGGAGGCCCTCAAGGCCCTCCAAAAGCAACAGCGCGCGCTGCAGGAAATGGGGCTCAAGATGGGCGCGACAATGGTCGGCGGAAAATAGCACCGCTGTGGCGGCGCCT
Organism: Akkermansia muciniphila; assembly: GCA_945874745.1. Classification (GTDB taxonomy): domain Bacteria; phylum Verrucomicrobiota; class Verrucomicrobiia; order Chthoniobacterales; family Chthoniobacteraceae; genus Chth-196. The sequence continues at coordinate 3,360 of CAMCIN010000073.1, read as the reverse complement.
GAATGGGGCGCGGGGACAGCCCTGCCGCCCCCCTGCTCCACAGGGGGTGGCCTGCGGCGTAACCGCAGGCAGGCGGTTCCGTGGTAGCCTTGTGCCGTTTAAGTAAACTGAAAAGCCACTCGGCAGGGCAGGCGCGATTTTGTACATCTCCTATGCCATCATCCGTCCCAACCCCCGCCACCCACCGCACTGTCCGCCCTATGAGCTTCCAAAACTGGTCCTCCATTAGTGACAAAACCCTCGCCATCGTCATGGGAGGGGGAGCCGGCAGCCGCCTGTTTCCGCTCACCAAAGAAAGGTCCAAGCCCGCCGTGCCGCTGGGCGGCAAGTGCCGCATCGTGGATATCGCCGTGAGCAACTGCATCAACAGCGGCCTCCGGGGCATCTACGTGCTCACCCAGTTCAACAGCGTCTCCCTCCACCGCCACATCCAGGCGACCTACAAGTTTGACGTCTTTTCACACGCCTTCGTGGAGATCCTAGCCGCCCAGCAAACCCCCACGGGCGAGCGCTGGTACCAGGGCACGGCGGACGCGGTCCGCCAAAACCTCCGCGACTTCCTCAACGCGCCCTACGAGCATTTTATCATCCTTTCGGGCGACCAGCTTTACCGGATGGATTTCCGCGACATGCTCAAGCAGCACATCGAAACCGGTTCAGACCTGACAATCGCTACGACTCCCGTGTCCCGCAGGGATGCGCCCGGTTTTGGGATCATGCATTCCGATGACGAGCGCCGGATTTACGAGTTTGTGGAAAAACCCAAGGACCCCGCCGTGCTCGAACCCTTGCGGATCGGCAAGGCCCTCCTCGGCAAGATGGGCAAGCCCGCCGACGCCGAGCTCTACCAGGCGTCCATGGGCATCTACATCTTCAACCGGCAGGCCCTCGTGGACGCCCTCGACAACCAGTACGTCGACTTCGGCAAGCACGTCATTCCCGAGCAGATCCACAAGTCTAAGGTGTCGGCCTACATCTTCGAAGGGTACTGGGAGGACATCGGCACGATCCGCTCCTTCTTTGACGCAAACCTTGCACTCGCCCAGACGGTTCCGCCCTTCAACTTTTTCGACTCGGCCGCACCCATCTACACCCATCCGCGGTTCCTGCCGGCCAGCAAGATCAACTCCGCGCAATTGCGCGAAGCGGTTGTGTCCGACGGTTGCGTCATCACCGACGCCACGATCGAGCGGGCTGTCATTGGAATCCGCAGCGTGGTGGAGAACGGCAGTGTCCTGCGCAGCTGCATCATGATGGGTGCCGACTACTTTGACAACGAGCACGTCCGGCAGGCCGGCGAGCCGGCACTCGGGGTCGGACGCCACTGTCGCATCGAGAATGCCATCATCGACAAGAACGCGCGGATCGGCGACAACGTGGTCATCAATCCTGCGGGCAAACCCGAGAACTTCGACGGTGACAACTTTTTTGTCCGGGACGGGATTGTGGTCATCCCCAAAAACGCGGTGATCCCATCGGGGACGGTTATTTAGTCGTCCGGGTGAGCCAAGGTTTCGGCTGCCCCGCCCCGTCGGGGTGTGAGTCCCGTGGCGGGCGGGGATTCCGGCCACCGAAGGCGCATTTTTCCCGTCAGCCCACGGCATCGGCATGAGGAATAGGCCCCTGAGGGGATCAGCCTGCCTCGGCTGCCGGCGGTGGTCGCCGGGTTTCCTCACGCTGCAGCCGTATTCAAGATCGTGCGGGCCGTTTCTTTGGGCAAACTGGATGGCTGAACAGCCTTCCGATCAGGAGGCTCGGCCGCCCTGGAGCGCGCCCTTCTTTTTTGTGCCCCGCCTGGCTCTCTTTAGCGTATCACCAAAGACACTATGTCCGACCCCACCCGCAAACTTGGCTTCGCCACCCGCCAACTCCACTCCGGTTACAGTCCCGACCCCACCACGGGGAGCCGCGCCGTCCCCATCTATCAGACGACAAGCTACCAGTTCAAAAGCACCGAACACGCGGCGAACCTGTTTGCACTCAAGGAGCTTGGGAACATCTACACCCGGCTCATGAACCCGACAACCGACGTGCTTGAGCAGCGTCTCGCGGACCTCGAAGGCGGCGTCGGTGGACTCGCCGCCAGCAGCGGCCACGCGGCCCAGGCCCAGGCGATCTTCACGCTGTGTAATGCGGGCGACCATATCGTCACAAGCAGCCGCCTCTACGGCGGCACCTACAGCCAGTTCAAGTACACCCTTCCAAAGCTCGGCATTTCCGTGACCTTCGTCGACCCGACGGACCCGGCCAACTTTGAGGCGGCGATCCAGCCCAACACGCGGATCATCTACGGCGAAAGCCTGGGCAATCCCGACATCAGCGTGTTCCCGATCGAGGAGGTCGCCGAGATCGCCCGCAGACACCGGGTCGTCCTGATGCTGGACAACACCTTCCCGACCCCCTACCTGTTCCGCCCCGTGGAATGGGGCGCCAACGTCGTGACCCACAGCACGACCAAATTCATCGGCGGCCATGGCACGAGCATCGGCGGGATGATCATCGATGGTGGCAACTTTGATTATACAAGCGGCCGGTTCGCCAACTTCACAGAGCCGGATCCCAGCTACCACGGGCTCGTCTACGCCAGCCTCACGGGAGCAGGCCTGCCGCCCTTCATCATCAAGGCGCGCGTCCACGTCCTCCGCGACATCGGGGCCTGCCAGTCGCCGTTCAACAGCTGGCAGACCATCCAGGGCTTGGAGACCCTCAGTTTCAGAATGGACCGCCACGTGCAGAACGCCCAGGCGGTCGCCGAGTTCCTCGAGGCGCATTCCGAGGTGGCGTGGGTCAAGTATCCCGGCCTCCAAAGCCATCCCGACCACGAACGGGCCAAGCGGTATTTTCCAAAGGGCACCGGCGCCATTCTCGGTTTCGGGATCAAGGGCGGCGCGACAGCGGGTCAGAGATTCATCGAGCGGCTCCAGCTTTTCAGTCATCTAGCCAACGTGGGCGACGCCCGTTCGCTCGCCATTCATCCGGCGACGACGACCCACAGCCAGCTCACTCCCGAGCAGCAGGTTACCGCTGGGGTGAGTCCGGATTTTGTGCGGCTGAGCGTGGGGCTTGAGGATATTGACGACATCCTCTGGGACCTCGCGCAGGCGCTGAAGCCCTAGGCCTTGTGCATTGTGGGTCACCTTTCGCTGGTTCCTCAGGGCACGGGGGGTGATCCACAGATGACGGGAGGTGATCCACAGATGGCACAGAGAGTCACAGATAAAGACAGAAATTCAAAACATCTGAGTCCTTCTGAGACATCTGTGGATTACTCCTCTTTGAGGTCCGCGGATTAGGTATCCACAGATGGCACAGAGAGTCACAGATAAAGACAGAAATTCAAAACATCTGAGTCCTTCTGAG
>CAMCIN010000072.1 GCA_945874745.1 Akkermansia muciniphila | reverse complement strand
TAGCCTCTCCTACCAGTGGCTCCTCAATGGACGGGAGCTCGCCGGTGCAACCTCCGAGCAGTACCGGATCAGTCCGGCCACGGTGGCTGATGGGGGAAGCTACACGCTGAAGGTCACCAGCGCACAGACGGACGCCTCTTCTGAAACTGTCACAAGCGCCCCGCTGGCTGTCCGTGTGAAGCTGCTGCCGCAGATCGTGGTGCCACCCGCCTCGCTTACGGTGGGGGGTGCGGTGAACACCGCTTCCTTCGCAGTGGTTGTGCGCTCCACTTTGCCGGTCACCTACACGTGGACCCGGGATGGCGTCCAGGTTCCCGGCAATTTTCCCTTCTTGAATCTCACGAACCTCGTCCCTGCCAGCGCTCCTTCGCTGATTAAGGTAACCGTCGCAAATACCGAGGGCTCGGTTTCCGCCACCGCGAGGCTCACGGTAGGAGTCAATCCGCCCAAGGTGCAAAACGCCGGTTCCGCCGATGTGTCACAAGTTTACGCCAATGCCTCCTGGTGGGTGTTCTGGGCGGATGCGCTGGGGACGACGCAGGGCGATGATTACACTCCTGGTTCCACCCGGAGCGGCTACTGGCTTATCGAGCGGCTTTCCATCGGGACGGGTGCCTCCCTTGTGGTGACTCCGGGCCGTTCCCTTTGGGTTTGGGGCAATTCCGCGAAGCCAAGCGATTCCGCGGTTTCGGATATCTGGCTGGCGGCTCAACAAACGGTGCAGGACGCCTTGGATAGCGAGAGTGCGGAGTTTTCGGTGCTGGGGCAGCGGTCCGATTCAGATTACGCGCTGAGTGGGCGGGTGGAGCCCTCCGGCGAGGCCGCTCTGTACGGTGCGCCGGCGGTGATGGATGGCGCCTATAAAACCGCAACCTTCGGCCGCCTAGACTTGAGCCTTGTCTGGGATGGCGATCAGGTCCTCTACTTCGACGGCAACTCCGACATTGACGCAGTCAGGTCCCAGTTGGAGACGGTGCTCGCCGGGGAGTTGGCCAAGATCGAAGGAGAATAGCCGGCCGCAGTGCTGCTTGTCGGATTGGGGGCGCCCTCCCTTGCGGAGGCGCGGCCGCGCTTTGGTTTTAACCCAATCCGCCCAAGCGAGCAGCGGGCAGGCAGGGCTGCGGGCCTCAATGTTTCAGTCTACCTTCCCTGGCCCTCAGCCGAGGCTCTTTCCTGCGATTCACCAAGTTCAGAACAGTGCTCCCTGCGCGGCCGGGGCTGGCGCCACAGTTACCCAGTTCAGATTGGTTGGGTGGTGTCTTGGCGGCATAAGAAAGGCGCGCCCTTGGAGGAGGGCGCGCCTTTGCCGACGGAATCCAGTGCCCAGCGGCAATGGGGGAAGTCAGGGACGCTTTTGTGGAACGACTAGCCTCAGGCAGTCTCTCCGTAGCCTCAGCTAGGGATGCTTCTGTGCGTTTTTCTCAGCCAGCTCCTCCAGGTATCTCAGCAGTGAGCCGAAATCCTCGATGCCCAGATTGCCAGCAAGGGACGGGGGCATGAGCGAGACGTTCTCCAGCACCTCCCGCTTTGCAATGTCGCTATGGGCGAAGGTGAACTCCTGCGCGGCGGCGTTGCGCAGGGTGACGACGGTTGCGGCCTCCCTCACCACAAAACCCGGCAGCACGCTGCCGTTCTTCATGGTGAAAACATGCGTGGCGAATCCCTGTGCGATGCTTTTCGACGGCTCGAGGATGGACTCTGCCAACTCGTGGCGCTTGTAGGTTGCCGCGATGGTTCCGAGGTACGGACCCTTCAGGGTCTGCTCCGGCTTTGTGGTGTGGCAGGCGGCACAGCCCTGCTGTGTGAAGAGCTGCTCGCCCCGCCGCGGCTCACCCTTGACTTGCAGCACCTCATTCAAAACACGCTCCTGCGACATGGCTCCAACCAGTTGGTCTGGCGGAGTAACCTGATTGACCTTCTTCGGATCGATCTGAGCCGTTTTGAAAAACGTTTCCGCAAGTTTGGCGAGATTCTTGTCCTCGCCGTGTAGCAGCGGTTCAATCAGGCGGGCGGCGGGGGCCGCCTTTGTCTCGCGGGCGGCCACAATCATCATGGACTGGCGTTTCGGGCCTTGCTTCCAGTTCTCCTCGATCGCCGAAAGCGCGGCGGCGCGGGCCTCTGGAGCACCAATGACACGGCTGGCGAGCAGCATCACTGCCTCCTCCGCGATGCGTGCGGTTGGCTTGTCGCTGTTCGCTGTTGCGATGAAAAGCTCGTGGTGATTCTCCAAATGTCTAGCGGCGTGGTACGCACGGCGCGCGCGATGGATCCCGTCGTCGCACTTCTGCGTCATCCCCTCGATGACGGCCGCGAAGGCCTCGCTGCTGTCCGTCTTGCAGAGCGCGACAAGGGCGTCGGTGCGCAGCATCGGATCGGTATCCTTCTCTACGGCCGAGCGGATGAGCAACGGAATGGCCGGAAGCGGTATGTCCTCGCCATCGGCAAGGTTGCGGAAGAGCGGCGGCAGAACGCTGGCATCCTTTTCCGCGAGCGCGAGAAGCTGGCGCGTTGCGTCCTTGAGGTTCGCGCGGTTCCTCGCAAGCTCATTGCCGAGCCATGTGGCATCGGCACTGGCCAGTGTGGACATGGTCTTCAGAATCGCGTCGGCGATTTTCGGCGATTCGCTCCAGGGTTCGGGCTGGTAGTAAGGCCCGCGGTCATCCGGGCGCGTGCCCCAGCTGTCGCCCGCCCACTCGCCCTCGATGTTGTAAAGCCGGCAGAGCGCCGAGAGCAAATCCCGGCGGCGTGTCGAGTCGGTTTCCTTCGCCACCCGGGCGATGAGTCCGTCCACAACGCCCGCTTCGTGGAGTGTTTGCACCGCACGGATTGCGCCGGTGCGCTTTGCAGGCGAGGCGGACTTGTCGTCGAGCACAGCGAAGCATACATCGCTGGCGCGTAGCTTTGCCAGCGCACGGAAGGCGGTGTGTGCGACCACTTCGTCGGAATCATCCAGCAGCATGGCGACGGCCTTGCCAAGCTGCGGTTGGGCGAGGCGCGCGGCGGCAAAGATTCCTTCGCGCCGTGTGCGTGCCTCGTTTGCGCTCAGTCCCGCAACAACCGGCCCGGCGGGCACAAGCGCGGCGAGGCGTTCGTCATCACCGAGCGCGCGGATGGACCATGCTGCGATCGACGGATCGGATGCTAGCTGAGCGATAAAAGGAAACGCTTTTTCTCCGGCGGCCTGTCGCAGCGTGAAGAGCGCAGCGACCCGCGACTCAAGCTGCACGCCCTTGTCAGATGCGATTTTTTCCAACGCACCCACGGCTGCGGCATCCGCACCGCGAAGCAGCAAGACGCGCTGCGCTTCGAGTCGGGTGCGATGGCTCTGCGACTTCATCAAGCCTGCAAGCTCTCCCTGCGTGGCCTTCGCGAAGTCCGGCAGCCTCGGTGCAACGTGGCTCTTCGGGTGCATCTTGAAGATGACTCCGCATTTCTCGCCCGCTCCGAATCCACCGTTCACCCAGCTCGCCAGATAAAGATAACCGCTCGCGTCCACGTCGACATCCGACGGCCGGAAGGCGTTGTTGCGAATCTCCTCCGGTTTCAGCTCGGGCTTGAGCATCGCGAGATTCATGGGCGCTGCCGTCTCGAGATACGTCGCGCCGCTTTGCTTCAGCGAGTGCGCGGCGATGAGTTGCCTGCCCCAGTCCACGGTCAGTGGCCGGTGATTCCACGCATCCGGCCAGCCCGGTTCTGAGACCCATGCCGCACCGCAGCCCGAGCCGCCGCCGTAATCCGCGAGCGGCCTGACCGCTTCCTCCGCAAAGTTTTTGTACAACCGGGGATAGCCGTGGTCTTCCAGGCCGCTGAAATGATGGAAGCGCGTGTTCCAGCCGCCGCCGTCGTTGGTGTTGTCCCGGGCAAAGCCGTCGAGTAGTGGGCTGATGGCGGCCTCCAGGATGTTGCGCGTGCCGGCACTGTAAAGCTCCAGACCCGTGCCGTCCTGCCTGACGCGCACCACGCCGCCGCCGCGCAGTTGGAGCGTACGTCCATCGGTGCCCTCCGCCTTTGTGAAACCAAAGTCGCCGATGGCGGCGTAGAGCCAGCCATCAATCCCGATCTCAAGGCCGTTGGAGGCGTGGTCCGCCCGGCGCTTTGAGTAGTCCCAGCCTATGTTCTTGACCAGAATCTTCTGCTCTTCGGCGATACCGTCTCCGTCCTTGTCAATGAAGGCGCTGATGTGGGGCGGGTGTAGCACAAAGACTGTATTCCCATGCGCGACGAGCCCGCGCGGCGCATCCACCTTCGCCACTTCGAGCGTTTCATCGGCGATGCCGTCGCCGTTGGTGTCGCGCAAGCGCACGATTTTTCCCAGACCGGGAGTTGTGCCAGAGCTGCCGTTCGGATCGCTGGATACAAACAGCGTGCCATCTGGCGCGGCGGAGATAAACACCGGGGAGTTGACCATCGGCGGCGCGGCGAACGTGGTGGACACAAACGCCTGATCAAATCGGACATGCTGGAGCACGAGCTTCGCCTGCTCTGAATCTGCGGGATTCTGAACTGGAGCGGCACCGGTTTTTACGGGGGCAGGAGCTGTGGGAGCTGTGGGAAGCAGCGGTCCGGAGGGAGCGTCCTCAGCCTTGAGGTCGCCGAGCGCGTACTGGATGCCGGCCAGATAGAACTTCACCATCGCCGGGTCGAATGTTACCTCCGCGCGGTGTCCGAGTTCGCAGTAGAAAAGGCGTCCTTTTTTCCAGGCGCGCACCCAAGCCAGAGCGTAGTCCTTGTCCGCACGGACCGCACTGAGCGCGTCTTTGTCGAACTGTCTGGCGTTCGGATCCGCAGCACGCTTGATCATGGTTTGTTCGGCCTTCGCCACCTCGGGGGAGTTGGGATAGTCGATGCTCAGGAGCACGCGGAGTTTTTCCCTGCTGTAGGGCTCCTTGAACGCGTAAATTTCATCCGAGTACGGAAAGGATTTTCCTGCAAAAGCCTCCGTCAGCGGGCTCTTCGCATCGTCCACTTTGATTTGGATCCGTCCGTAGGGGTGCGTGACAAACTTCGCCCCTAGCATCTCCTTGCCCTCCTCCCAGTCGTGCCAGTTGTCGCCCGCGCCGTGGTTTCCTGCGAAGCCCTTGCCGCTCTCAATGAATGCGAGGAGGGCGGCCTTAACCGGCTCGGGGGTCTTCATCCGGCAAGTGTTGTTGAAGAAGACCGCGTCGTATTCGCTGAGCTTTTCGGGCATCAAATCGGCGTAGCTCTGCGACAGCGTCACGCTGAATGCGCCTGTCTTTTGGCCGAGCAGCTCGATGCACTTGTTCCAGTGCGGGATCGAGGCATGAGGGAAGCCATCCGTCCGGTAAAACACCAGAAGCTTGCGGGGTTTGGCGGGTGCGGCCTGGGCCTTTTCTGGAAGGGCCGCGGTGATTTTGTCGATCTCAGTCTGTTGGAGCTCGGCCCAGGGGCGTTCGCCGTTGATTGAAGCGGGCGGCTTCTCGGTGACGGCCGGAGGTAGGGGGGCGGGGATCTGCGCACCAACCTGAGTGAGCAAACCAAGGAGCACTGCGCCGCTGAGGGAAGACAGGGCAGGGAACGGGAGGAGTTTTCTCATGGGAACCAACTAAAACATTTTCAATCGTCTTTTGCATGTCGGTAGAACTACCGACCCGCCTGGTGACCCTCTCGGTATTGTCGAGCGCTCTTGTGGAATCTAGTGTCTGCGTGTGGCGCTCACCTTTCAAACCCAGTCAACAACCCAGCCTGGGGTTTGGAATTCGAGTTCATTAGGGACTGCTGTTCAGCTCTCGGGGTTGTGTCTTTTTCTGCTCTGGACCCAGCCGGCGATGGCGGCCGAGAAACCCGCTTTCGCGGTGGACGCGATTGAGGCGGACGGGGTGAAACTTCCGCTTGGCGGAGAGGCCACCGGTCCAATCGAACTTCGTTCAAATACGCGTTCATTGGACATCACCTTTGCCCCCGTTCGGGGCGCCAGCGCTGCGCCTCTCCGCTTCCGCTATCAGCTGGACGGCTATGACCGGGAGTGGCGTGATCCTATAGGCGTGATGCGCTTCGCCGTGCGTTTTAACGACGCGGCGGACAACACAATTTCGGGCGAGGAATTTGACGCTTATGGCGAGAGTGCCGGTTGGACGGGGACGCCCGAAACCGCCCTGTTTAAGCAGCGACTAGAGACTCTTGAGGTGCCTCAGGGGGCCACTCGCCTGCAGGTTTGGCTCAGCAGTGCGGGGCCCCAGCAAACCATGGGCGTTTACGCTTTGGATGGCTTGGAGGTGGTGCTCGTGTCGAGCGATCCGGCGCTCGGGGAGCGCTCTGTGGAAATGATCCCGCCCACCGGCTCTTTGATGGACAAGAGTGCAGGCACACCGACCGGTTGGGCACGGCACGGCACGAGTCTGGGCATCGCGCAGATCCGCCCTCAGGCGGGCCGGTCGCCGCTGATTATCATGCGCGATGACCGTGCGGACGCCTTCGGCGGCTGGTTAACGAAGGGCTTGAAGGACCTTCCTCTTGTGGATAAGTCCAAGATTCGGCTGAAATGGCGCGAAGCCTACTCCATTGGCTGGGGGGGCAGCGCACGGGTGTCCTATCCCTACCTACCGGCGGGGGAGTACCGGTTGCGGATTCAAGAACTCACCGTTGAGGGCGTGGCGCAGGGCAAGGAGTCTGTGATGCGCCTTGTGGTGGTCCCTCCATTCTACCAAACGCGCGGCTTCTGGGTTTGCATCGCCGGCCTGTCGGCAACCGTCCTCGGGCTTCTGGTGAGGCAATCCACGCGTCGCCGGATGCAGCGTCGTCTCGACGTGCTCGAGAGCGAGCGCGCCGTGGACCGCGAGCGCAGCCGGATCGCGCGTGACCTGCACGACAATCTTGGCGCCGATCTCACGCACCTGGCTCTTCTGAGCGATCTTGCTCAGGCGGATGCGGGCGACGCGTTGAAGGTGAAGCATCACTTTGACCAGATTTTCGACCTTGCCCAGAGCCTGACGCGGCAGGTCGACGAGATGGTCTGGGCTGTGAATCCGGCTAACGATTCGCTGAAGGGATTTGTGCCTTTCCTCAGCAACTACGCACAGAACTACCTTCTTGCCGCGGGCATTCCCTGCAGATTGGACCTCCCAGCGGTCTTGCCCGAAGTGCCTCTGTCTTCCACGCAGCGGCACCACCTTTTTTTGACAGTCAAAGAAGCGCTCCACAACATCGTCAAGCATGCGCACGCGACGGAGGCGTGGCTGGTTGTTTGCCTTGAGGGGGGCCAGCTCACCATCCGGGTGCAGGACAATGGGTGCGGCATCAGCGGTCAGTCCTGCGCAGGCGATGGGACCGGCAACATGCAGCAGCGCATCAGCAGTATTGGTGGGACGCTTGAACGAAACAGTGCAGCGGGAAAGGGGACGGCCATCGCGCTGCTCCTCCCGCTTGTGCCTGCCGACTAAAATAACATGCCGATTACCGTTGCCATTGTAGAAGACGACGCACGCATCCGACGCAGCCTGGCCGCCATGCTGGGCACCGCGGAGGACATCGAATGTGTGGGGGAGTTTGCCAGCGCTGAGGAGGCCCTGCGCAAAGTTCCGGCACTCAGGCCGCGCGTGATTTTTATGGATATCCACCTTCCCGGGATGAGCGGGGTGGATTGCGTCCGCGAGATCGCGGGCACGGGTCCCAAGCCGCAGATCGTCATGCTGACCAGTTACGACGATAGCGACGCGATTTTCAGCAGTCTGAGTGCTGGAGCGTGCGGGTACCTGCTCAAGCCCATCCGAACCGCCCAGCTCCTTGCGGCCGTGCGCGACGTCTATTCCGGTGGCGCGCCCATGAGCGGCCAGATCGCGCGCCGGGTCGTGGAGGCATTCAACAAGCCAGCGGCCAAGCCCGCCGCCTCGCCCGCAAACGGCTCGCTCTCGGAACGAGAGAGCCAGATCCTCCAACTTCTCTCCGAGGGCTACCTGTACAAGGAAATCTCCGACAAACTCTCGATCAGCTATTCGACCGTCCGGACCCACATTGAGCGAATCTACGAGAAGCTGCACGTGCAGTCCCGCGCCCAAGCGGTTGCCCGGATGAATCCAAGGAGGCTTTAAGCGGGACTTAGCCCCAAAGTTGGTGCTTTGGGGTTTCTTGGGTCCAGCAGCCAGCCTGCAAGCCGCTTATTCAGTGACATATCCGCGGATTCCTCAGATTTAACAGATCAGAGGAAACCTTAAAAACATCTGTGAATCTCTGAGCCATCTGCGGATCACTTTCTGTTCCACAAAAAGTGACCCGCCGTGAAGACGCTCTAGGGCCGAGCGGAAACAGCTTCAAGCCCTGGGAAATCGGCGGGCACGGGCAGCGTGACGCTCCCTGAGGCAGCCCACTCGGTACCCCGCTCCAAAACACTTTGGAACCCAGCGCAGCGCATCGAAACGTCCGCGTGGCCCATCGGCGTGTGGAACACCCGCCCCTTGCCGTAAGACAAGGTCAGCAGCATTGGTTCCTCGCGCTGAGTCACGGGGCTGTACGCCACTCCAAGGAGCACCAGATTCTCCGCCGGCCCCCTGAGCGCGTGGTACAGTTCGTCTGCCGCGTGCTTCCACTTGAGCGGAAATCCTTTGGTGATGGGATGCTCCTTCTCCAAGACCTCCACGACAAATTCGTGCTGTGGGCCATGGCCGCCGCCGCTGCCCTTGACCGTGTCCCGGACCACCTGGCCCTCCTTGCGGTACAGGAGGGGCCCGTTCTTTTCATTCCGCCCACCCCAACCCCCAATCCCGATCATGCGGTTGTACTCCAGCCATTCTGGGAAAGAATTGTTTGCCGCGTGCAAACACACAAACCCGCCTCCCTCTGAGACGTATTTCTCAAAAGAACGCTGCACAGGTTCCGGCCAGAGTTCGCCGTTGTAGTTGCTCACAACCGCCGCGTACTCAGAAAACTTGGGGTTCCACTCCGCCCAAGCCTCCTTGGGCGCACCCTTGGGCGGTGCGGTGCTCACCTCCACGACGAAGCGCCCGCTCTGAGCCAGCGAGGAAAGAATCACCGGTGAGGTCGCCTTCCAGTTGTGGTTGTTTTGACCGTCCACAAGCAGGATCCGAAGCGCCTTGTCGTCTGCTGCGTGTGAACTGGGGGTAACCAGGCAGACTGCAGCGCCCAGGGCAACGAGGTAAGTTCCAAGTATTTTCATCATTATTGCGAGAAGCTACGCCAGCCTAAGGCGGGTTTGTGGTCAATTGAATATCCGGACGGGAAGGTAAACTCTGGGACTCTTCTCAAGAAAGCCCACAAACCTTTTTTCAGTGAATGAGTGTCAAATAGCACAGACTTAACAGATCAGAAGAAACCCCAAAAAACTGCGAATATCTGAGTCACCTGCGGATCACTTCCCGTTCCACAAAAAGTGACCCGCCGTGAATAAGCCCTAGTGTTTGGCTGGGACTGGCTCGGGTTCAACGTCGTCTTCCGGAAGCGGCATGCCCTTGGTTTCAGGGGCGAAAGGCAGGGTAAGCAGTGCCACTAGAAAAATGGCGCACATCGTCATTGCAGCGTAGCGCAGGGGTAAGGAGGGATCCACTTCCTTGAAACCTCCGTACACGTCCACGGTAAGCTTGGCTGAATAAAAACTGCCGGCCGCGGCGGCAAATCGGCCGAGGTTGTAACAAAAGGAGGTGCCTGTGCTGCGGAGTTTGCTTGGGAAAAGCTCTGGTAGATAGATGGCAAATCCTGCGAACACGCTCAGCTGGGCCATTCCCATCAGGGGCATCATCCAATAGGCATCCATCGGGGAACTCATCTTCCAATAGACGAGGAAGGTGACCACCAGCGCGGCAGAAAACCCGATCCCGAAGGCGAGCTTTCGGCCCATTGCCGCGATCCGTGTAAAGAGCGTCATCCCGGCGGCCGCCCCGAGCATCTGCAGCAGGTAGGCCTTGGTGATGGCTGCATCCATTGCCGGTTTGATCTGATCGGGGGCTAGCGTCTTTTCAAAGTACGTCTTGAACACCACCTTTTGGAGGTCCACCGCGTATTCTGCAATTGCCCAGAGGCCGACCACCCCGGTGCTCGCAATCAGCGCGCCCACCAGCAGGTTTTTCCGCCACCGCCTCTGGCTCAACAGCGCTACGTAAGGGCCGAAGATGCTGCCCTTGGGAAGCGCTCCCTGCTCCTTCAAACGGAGCCAGGGCTCGGGTTCGCGCAGCTTGCTACGGGTGAATATGATCAAAAGCGCAGGAAGTGCGCCGATCAGAAACATCCAGCGCCAGCCCGCCCCTGCCACAATCGTTCCATTCTTTTCAAGCGCGTCGATCCCCATTTTGGCAAAGCCCGCCGCCACGTTGCCCACCGTGGACAGCACTTGCAGCAGGCCCAGCGACTGCGCGCGCGCTTCCGCCGGGACCGTCTCGGCAATCAGCGCCACGGCCAGGCCAAAGACGCCGCCCACACCGACCCCCGTCAAGAAACGGAACAGGGTGAAGTCGAACTGGGTGCGGCTAAAATAGCTCAGCCCCGTGAAGGCGGAGTAAATCAGGATGGTGAGCGTCAGCATGCGCGCCCGGCCGTAGCGGTCGCCCAGTGCGCCAAAGATGAGGCCACCGATGCCCCAGCCAATGAGAAACCAGGCCGTTACCTGTTTGGCCACGGCCTGCACCACCGGATCGGTGGCCGGCAACTGCATCAGGCTGGTCAGCGCGGGAATGCGCGCCAGAGAAAAAAGCCGCTGGTCGAGGCAGTCGAAAAACCAGGCCGCCGAGGCGACGATAACAACAAACCAGTGGTAAGAGGTGAGGTGACTCCACCAGGGGCGGGATTGTGTATTCAGCATAAAAATAGGAGGTATTGGGAGCCGGGGGGAAGAGGAGGGGGAGGGCCCCGTGCTACTTGGACTGGCTTTCGAGGAAGGCGGCCGCCGGGTTTGCGCCGCGCTTGAAAGCCGCTGTGGAACCGACGGGCTCTACGCTCGCTGTAGCCGAGATGTCAGCCTCCAGCCCGACGCACCAGTAGGCGCCGTTGACAAAAAGACGGCGAAACCCCTCGCTGTCCCAATCCCGGTGGCCAGACATGGCGCCCCCCATGGTGGAGGCGAAAACGCGCCCCTCTTTGCCGGAAGCGCTCTTGTAGGTGCGGACCCAGGCCACGGGCATCATCGGATTGTTCTTCTGCTTTACCTTGCCGGTCTTGGCGTCGGTTTCCTCGCCGACGGGTTCGTCCTTGAAATCCATGCTCTTGAGCACCTGCCCCATGACCAGAGGCACGCATCCCTCGGGCTGGGGCAACCGCACTTCGTACACATCCGTGGGGCCAAAAATATCGCCCTCCTTGATGCCCCGTACCACCGGATGTCCAGCGGCGCCCGGGGCGACCACACCGCGCGTGGCCTGTTTACCGTGTCCACCCCAGTGGCTGATCCAGGTTTCCCCGAGGATTTGGCGGCCAAACCCGCCCTCGTAAGAGGCGTCTTTGTTGTTCCAAGAGTATTTAGCGTAGGGACTCGGACTGTTGGGCGGGTAGGCGAACCCATGGGTGGCAGTGCGCAACCCCATCACCGGCTTGCCCGCATCCAGGTAATCAGCAATCTCCTTCATCTGGGAGTCTTGCAGGGCGCGGAACCGGGTGAAGACTACCATCAAGTCAGCGGTGCGTAGCGCCTCCAGTCCGGGGATGTTGGCTTTTTCGGAATGCGCGATGAGCCCGGTTTCGGGGTTGGTGGAGAAGCAAACCGTGGAGCGGAAGCCGTGGCGTTCGGCTAGGATGCGCGCCAGAAGCGGGCCGCCTTCTTCGGAAAAATATTCATCGTCTCCAACGACAAAGACGACATGCCTGCCCTTGCCCGGCCCCTCCTTGGGTTCAAAAACAACCTGCGCGGAGACCGCGGCAAAGGGCAGAAAAGTAACGGCGCATAGAAGCGCCCCAGCTTGGAAACGAGAGATTGTCATGGGGAGTAAACGGATACGGTCCTATAGTAATCCCTCACCCCCCCTCCTCTGAAAGATAGTTTCCAAAGAAATCGACGCTAGCCGGCACCAGCGGGTGCTATACCAGCCGCCAGCGGGCCAGATCCTGCGAGTCTACCAAGCCCACCGGATGTGCGTCGGCGTCGAGCACTACAATCTCGTCTATCCTGTGCTTTTCCAGAAGCAACAGGATGTCCGCAGCCAGACAGTCCGCGTTTACAGACACCGGATGGCGCGTGAGAAACTGCTCCACGGGTATTTCGCCGATGTTCGGGAAGCTCTGGTAGTAGCGAGCAAAGTCGCCGTGGGTGAAGATCCCAAGCAGGCGCCCCTCCGCATCGCGGGCGATGGCGGCACCCGCCCTGTGGCTGGTCATCGCCTCTAGAACCGCTCGCACGGGAGCCTCCGGTGAGACGAGAGCCATTTGTTCGCAACCGCGCATGATATCGCGCACCTTGAGTAAGAGGGTGCGGCCGATTTTGCCGGCCGGATGGTACTTGGCGAAATCCTGCCGGCCAAAGCCCCTGGCCTCGAGCAGCACCATGGCCAGTGCGTCTCCGAGCGCGAGCATCACCGTGGTGCTGGAAGTGGGGGCCAGCTCCAGCGGGCACGCCTCGCGCTCCACGCTGACGTCCAGCACCAGCTCGCTATTTTGAGCCAGGGTGGAAGCGGGGGCGCCCGTGAAGGAAATCAGCCGGACGTCCAGCGTCTTTAATGCGGGCAGGATGGAGAGCAACTCGTCGGTTTCCCCGCTGTAAGATAGCGCCAGAAAAACATCGCCCTTGCCGACGACCCCCAGGTCGCCGTGGAGCGCGTTGACTGGGTCAAGCACGACGGCCGGGCAGCCGGTGCTCGTCAAGGTCGCCGCGATCTTGCCTCCAATACAGCCGGACTTACCCACACCGCAGACCACCACCTTGCCCCGGTTCTGCGCGCATTCCATGAGCATCTCCACCGCAGTCTGGAATCGCCCGTCGAGGCGAGACGCCAGTCTTTGCAGTTCGGCAATCTCCATCTCCAGGACCCGCCGGGCTTTTTCCAGATAGTTCATTCCAGAGGCTGACAGTTTTTCGCGCAGGTTTCAGCCCTAAATCCCGCCGTGTGCGGGCGCGCGGCAAAACCCGCGCCGGCTCGCCCAGGTTCGGCTGCCAATCACAGCCCGCTTCCACTACCGAGACCCGCCTGAAGACCTGCCTGCTGCGAGGCACCCGGTTGGCCGGCGCCAGGCGACAGGGAAAGGGCACTTTCTCTGGCCACATCCATCGGCCGCTCAAGCGCGGGATAACGCCTCCTGAGCTGATCCACCAAGCTGCGCCGCAACCACAGCACCTCGCAGTGCTCCAGGGTCCTGATTCCAAAAGGGGCGGTTTCCCCCGTCAAAAATTGCGCCTCACCCCAAACCGCTCCCTTGCCTAACTTTCCAACCCGCTGCCCGTCCTCGACCAGCTCCAACGCCCCCGCGCTCAAAATACACACCGCATCCACTGCCGCCCCCTGTTTGTACAAGTGCTCCCCAGGAGCAAACGTGCGGGCCTCGGCCAACCTGGCTGCCTCGCTGAGCGACAGGTCCGAGGCCCCCCGGAAAAAACTGATCTGACGCAACAGCCGCTGCTCCCGCTCCCGCCGCCCGATGTTCTGCAGCAGCGCTTGAACGCACAATTCCGCAAAAGGCGCCTCCTCGCTCGTGGTGTGGACCTTCAGCACCTGCACGCCGTCCCTTAGATTTTTTTGGAGCGCCTCGAAAAAGGCAAAATCCGCGGGGGGATCATGAAACGGCTGCCCGGGCGAGCCCAGCGCGCTGAGTCCCCGCAAGGGCAGGCAAACCGTCACGGGCCCCACAAAGCGGTTTAATTTCTCGGCCAGAACCAGACCGATTCTGCGGCATTCCTCAGGGCTGGTACGCATCAAGATAAATTCCCCGCTCTCCAGCAGGGTCCTGCCCCAAAATTCCGGAGGCACCGCATCCATGTTAAAGTGCACGGTGTCCACGCCACCGGGGGCCACCAAGGAGGGGACCGCCCTCTTTGCGGCGGCCTCCATCCGGCGGGACCCGCACCCCAAGACTCCTCCGACCACCTCGTCTGCAAGGTCGGTAAGCGACAGATCCAAAACCCCGGAGACCGCTCCTCCAGCCACCACAGAATCCATGACCTTTCCCCCGGCTCCCTTTTGCGTAAATTCGATCACCTCGTAGCCAGCTTCCTGAAGCAGGCGGCTCGCACGCTCAAACCCCAGCTCGGACGGGCCAAAACGGCTCGCCACAACCACGGGGAGATCACTTGCTAAGCTGGTGCGAAGCCCAAAGGCAACCACCCCGCACAGCATTCCGGCCGCGCGGGCCAAAATGGGACGCACAAGCCGGTTGAGCCCCTCAATCTCGACGGGAGAAGGCACCAGCAGCACGTCCTTGAGTCCCGCTTCCGCCTCTACCCATTCCGGCGAAACATGAGTCACCAGCACGCTGGGCAACCCCAGAGGGAGCGCCCGCATCGCCGCCAGCGCAATCGCGGCGCCACAGCGTCCCCCAACGGAGAGAACCGCATCCAGGTTTCCCTCCAGAAACATGCGGGCCAGCAGGATCCCTGCGCTGCGCCCCATGAGCGCTGCTGCTTGGTCGCGCCCCGTAGCCAAAGCCGACTCCTCCAGCCCGGTTCGCTCGAGCAGCTCACGCCGCGTCAGGCTTGGCTCCACCTGCGGTGGGCCGAGCATCCCTACGTCCAGCAGCAGGACACGGTGCCCTAGGGCGCGTACGGATTCGGCAAGAAACCGGAGCACATCGCCCTTGGTGTCGAGGGTGCCAAACACAGCAATGGTTGCCATTTAGTGTGGGGATAAAACGAGAGCTTCTCCAAAAACAGGTTCGATTGCAGCAATGAACATCTGCAATGCAAGAAACACACTTTCTTGCACCCGGCGGAACCAAAAGGTGGGGCGCCTTCCGGAGGCTACACTGGAATTTGTCAGGAAAAACAAATCGCTTCCCAACTGCGGCTCAGTTTCCCTTCATCCGTGCAGCCGCCCCCCAACTATACATTTGCAAGCGACAATACCTCAGGGGCGTGTCCCGAAGTTCTGGAGGCGGTCTTGCGCGCTAACTCCGGAAGGCTGCCTTCCTACGGGGAGGATTTCCTCACCGCCGAGGCCAGCGATGCGTTTCGAGAAGTCTTTGAGACCGATTGCGATGTTTACTTTGTCTTTACCGGCACGGCAGCCAACTCGCTCGCCCTGGCCTCGCTCTGTCAGTCCTACCACAGCGTCATTACACATGAATTCGCCCACGTGGAAACCGACGAATGCGGCGCTCCCGAATTCTTTTCCAACGGCACCAAACTGCTGCTGACAGCCGGGCCCCTGGGCAAACTCGACCCGGAAGCGGTGGAGCGGACCGTCACCAAGCGCAGGGACCTGCACTATCCTAAGCCTAGAGCAATGAGCCTCAGCTGTCCGACCGAGTTGGGCACAGTCTACCGGCCCGCGGAAGTTGCGGCCCTCGGCGCTGTCGCACAGCGCCACGGCTTGCGCATTCACATGGATGGCGCGCGGTTTGCAAACGCCGTGGCCTCCCTCGGGGTGGCGCCCGCGGAGCTGACCTGGAGGGCCGGCGTGGACGTTCTTTCCTTTGGCGGCACCAAACTGGGAAGTCCCGTGGGAGAGGCGGTCGTGTTTTTCAACCGGCCGCTGGGAGAGGAGTTCGCCTATCGATGCAAACAGGCGGGCCAGCTTGCCTCAAAAATGCGCTTTCTTGCGGCGCCATGGACGGTGCTTCTGCGCCAAGGACTTTGGCTGGAAATCGCCGGCCGTGCCAACGCCTTGGCACGCTCTCTGGCAGAGGCGCTTGCAGCCCTTCCTGACGTCAGCGTCCTTTACCCGGTGGAAGCCAACGCGGTGTTTGTCCAACTGCCGGAGCACGTTCACGAAAGCCTCCGCCGCCGTGGCTGGAAATACTACCTTTTCATCGGAGGGGGCGCCCGTTTCATGTGTTCGTGGAGCACGACCCGCGAGGATGTCGACCTGCTCATGGGCGATGTCCGTGAAGCCGTTTTGAGCGGAGGCCAATAGGTGTTTACGGCGCTCCACTGCTCGCTGGCTTTTCAAGGGACAAGCCGTGATCCACAGAATGCTCAGATTTCCGCAGATATTTTTTAGGGGTTCCTCTGATGGGTTGGAGGTGTAAAAGCGGCAGATGTAGCTCTGGGTAAGGGGTTTGTTGAATTCTTACAGGGGAGGGGCAGCGAGTGTCTTTTCCCGAGCTTGGCTTTCCTTGACCGCCAACAGGCGCTAGGGGAGGAGAGTCGGCCCTTGCTACAGAGCGTTCCGTCTGGCCTGTTGAAATCTCACCCCCCCCACACCCATC
>CAMCIN010000071.1 GCA_945874745.1 Akkermansia muciniphila | reverse complement strand
CCGGGGGTGATTTGAGGCGTTTTTATGAGCCTAGCATCCAAGCGCTTGTGGATACGGGACTCGCGTATGAAATCAACACGGCGGGGCTGCGCAAGGACTGCCGGGAGTTGTATCCGGCGCGCCAATTTGCGGCGCTCGCGCGGGAGGCTGGGGTGCCGGTGCTGATTAATTCCGACGCCCACGCAGTGAGTGAGTTGGGGGCAGGCTATGCGGTGGCGGTTGGGATGTTGCGTGACGTGGGCTACACGGAGGTGGTGCGGTTCGCGGGACGCAGGAGGGTTTCTGTACCCCTGCCCGAAGCGGTTTCAGCGGGGGGTGGCCGGTGATTTTGCGCGCACGCTCCCACGTGGTTTCCTTCCCCAGGGCCCCCCTGGTGATGGGGATTGTGAATCTCTCGGCCGACTCTTTTTCTGGCGACGGTCTTTCGGATTGCGGCGCGGCGCTGGCCCACGCCGAGGCGCTGCTGGCCGCCGGCGCGGACATTATTGATGTCGGTGCGGAGAGCGCCCGGACAAATCGCGGGCCGATTTCGGCCGCCGAGGAGGCGGACCGGTTGTGCGCATTTATCGGGCTCTGGAGGGGAGCGGGCCACAAGGCGATGCTATCGCTAAATACGTGGCGGCCGGAGGTCGCAGCGCAGGCTCTGGCGGAGGGCGGGGACTTGCTCAACGACATTGGGGGCCTGCCGGATGAGCGGAATGCGCAGATTTGCGCGGCCCACGGGGCGGCACTGCTGGTGATGCACAGCGTCGGCGTCCCGAAGGTCCCCCATACGCATGTGGGCTACGGGGATGTGTTGGGGGCGGTGGAGGCGTTTTTCGAGGAAAAGCTTTTCCTCTGCGAGAAGGCGGGTTTGGCGCGCGAATGCATCCTGCTGGATCCCGGGATTGATTTTGCCAAGCAGCGCGCCGACAACCTGCGCATTTACGCCAACCTGGATCGGCTGCACCGTTTTGGACGTCCCCTGCTCCTGCCTGTGTCCCGGAAGACTGTCATCGGGGAGGTACTGGGTCTGGAGAATGCGGCCGAGCGGGATGCGGGGACGGTGGCCTGCGTGGTGCAGGGCATGCTCCGCGGTGCGCAGGTGTTTCGCGTCCACAATGTGCGGGCGGCCGTGGCTGCTGTCCAGACGGTCGGGGCGGTGCTGGAGTGTTGATTGCGGAACGCGGGGGGAATGGGGAGGTATCCGCAGATGAGGCAGAGCACACAGATGGTTTCGGATAAAAAAGAAGAGGAAAGTGGGGGGCGTTCAGGAGGCGTTTTACTCAGCTGCAGTATCTGGGGCATTTGTGGATGTATGTCTGAATGAGTGGTTTGGAGGCTTGTTTAAGTGTTTTTGGGGGCGAGCCGTTTTGTTCCGGGGTGCGGTTGCCGGAGAACAGGTGCTAGGAGGACGGGCGGAGGGGGGTTTACTAGGGGCAACCCCGTTCGTTATAAAAAGCCATGCGTTCTCCCTTCCTGTTTTTCTCCCTTCTTTTGGCAACCGTTTCGGGCGCGTCTGCGGAGCCTGTAAAGCCTTTGCGGGGGTTGATGGTCACCGGCGGCTGCTGCCACGATTACACGAATCAAAAGAGGATTCTGGCGGAGGGCCTTTCGGCGCGTCTGCCTGTGCAGTGGACCGTGGTGCACGACGTGGTACTCGTCGACGGCAAGGACACCGCCGCGACGCGCGAGCACGTGACCTCAGCCTATGCGAAGGAGAACTGGGCGGAGGGTTACGACGTGGTGTTGCACAACGAATGCTTCGGCGCGATCAAGGACGAGGCCTTCATCGAGAGAATGACCAAGCCGCACAAGGCCGGGCTGCCGGCGGTTTTTCTGCACTGCTCCATGCATAGCTACAGGGCCGCCGGGAATGCGGATCTGTGGCGGGAACTCATCGGGCTGAAGAGCACCTTCCACGAACCGGGCGCGGTCCTGACCGTGAAAGCCTTGGGGGGGACCCACCCGGTGATGGCAGGATTCCCGGCGGTCTTCACCACGCCGGAAAAGGACGAGCTGTATGTGGCCGAGAAGGTTTACGACACGGCCACGCCGCTGGCCACGGTGTTCAGCGAGAAGCGGCAGGCGGAGAACCCCGTGGTGTGGGTCAACGAGGTCGGCCGGCTGCGGTCCTTTTCGACTTCGCTGGGACACCTGAATTCCACCATGGAGAGGCCCGAGTACCTGGATCTCGTAGCGCGGGGTCTGTTGTGGGCGTGCGGAAAGCTGGATGCCAAGGGCAAGCCGGCTCCCGGATACGAGGCGCCCGGGAAGTAGGAGCGGGGGGCCCAAGCAGCGCGGCTGAAGCGTTGCTTCGGCCGGGTGGTGGGCGCAGTGGCCTTTCAGGCGGTTTATCCTGAAAGGCAAGCCCGGGGGCGTGGCCCCGAGTCAGACGGGGTCTGTGGTCCCCTCCCCTTCCTCGCTCTCCGGGGTGGTGAGTGCGGCGGGGCGGCGTTCCTCGAGCATGCGATCCAGCGAGGCGACGTCATCCCAGGGCAGGCGTTTGCGCTGGTATTTGCGCCAGATGATGTCGCGCAGGATCTCCAGTTCGTCTATAGGCGGAATCTCGTAATAGGACCACTGGGCTTCGGAGGGCACCTTGGATTGAAACTTCCAACGGCCGCCAAAACGCTCTGCGCGCACCTCGCGTTTTTCACCCTCGGGGGTGGTGGTTTTCCAGACGTGGACGTTTCGCATGCAGATCGGTTTTTAGGGTGGAGCGGCGGAGGCCTTCCTCCAGAATAGACGAATCGTGAAGGAAGCGGGAAAAATTTTTGCGTACCTGGTTGGGGTGCTGTTTGTGGGCGCGTTGCTGGCGCCTCCGTTGTACTGGGGCGCGCAGTTCCTGGTGGAAGCCGGGGTGTTGGTGGTGCTCCGGAAGTTTGCGTTTCAGAAGTATTTTAACCGGAGCGTGCTGCTGGCGGCCCTGGCCTTGCTGTGGCCTTTGGTGCGTTGGCTGGGGATCCGCAATTGGCGGCCGCCGGCCTTCCGGAGGGATGCGCTGTGGAAGGGCCGTTTGTGGTCGGGTTTTTGGATTGGTGCGGGTGCGATGGGTTTGCTGGGCGGGGTGCTGTGG
This sequence comes from Akkermansia muciniphila, assembly GCA_945874745.1. Lineage (GTDB taxonomy): Bacteria > Verrucomicrobiota > Verrucomicrobiia > Chthoniobacterales > Chthoniobacteraceae > Chth-196. Next base: position 13,194 of record CAMCIN010000071.1, on the reverse strand, counting down.
GCTGCGGGGGTGTATGGGTTCCGGAGGATTCCTGAGGGAGGGGCGGTGCTGTCGGTGGCGGGGTCTGCGGTGGCGGTGAGTCTGCTGGAGGAGGCGCTTTTCCGGGGGGCGCTCACGGGGCTGTTGTTGCGGGGAATGGGGGCGGCGGCGGCGCTTTGGTGGACGAGCGGGTTGTTTGCCCTGGTGCATTTTCTAAAGCCGGATCCGGCGGTGAAGGTGGCGGAGGTAGGGTGGTTTTCCGGGTTTGAGCTGTTGCCGCATTCCTTTCACCAGTTTGCGGAGCCGCTCCTTTTCCTAGGCGGGTTCGGCACTTTGCTGACGCTCGGGCTGGTGTTGGGGCTGGCGCTGCAACGGACTGGATCGTTGTGGATGGGAATCGGGTTTCACGCGGGCCTGGTGTTGGCAAAGGGGGTTTTCCTAAAGTCCTTCGGGCTGGTTTCCGAATCTCAACCCTGGGCGGGGCCTGAATTACAGGTGGGGCTTGCACCGGTTTGCGCCCTGCTTTTGGGCGGCTGCGCAGTGTGGTGGCGCTCCCGCCCCGGGGCGGCTCCGGCGCGCTGAGCCGCCCTGTTCCACGTGGAACACCCTTCCTTCTGCGCCATGCTTTACTTCGACCACAACGCCTCCGGTCCCCTTTCCACCGCTGCAAGGCTCGCCTGGCTCGAGGCGCAGGAGCGGTTCCCCGCCAACCCTTCCAGTCTCCACCGGGCCGGCCAGCGCGCCGAGGCCGCCCTGGATGCAGCCCGGGGCAGCCTTGCCGCGCAGCTTGGCTGCAACGAGGCCTCGCTGGTCTGGACTAGCGGGGCGACGGAAGCGGCGAGTGCCGTGTTCGGGCATCTGGCGGAGCAAGCCCAGCCGGGGGCGGAGGTGTGGCTTTCCGCGGTGGAGCATCCCTGCGTACTGGAGTCGGCGGAGCGCGCGTTTGCAGGGCGGGTGCGCAGGCTGCCGGTGTGCGGGGCCGGGGTGCTTCACCCTGAGGCACTGGATGTCGCCCTGGCCGGGGGGCGGCCGGCAGCCGTGGCGGTGATGGCGGCCAGCAACGAAACGGGGGTGCTCCAGCCCTGGGAGGCTGTGCAGGCGTGGTGCCGCGCAGCGGGGGTGCCGTTTGTGTGTGATGCGACGCAATGGATCGGCCGGCTTCCCGCCGGAGGTCTGGGCGGGTGTGATTTTTTGTTTGGGAGCGGCCATAAGTGCGGCGGACCGGTGGGCACAGGTTTTTTGAGCGTGGGTGTGCGGCCTTTCCGGCTGCGTCCCCTGCTGTGCGGGGGACCCCAGGAGGAGGGGCGCCGGGCGGGTACGCAGAACGTGGCCGGGGCGGCGGCGTTTGCCGCGGCGGTGGCGGACTGTGCGGACCGGTTTGCCGGGATCCCGGAGAGGCTGGAGTGGCGGGGCCGTTTTGAGGAGGTGGTTTCCCGGGCACTACCGGGTACGCGGGTTTTAGGCGCCGGGGCGGAGCGGCTTTGGAACACGGTGGCCTTTCTGCCGCCCGGCCTGGCGGACTGCCGGCAGAGGTGGGTGGTCCGCTTGGACGCAGCGGGTGTGGCGGCATCGAGTGGTTCGGCGTGCGCGAGTGGGAGGGAGCAGCCGTCCCATGTGCTGGAGGCGATGGGCGTGGCGCGCGCTGCTGCGGACCGGGTGCTGCGGTTGAGCGCAGGCTGGGAGACGGGTTGGACGGAGTGGGAGGAGGTGGCGCGGCGGTTGGGCGAAATTTACGCGCGGTTGGGTGGCCGGGAGCCTGAGAAACAGGCTTAAACGCACAAAAAGGCCCCTTAAAGACCCCTTTCCCCGGTTTCGAAGGTCTCCATGGCGGGCGGGTGGGCTTTTTTGGCGGTGCGGGGCGCAGAAAATAGCGCGCGGGGTGCGGTGACGGCGGGGAGGGAGCGGTTTGGGCGTTCCACGTGGAACACGGCCGTGGTAGGGTGGGTGCCAGATGTTCACCCTGCCCACCGTTTATGATGTCGTTGTCCTCGGAGCCGGTCACGCCGGTATGGAAGCCGGACTCGCCGCGGCGCGGCTGGGCTGTTCGGTGCTCTTGCTGACCCAGAACCTGGACTCGGTGGGGCAGATGTCCTGCAACCCGGCCATCGGCGGACAGGCCAAGGGGCAGATCGTCCGGGAGATCGACGCGCTGGGCGGGCTCATGGGGTTGAACACGGACGCGACCGGCATCCAGTTCCGGATGCTCAACGCGAAGAAGGGACCGAGCGTGCGCTCCCCCCGGGCGCAGTGTGACAAGAAGGCCTACCAGTTCCGGGCGAAGGCGGAGTTGGAGCGGACGGAGAACCTGACGCTTTGCCAGGGAAATGCCGTGCGGATTTTGAGGGATGGCAACGGGGTGAGCGGGGTGGAGACCAGCCTTGGGTTGCGGATTTTGGCGCGGGCGGTGGTGGTGACGACCGGGACTTTCATGAGGGGACTACTGCACGTGGGGCTGCAGAACCAGGCCGGGGGGAGGCTGGGGGATTCCGTGTCAACGCTGAGTGACAGCCTGCGGGAGCTCGGGTTTGAGACGGGCCGGTTCAAGACGGGGACGCCCTGCCGGTTGAACGGGAGGAGCCTGGATTTCGGCAGGTTTGAGCGGCAGGAGGGGGACGCGGTGCCGCAGCCGTTCAGCAGCCTGCCGGAGCGGATCGCCGGAGGGCGGGACGACATCTTCACGCTCAACCGGTGGGAGGAGGGCGCGTTCCACGTGGAACAACTGCCCTGTTGGTCCACCTACACCACCTTGGAAACGCACCGGATCATCCGGGAAAACCTGCACCAAAGCCCCCTCTACGCCGGCCGCATCGAGGGGGTGGGCCCCCGGTATTGCCCCTCCATCGAGGACAAGGTGGTGAAGTTTGAGGACAAGGACCGGCACCAGCTCTACCTCGAACCGGAGGGCCGCCACACCGAGGAATACTACGTCAACGGGGTCTCCACCTCCCTCCCCCTCGAGGTCCAGTACGCCTTTTTGCACACGATCCCGGGCCTCGAAAAAGCGGTCATCCTGCGTCCCGGCTACGCGGTCGAGTACGACTACTGCCCCCCGACCCAGCTCCAGCCCACCTTTGAAACACGGCTGCTCCCAGGCCTTTATTTCGCGGGCCAGATCAACGGCACCTCCGGCTACGAAGAGGCGGGCGGGCAGGGCCTCCTCGCCGGAGCCAACGCGGCCCTCAAGCTCCTCGGCCGCCCCCCGCTTCTGCTGGGGCGCGCCGACGGCTATCTTGGCGTCCTTGTGGACGACCTGGTCACCCGCGGCACCGAGGAGCCCTACCGCATGTTTACCAGCCGCGCCGAACACCGGCTGTTGCTGCGTCATGACAATGCCGACCTGCGGCTCACCCCGCTTGCCGCTGCCGCCGGTCTGGTCGATTCCGAACGCGCCGCCCGGGCGGAGGAGCGCCGCGCCCAGCTAGCCCGGTTGCGCGCCTTCACCGAGGCGACCCGGTTTGGCGAGCAGCGGGTCGCCCAGTTTTTGCGCCGGCCGGAAACCAGCTGGACGGACCTGCCCGAGGAGATCCGCCGGGAGTATCCGGCCTCCGCGTGGGAGACGACCGAGATCGACCTCCGGTATGAGGGGTACATCACCCGCCAGCACGCCGCGGTGGAGAAGCTGCGCGCCCAGGAGGAGCGGGTCATCCCGGCCGACCTCGACTACGAACAGGTGCGCGGACTCCGGGCTGAGACCCGGCAAAAGTTTGGAAAGGTGCGGCCGGCCACCCTCGGACAGGCCGGGCGGATCAGCGGGATCACGCCGGCGGACATTGCCTACCTGGCGCTGCTGTTGGACAAACCCCGGGCCGCTTGGCACGCGTAGGGGGGGTGAAACACGGAAAAGGAGCCGTGTGTCCGCTACCGGCACCCTCGGCGGAGGCCTGAGGGGTGTTTAAGGGGCGTTTCCGGCGGTTTGAGCCGGTTTTACGCCCGTTTTCGCGGGAAACCCCCGGCTTGTTACTTGACCGCCGCCCAGACGCGGTGGACGTCGTCGTGGTCGTCGAGGGTCTGGAGAAACTCGGCCACTTCGGCAGCCTGCTCCTCGGTGAGCTCCGCAAAGTTTTTGGGCAGGTAGCCGAATTCGGCCGTGACGATGGACCAGCCGTGGCCGGCCAGCCATTTGGAGACCGAGTGCAGGTCGACCCGCTCGGTGGTGAAGCGCACCCCGAGGCGGTCTGCGGGGATGTCGTCGTTTTCCTCGTGGGAGAGGAGTTCAAAATTCTGTGCACCCGCCTCGATGGCGGCCTCCTCCGGGTCGACGGCGTCGGGGGCGTGGTGGGCCTCGACGATGCCGACGTGGTCGAACAGGAACTTGTTGGAGCCGGGCGCGCCGAGCTGGCCTTTTTTGAAAAGGACCCGGATCTCGGGGGCGGTGCGGTTGTTGTTGTCGGTCAGGATCTCCACAATCACCGCCACCTTGTGCGGGGCGTAGCCTTCGAAGGCGACCTCCTCCATGAGCATTTTTTCTTCGCCCAGACCCGCGCCCTTTTTGATGGCGCGCTCAATCACGTCCCGGGAGACGGACTCTCTGCGGGCCTTTTCAATGGCCGCGAAGAGGCGGGCGTTTCCCTCCGGGTCGGCACCGCCGAGCTTGGCGGCGACGGCGATTTCCTTCACCAGCTTGCTGGTGGCGGCGGAGCGTTTCTTGGCGTTGACCTGACGTTTTGCGAGTAACCACTGGCGGCCCATAAGTGAGCCCAGACTAGCAATAGAACGGATACGGGGTAAACAGCATTTGCCAAGGGACCCCGGGTCCGGCTGGGATGCGGCCATGCACGCACACACCGTCCGCTTTTCCGTCCAGACCCGGGGTAAGGGAACCTACGAAATCACCGAGGCGGTGGAGCGGGTGGTTCGCGAGAGCGGCGTGGGTACGGGGACGGCCACGGTGTTTGTGCAGCACACGAGCGCGAGCCTGGTGATCTATGAAAATGCGGATCCCTCCGCACGGGTGGATTTGCACGCGTTTTTTGAGCGGCTGGTGCCGGAGGGCAGCGACTACTTTGTCCACACAGACGAGGGCCCCGTTGACATGCCGTCCCATTTGCGGATGGTGTTGACCCGCACCAGCGAGGTGGTGCCGGTGGCGCAGGGCCGGCTGCAACTGGGCACGTGGCAGGGGATCTTCCTGTTCGAACACCGCCGCCAGCCGCACCTGCGCAACGTGGTGGTGGCAGTGCTGGGTACGGGGGGCGCCCCGAGGGGATAAGGAGAAGACCGGCCCACCGCCGGGAGTTTTTGGGAGGCGCCCGCAAGGGCTATTTCCTACGGGGAGCGCCGGCTTCCCACGGAATTGCCGTGGGCTGCGAGCGCACCCCCGGTGCGCCTCAACGCCCATGCGCGGCTTTGCATCCCGGGGCGGGCGCCGTTAGAGTCGTGGCATGCACAAAAACGAGATGCGCCTGGATCCTTTGACGGACGAGTGGACTCTTTTTTCCGAGGCGCGGGCTCACCAGCCGGCCGCAGCGTCGGTGCTGGAGGAGTATGCGGCGCAGACGGCAGCCAACCCGTTTCTGGCGGGATTCGAGCGGCACACGCCGCAGGTCCTGCACCAGACAAGCGGGCCCGGTGGGGGGTGGCGCGTGCGGGTGGTGCCCAACCGCGCGCAGGTGCTGCGCGTGGAAGGAGACCACACGCGGCACGGGGATGGTTTCTACGACCACATGGACGGGGTGGGTGCCCACGAAGTGGTGATCGAAACACCGGACAGCCGGCCCTTGGAGGCGCTGGAAATGGAGCAGGTCGAGGAGGTGGTCCTCGCTTGGAAACTGCGGCTCATCGATTTGATGCACGACGTCCGGCTGCGCTCCTTTTCGGTGGTCAAATCGGTGGGGCGCAGCGCGGGCGCGCTTGTCCCGCATGCGCTCAGCCAGCTGGTGGCCTTGGCGGTGATTCCGGCCCGGCTCAAGCGAAAGATGACGGCCGCCCGGATGTTTTATGACCAGAAAAAGCGGTCCATTTTCGAGGACATCCTCGGGGAGGAGGTGCGCTCCGGCACCCGCATCGTTTATGAAAACCACGGGTTCTGCGTGTTCTGTCCCTACGCCTCGCGCGCGCCGTTTGAGTTGGCGATCTTCCCCAAGCGGCAGAGCGCAGATTTTCACGCGATCAGCGACGGCGAGGTGGTGCAGTTTGCAGACGCCCTGCGGGTGGCGTTGCGCAAGCTCAACGGGGCGCTGGACCATCCGCCCTACCAGCTCTCGCTGACCACCGCGCCCACGCGCACGCAGCGTTTGGACCACTGGGGCTCCATCGACCGCGACTTCCGCTGGCACGTGGAAATCCTGCCGCGGCTGTATCCCGCCAGCCCCCTGGAGCTGGCCACCGGCTCCTGGGTCAACGGAGTGTGGCCCGAGGTCGCCGCAGACTATCTGCGGGCTGTCGCCTCCGGGGAATAGCCAGTCGCCGCCAAGAAAGGACACCGCTCCGTTGAATCGCTCCGACCTCCCCATTTTTGAATTGGAAAACGCCCTCGTGGCGGCACTGGCCCGCGGCCCGCGCGTGGTGCTTGAGGCGCCTACGGGCTCCGGTAAGTCCACGCAGATTCCGCAAATGCTGCTCGACCGGGGACTGCTGGGGGACGGGGAGGTGGTGGTGCTGCAACCCCGGCGCCTGCCGGCGCGCATGCTCGCGGCACGCGTCGCCCGCGAGCGCGGGGGCCAGACCGGCGGCGAGGTGGGCTACCAAATCCGGCTGGACCGGGTGTGCTCGGCGGACACGCGGATCCGGTACGTGACGGAGGGAATTCTGCTCCGCCAGATGCTGTCGGATCCGAGCCTGCGCGGAATCACCGCGATCTGTTTTGACGAGTTTCACGAGCGGCACCTGTACGGCGACATCACGCTTGCGCGAGCGCTGGAAATTCAGGAAACGTTGCGGCCGGATCTGCTCCTCATTGTGATGTCCGCAACGCTCGAGACCGGTGCGCTCCAGCAATATCTCGCGCCGTGCGAGCTGCTGGTTTCGAGCGGGCGGATGCATCCGGTCCAGGTCCGCTACCTGGAAAAATCCCCCGGCGAACGGCCGGTGTGGGACCTGGTGGCGGAGGCTTTCGAGCGGCTCGCACCGGAGACCGACGGCGACGTGCTGGTGTTCCTTCCCGGCAGCTACGAGATCCACAGGACGCTCGAGGCGCTGCGGCACACGCGCGCGGGGCGGGACTGTGTGCTGTTGCCGCTCCATGGAGAACTTCCACCCGCCGAACAGGATGCAGCGGTCGCCCGGCACCCGCGCAGGAAGGTCGTTGCGTCCACCAACGTGGCGGAAACCTCACTGACCATCGACGGCGTGCGGCTCGTCATCGACGCGGGGCTCGCCAAGATCGCCCGCTTTGACCCATTTCGCGGCATCAACACGCTGCTGCTGTCGCGCATCAGTCGGGCCTCCTGCGACCAGCGCGCAGGCCGCGCAGGCCGCACCGCGCCGGGGGTGTGTCTGCGGCTTTGGACGGAACGCGAACACGGCGACCGGCCCGCGCAGGAACTGCCCGAGGTGCGGCGCCTGGACCTGGCGGAGGTCGTGCTCACGCTCAAGGCGAGCGGGGTCAAGGATGTGAACGCGTTCCGCTGGTTGGAGCGTCCTGAACCGCGGGCGTTGGAGCGGGCGCTCTCGCTTTTGGAGGAACTCGGCGCGCTGGGGTCGGCTGGCGAAATCACCGAAGTGGGACGACGCATGCTCGCGTTTCCCGTGCACCCGCGTTACGCGCGGATGCTGCTCGCCGCGGACGAGTACGGGTGCGTGGAGGAGGTGGCGGCCGTGGCTGCACTGACGCAGGGCCGGCCGATTCTGCGGCGGGCGGATGCGGCGGCTCAGCAACAGAGGGACAAGCTCACCGACGAAGAGAACCGCTCCGATCTGCTGGTGCTTTTGAGGGCGCTGCGTTTTGCGGAGGGCGTGCGTTTTGACGTCGGCCAGTGCAGCGGGCCTGGAATCCACGCGGGCGCGGCGCGGGAGGCGTCGGCTTTGGCACGGCAGTTTTTGCAGATCGCGAAGGCGGAGGGGCTTTCCGTGGGTTTGCGGGAGGCGGACCCGGAGGCGGTGCAGCGGTGCATTCTCGCGGGGTTCCCCGACCAGGTGGCGCTGCGGGTCGATGCGGGGACGCTGCGGTGCAACCTGGTGCACGGCCGCAAGGGCGTGTTGGCGCGGGAGAGCGTGGCGCAGGATTCGCCGCTGCTGGTGGCGTGCGAAGTGCGCGAAGTCGACGGACGTGGCGTGGACAAACAGGTGTTGTTGACGCTTGCCACGGCGGTGCGCGAGGAGTGGCTGCGCGAGATGTATCCCGGCGGTTTTGAGGAAACTACGGACGTGTTTTTCGACTCGGTGCAGCGGCGTGTTCTGGCCAAGCAGGTGGTGCGGTTTCGGGACCTGCTGCTGCGTTCAAAGGAAACCGACCGCGTGCCTGAGGATGCCGCGGCGGGCCTCTTGGCGGTGGAGGTGGCTGCGGGGCGGTGTCCGCTCAAGGCTTGGGATGATTCGGTAGAGCAGTGGCTCGCGAGGCTCAACTGCGTGGCGGGTTGGTTTCCCGAGCAGGAAATCCCGCCGGTGACGGCCGCGGACAGGCACCTGCTTGTCGAACAGATCTGCTTTGGGGCCAGCAGTTACCGTGAAATCAAGGAGCGGCCCGTGTGGCCGGTCGTCAAGAGCTGGCTGTCTGCAGGCCAGGCCGCCTTTGTGGAGCAGGCCGCGCCGGAGCGGGTGGGAATGCCCAACGGCCGCAAGTTTAAGGTGGGCTATGCGGCGAAGGCGGCACCCACGGTGGCGGTGCGGATCCAGGATTTGTACGGGGTGGAGGGCGAGATCCGCATCGCCAACGGCCGCGTGCCGCTGGTGATCGAGGTGCTGGCGCCGAACCAAAGGCCGCTGCAGGTCACACAGAACCTTTCGAACTTTTGGAAGGAGAGCTACCCCAAAATCAAGCAGGAGCTGCAGCGCAAATACCCCAGGCACGAGTGGCGCTGAAGGGGGGTCTCCAGTCCGGGGGAATTTTCCAAGGGAGATCTGTCACAAAACTGGACCGGGGAGGTATCCACAGATGGCTCAGATTCCGCAGATGATTTTTTGGTTCCCACGCAACCGCTGAATTTGAGAAGTCGGCGAATGCTTATGAGTGGGTGGCAAGCAGGGCCGCCAGCCGCTCGATCCAGGCGTTCTGCAGGTCCGCGAGGCGGAGGCCGCGGCCGCGGTTTGGCGCTTCTGAAAGCAGGCCCTGGGCGCTTGGATGCGCCAATGCCACCAGCCGCAGTCCGGCCTCTTCCGCCAGCGGCGCCAGCGTGCGGGCCGCACACTTCCCCAGCGTCACAACCTGCGAGGCGCCCTGCTGGGCGGCGCGGAGCAGCTCCGAGCGGAGGCGCGCTACGTTCTCAGCGGATTCCAATTCTCCCCTGGTGGGGGCCCTGAATTTTTGGCCGTCAGCCGTGGGGCAGGCTGCGAAGGAGTTGCTGAGTGCGACCCCGGTCAGTACGGGGCGCAGTCCTGCGGAGACGAGCCTCGCGCCCTCCCAAAGGAGCCAGGCGGCCGGGGGAACCGACGCGCAGCCCGCCTTGGAGAGGGCGCGGTAGAGGGGAAGGCCGGCGCCGTCGCCCCAAAAGGGGATGCCGCTTTTGTCCGCCCCCCGGGGGCCCGGAGCCTCGCCGTAAACGAGGGAGTGCAGCGGGCCGCTTTCCGGGAAAAAAGCCGGCACGGGCCTTCCCTCGATGCGCGAGGCGGACGGAAGAGGAAAAAGAGAAGGAGAGAAAGAGGTCACTGCAGCTCTTTGTGGAGCGGGGCCAGATCGCTGTCGGTGCGCGCGAAATCACGGAAACGCTTGTCGATTGAGATGCTTTGCGCGAGGTGAAGGCGCGCCGCATCCAGTTCTCCAAGAACCGCTTCGTAGCAGGCGAGGTTGTAGCAGCAAGTGGCGTCCTTGCGCACGGTGGCGGGCGCCTTGCGCAGGATATCCCGCGCCTGCGCGGTCTCGCCGAGTTCGTGCAGGCAGAAGGCCAGGTGAATAAACCCGGCCGGTTGCTCGGGCAACAGGCGGCAAAGTTTCCGGGCGCACGCCGCCGCAGTCTTCCAGCGGTGCAGCTTGAGGAGGATCACGATCCGCATCTCCAACCCCGGGTGCGAGAGAGCGGCCTCGTCCGAGAGGCCGGCGAGTTCTGCGAGCGCTTCGCGGGGCATCGCCAGCTCCAGGTAGCCCTGCGCGGCCGTCAATGTCTTCTGGTCCTGAATGGGGAGTGTCACCTTCACCATATTTAACTTAGCAGGGATTCAAGTTCTGCCACGCGGCGGGCGAACAATTGGAGCGTTTGTTCGACGGGCAGCGGGACAGTCATGTCGACGCCAGCCCGTTGGAGCGTGGGCAGCGGAAACTCGGAGCCGCCGCTCTTGAGGAAGCCCAGGTAGCGTTGCACCGCCGGAGCGCCTTCCCCCAAAACCTGGTGCGCAAGGGAGACCGCCGCGCTGATGCCGGTGGAGTACTTGTACACATAGAAGGCGTTGTAGAAGTGGGGGATGCGCAGGCACTCCAGATCCAGTTCGGCGTCCAGTTTGAAGTCAGGCCCGAAGTAATCCTGGAGCAGCCCGCGGTAGATCTGGCGAAAGGTGTCGAGGGTGAGGGCCTCCCCGGCTTCCTCCGCGGCGTGCGCGAGCTTTTCGAATTCGGCGAACATCGTCTGGCGGTAGACGGTGCCGCGGATGTCGTCGATCTGGCGGTTGATGAGGTAGGCGCGCATGGCCGGCTCCTCGGTGGTTTCGAGGAGGTGGTGCGTGAGGAGCTCCTCGTTGAAGGTGCTGGCCACCTCGGCGAGAAAGATCGGGTAGTTGTAGGTCTGGAACGGCTGGTTCCGCGTGGAAAACCAGGTGTGCATCGAGTGGCCCGCCTCGTGGGCCAGTGTGTAGACGTCGGCAAAGACGTCCTCCTTGTAGTTCATCAGGATGTAGGGCGGAGCTTGGTAGCCTCCCGAGGAAAAGGCGCCCGAGCGCTTCCCCTTGTTTTCGTACCGGTCGCACCAGCGGCCCGCCCCAAGCCCGTGGGCCAGCGCCCTGCCGTATTCCTCCCCGAGGGGTTCCACGGCGCGGAGCACCTTTTGGGAGGCCTCGTCAAAGGGGACGTGGGTCTCGATCTTGGACACGATTGGCACACCGGTGTCGTAGGCGTGGATTTCATCGAGTTGCAGCACCTTTTTTCTCAGTCCGTAATAACGGAAAAGCGCGGGCAGATGGGCGCGCACCGTGGAGATGAGGTTGTCGTAGACAGCCACGGGCACGTCGTCCTGAAAAAGGGCCGCCTCGCGGGCGCTGGGGTAGTGGCGGGCGCGGGCGTGGAAGACGTCGGCCCGCATGGAGGCGGAGAGGGTCGAGGCGAGCGTGTACTTGTGCGCATCAAACTCCGCGTAGAATTTGTGGAAGGCTTCCTTGCGGACCCCGCCGTCGCGTTTGACCATGAAGGAGCTGTAGGAAGACTGGGTCAGCTCGCGTTCCACACCGGCCTCGTCAGCGACCTTGCCGAACTGCATGTCGACGTTGGTCAGCTGGGAAAAGGTTTCGCCATGGGCGCGCACGGCACTGCTGCCGAGGGCGAGGAGGCGTTCTTCGGCGGTGGTGAGAGTGTGGGGTTTGCGGCGGCGCAGGCGCAGGAGCGGGGTGCGCCATTCGGCGAGGTCGGGGGCGTCCAGAAACTGCGCGAAGGTGGCATCCTCGATGGCCTGAACTTCGGGCCAGAGAAAGGAGCAGGCCTCGCCGATGCGGGTCATGAGGTTGTCAAACTGGGCTTCGCGGGCGAGCGCCTCCGAGTTGGAACTGTCCTCGCAACCGCGCAGGGAAGCGTACTGGCTGAGGCGCTCGATTTGGAGATCCAGCGACCGGTCCACTTCGAGGGCGTGACGCAACGTCTGGGGGGAATGCCCGAGGGTGCCGGCGAGGGCGACCAGCGCTGGGTAGGCGTTCTGGAGCGCTTCAAAGTCGCTGTTCCACGCGGCGGCATCGGGGTACAGCGGGGAAAGGTCCCAAGTGTCGGCAGACGGGATTTGGTCGCGCGTTGGTGTCATGCGACTATCGAAGCACGGAAAGGCAGGGAGCGAAAGGGCAACCCAGCGGACAGGGCTGCAAACGGCTGCGGGGTGCGGCTACGCGCCCCGGGGCGCGGCGACCACTTGGGCGGGAAACAGGTGGGCGGCGGCGGCGTGTTTTGGCGGGGAGCCGCGCCCGTCCCGTCTGACGGTCTTGCGTTCTCGACAGAAGGACACCCCTGTGTTAGTGTTAGCTTGAAACCTTTAGATTGTTTATGCGCCGCATCCTTACCAGCGCCCTGCTTTTGCTCCTCTCCGCTTCGCTTACCCACGCGGCGGAATCCTCGGCTCCAAGCAGCGGCTCCCAAAAGTCGGGTAATCGCTCCACCGAGGGTGCTAAAAAATCGCCCTCGCCTAGTCCGGCTCCAAGCACCTCGAACACCTCGAACACCCCGGGGGCCGAATCGACCAAGCGCAAGGCCCCCGCAGCCAAGCCAGCCGCGGTGAAGGCCGGTTCCGAGGACGAGCGTTTCGCCAATGCGCGGAAGGCCGCCGCCGAGGACCCGAAGATTTTGGAGCTGAGGGAGAAAGCCGATGTTGCAAAGACCGAAGAGGCTGGCTCCAAGGCCATGCGCGCCTACCTCCGTGCCCTTTATAGCAAGATGCGCGCGCTTGAACCCGGGCTTGAAGAGCGTATCGGCCTCACAGAAGCCGCAGCGCTCAAGGCCGTTTCCAAGGGGGAATAGCCTTGCTGGTGACCGGCCTGTGTCGCCGCCTGAGGCGGTCGTCTGTCTGGGAAGGTTCATTCTAACGCCTCCCCCAACGCCCCCGTTCCCGTGGGAATCTTACAGGCACACGCGGCCGTCAGCTTAGCATTGGCCGCAGTGCTTTGGCTGGTTCAACTGGTGGTGTATCCGGCCTTCCGCTCGATTGAGCCTGCGCGGTTTGTGTCGTGGCACGAGGGTTACACCGGGGCCGTCACCTGGGTGGTCGCCCCCCTGATGCTGCTCCAGGCCGCAGGCGTCGCCGCGCGATACTGGTTTTTGGAAGGTCCCGAGCCGCTCTGGCTTCTGGAGGCGGCCTGCACCCTCGCCGCTTGGGCGGTTACTGTCTTTGTTTCCGTCCCCATTCACACCCGCCTGCAGAGGGAACTCTCCCCCGAGTCGCGACTTGCCGCAATGCGTCGGCTGGTTCAAACCAACTGGCCGCGCACCGTGGCTTGGAGCGT
>CAMCIN010000070.1 GCA_945874745.1 Akkermansia muciniphila | reverse complement strand
GCGGAAGCCCCGCCCGGGTACGAGGACCAGATCAAACCCATTTTCCGCGAGCACTGCCTCAAGTGCCACGGCGAGGATGAGCAAAAGGCGGACCTCAATCTCTCCACCTTTGCGGCCCTTTCCAAGGGCGGCAGCGGCGGGGCCGCCGTCACTCCCGGCCGCCCGAGCACCAGCCTCCTCTTCAAGGCGATCACCGCCGAGGACGAGGCGGACCGGATGCCCCCCAAGACGGCGCCCCTTCCTGCAGCCCAGATCGAGCTGATCAAGGACTGGATTCAGGCGGGCACTCCCGAGCGCGCCGGCGGCAAGTCTCTGGTTGCCGCGCGCAGCACCGACTTCAAGCCTGTCGCCCTTGCAAAAGGGGACGGCCCGCCGCCCCTGCCGGAAAAGTGGCCCCTGACGCCGCTCTCGCAGGCGGCCAATCCGGTCCCGGTGACGGCGTTGGCGGCGAGCCCTGCCGCCCCCATTTACGCGGTGGCCGACTTAAACGCTGTGCGGATGCACGCGTTCGAGGACGGCCGCCAGATTGGGGTGCTTCCGTTTCCGGAGGGCCAGCCCAATGTGTTGCGGTTCAGTCAGGACGGCGCGCTGCTTCTGGTGGCGGGTGGGGAGCCTGTGAAGCACGGGGTGGCGGTGCTCTTTGATGTGCGCTCGGGCAAGCGGCTGACCTCTGTCGGGGACGAGACCGATGCGGTGCTCGCGGCTGATTTGAGTCCCGATCAGAAAATGGTGGCCATCGGGGGTTCCGGCAAGACGGTGAAGCTCCTTTCGACGGAGACGGGAAAGATGCTCTTCAAGCTCTGCAAGCACACCGACTGGATCACTGCACTCGCCTTCAGTCCCGACGGCACGAAGCTGGCCACGGCGGACCGTGCGGGCGGGCTCCATTTGTGGGAAACCGGCTCGGGGCAGATCTTGCTGACGCTTGCAGAGCACAAGGGCGCGATCCGTTCGCTGGCCTGGCGCGCAGACGGGCGTCTGTTGGCCACCGGCGGGGAGGATGGTCTGTTGGTGCTTTGGGACACCGCAGACGGCTGGCCCGTCTCCAACAATGCGAACGCGCACCAGCAAAAGCGGCCACCCAATTACTATGGCAAGCTTCCCGGAGGGGTGCTCGGAGTGGCTTTTTCTGCGAAGGGTGAGGTGCTTTCGGTGGGGCGCGACAAGGCGGTGAAGCGCTGGTCGCCCGAGGGCCGGGAGCTCAAGGCAATGCCCACGGGGGAACTGCCGCTGCACTGCGCCTTTTCCGCGGACGGCTCGTCTTTTGTCGTCGGAGGGGCGAAGGGCGGAGTTACCGTCCAGCTGGTGGCGCAGCCCGGATCGTAAGATAGGAAGATCCAGGGTTTGTCAGCGAAATTGCCGCAAGTATATGATTTGGAGATGCATCCGCAGATTTTGCAGATTTAACAGATGAGAGGAAACTGCAGGGAACTCCTGCGGGCACTTTTTATCTGTGGCCCTCTTTTTCATCTGCGGATCACTCGACGTTCCTCGAGGAGTCGGCGAGAAGTTTACCACGGTGAGTAAACCCTAAGACGCGGCTTCGCCCAGAAGGTCCGGCCGGCGGAGGCGGGTTTTTTGGAGCGCCTGTTCCTGGCGCCACTTGAGGATAGCCGCGTGGTTGCCGGAGAGCAGGATCTCCGGGATGCGTTGTCCCTGAAATTCGACGGGCCGCGTGTACTGCGGCCACTCAAGGAGGCCGGTGGCGAAAGAGTCTTCCGCGGAGGAAGCAGCGTCCCCGAGCACCCCCGGCAGCAGGCGCACCACGGCGTCGGTGAGGACGGCTGCGGCGATCGCCCCGTTGGTGAGCACGTAGTCGCCGATGGAGATTTCTTCGTGCACCAGTAAATCAATGGCCCTCTGGTCGAGGCCTTCGTAGTGGCCGCAGAGCAGGATGAGATGCGTGTGCTCCGCCGCGAGGCGTGCCGCCAGCGCGTGCCTGAGGGGAGTGCCCCCTGGCGAAAGGTAGATTACCCGCGCCTCGGGTGTGCGCAACGCCTCCACCGCGGCGAAGACCGGCTCGCATTTGAGCACCATTCCCTGGCCTCCGCCGTAGGGCGTGTCGTCCGTGGTGCGGTGCTTGTCCTGCGCCCAGTCTCTGAGGTTGTGTGAGTGGATCTGGACCAGGCCGCGTTCCTGGGCGCGCCCGATCATGCTTTCCCCAAGGGCGCCCGAGGCGATCTGGGGAAACAGGGAAATAATGTCGATGCGCATGCGTGCAAAGGGACCCCGCTTTCGGGGCGGTGTGCGCTCTTCTACTGGGCCTTGGCTTCTCCCGCCGCCTTCACCGTTTCCAAAAGGGCGAACAACTCGTCCTGAAACACCTGCAAGTCGTGCACCACCTGAGGGCAGCGTTCCAAAACCGCCTTGCCCAGGCGCTCGTAATTGGCCGGATTGCGCTGGCCCAGTTCCGAGAGAGCCAGCAGCACGGCGAAGACGTTGTTGAGGTCGTGCTTGGTGTCCCGAAAGCGGTCGCACAGCGCTTGCATTGCTTCCAGGGCAGAGGGTGTGTGCAGGGGATTGCTCATAGGGAATTCAGGCTGGAGAATGGACCTGAATGGTGGTCAGGTAAAGAGCTTGTCCATCCACACCACATCGACGCATGGCTAGAGAAAGCATCCGGATCCTCGGGGCCCGCCAGCACAACCTCAAAAACGTTTCCCTCGAGATTCCGCGGGATGCGCTTGTTGTTTTTACCGGCTTGAGCGGCTCTGGGAAAAGCTCGCTGGCGTTTGACACCCTCTATGCCGAGGGGCAGCGGCGCTATGTGGAAAGCCTCTCGGCTTATGCGCGTCAGTTTCTCGACCAGTTGCAGAAGCCGGACGTGGACTTCATCGAAGGCTTGTCTCCCGCTATCGCGATCGAGCAGCGTTCCTCCACTGGCAATCCGCGCTCCACCATCGCCACCCAGACCGAGATTTACGACTACCTCCGCCTGCTCTACTCCTCCGCCGGACAGCCCCACGATCCGGGCACTGGCGAGGCCATCCGCCGGCTCTCGCCCCAGCAGATCGTGGACAGGATTTTGGAGCTGCCGGAGGAAAGCCGCCTGACGCTTCTGGCGCCGCTCGTGGCCGAGGAGGAGGGGCAGTTCCGGGACGTGCTGGAGCGCTTGCGGCGCGAGGGGTATGTCCGCGCCCGGATCGACGGCCAGATTTTCGACATCAGCGCGGAGCAGCCCCTGCCGAAGGCCGCGCCCGGCGGGTCCCGTTCGATCGAGGCGGTTGTCGACCGGATCATTCTCAAGGAGGGCGTGCGCCAGCGGTTGGCGGAGTCGGTGGAAATGGCGCTCAAGCTCGGGCGCAACCGGCTGTTGGTGCTCCGGCAGGAGGGGGCAGCGGACGCCGGCGTGCTGCTGTCTTTTACCACCGCCTACGCCAATCCCACCACGGGCTTTGAGATGCCCGAGCTCACGCCGAAGCATTTTTCTTTCAACAGCTATCTCGGCGCCTGTGTCGCCTGCGAGGGGCTTGGCACCCGTCTGGAAATCGACCCCGACCTTGTGGTGCCGGATCCCGATAAAACGCTGGCGGGGGGGGCTGTGGTTCCTTGGGCCAAGGCGCCCAAAGCGCTGGTGAGTTTCTATCAGGCTCTGCAGGAAAAACTGGCCGCCCATTTCAAAGTCTCCCTGGAGGTGGCCTGGCATCACCTGCCCGAAAGTTTCCAGGAAGCCGTCCTCTTTGGCACCGGGGAGCGGGTGCTGCTTCTCCCGTCCTTGGAAAAAGGTGGCACCGCAAAACGGCCCTTTGAGGGCGTTGTGGCCCAACTGCGCTCCCTCCATGAGGTCGCGGAATCCGATGCCGCGCGCCAGCGGGTGCAGCAGTTCATGGGCCCGCGGAGCTGCCCGGCGTGTGCGGGGCGGCGGCTCCGTCCGGAAATGCTCGCTGTGCGGGTAGCTGCCCGGTCGGACTCCGGACTGGAGCAGTTGGGTATTGCGGACTTTTGCCGGTTGAACGTGGCCGAGGCCTTCTCTTTTGTGGAACGGTTGGAGCTCGATGCCTCGCACGAATTCATTACGGCGGAGGTGCGCAGGGAACTAGGCAACCGGCTGCGCTTCCTCAACGAAGTGGGCCTGGGCTACCTCAATCTGGACCGCCAAAGCGGCACGCTTTCCGGCGGCGAGGCCCAGCGCATCCGGCTTGCCACACAGATCGGTTCCGGTTTGGCGGGCTGCCTTTACGTGCTCGACGAGCCGTCCATCGGCCTGCACCAGCGTGACAACGAGCAGCTCATCGCCACCCTGCGCAAGCTCAGGGACCTGGGCAATTCCGTCGTCGTGGTCGAACACGACGAGGACACCATCCGCGCCGCGGACTACGTGGTGGACCTCGGCCCGGGCGCGGGAGTGCGCGGAGGAAACATCATCGCTGCTGGCACCCCGGCGGAGATCGAGGCCGCCCCGGCTTCTCTGACCGGGCAGTATTTGGCGGGGAAGATGCGCATTCCTGTCCCCAAGCACCGGGTGCGCCCCCAGTCGCCCAGAAGCCAGATTGATCCCAGCCATATTCCTCCGGGCTGGATCAGCCTGCTCGGGGTGACGGAGAACAATTTGCGGACGGTTGATGCGCATTTTCCGCTGGGGTGTTTCACGTGCGTCACCGGGGTTTCTGGGTCGGGCAAGTCGACGTTGGTCGATGATGTTCTGCGCAGGGTGCTCGCGAGAAAGCTGCACCGCTCAAAGGAACGTGCGGGTGCCCACCGCGCCTGCATCGGGGTCGACCAGGTCGACAAGATCGTGGTCATCGACCAGGCGCCCATCGGCCGTTCCCCCCGTTCCAATCCGGTCATCTACGTGGGCGCGTTTGCGGCGATCCGCGAGCTGTTCACCAGCCTGCCGGGATCGCGTGTGCGAGGGTACGGCGTGGGCCGGTTTTCCTTCAACACCAAGGGGGGGCGTTGCGAAGCCTGCGAGGGGGACGGGGTCAAGCGTATCGAGATGCACTTTCTGGCGGATGTGTTCGTCGAGTGCGAAGTCTGCCACGGCCGTCGCTACAACCGGGAGACCCTCGAGGTCACCTACAAGGGCCGAAACATTGCTGATATTTTGGACATGACGGTGGACGAGGGGTGCCGTTTCTTTCGAAACGTGCCACAGGTCTGCGAGAAGCTCGTTGCGCTGGAGGACGTGGGTCTGGGGTACGTTCGTTTGGGCCAGTCCTCTGCCACCCTTTCCGGGGGCGAGGCGCAGCGGGTCAAGCTCGCGGCGGAACTCGCCAGAAAGGCGACCGGCCGCTCCGTCTACATTCTGGACGAACCCACCACGGGGCTGCATTTCGCGGACATCCACAAACTGTTGGAGGTGCTGCTCAAGCTGCGGGACGCAGGCAACACGCTGGTCGTGATCGAGCACAATCTGGAGGTGATCAAGTGTGCGGACTGGGTGCTGGACCTCGGCCCGGAGGGCGGCGCCCAGGGCGGACACATCGTGGTCGAAGGGACTCCGGAAACGGTGGCGCGCTGCGAAGTCTCGCACACGGGGCGCTATTTGCGGAGGATTCTGCCATGACCCCGACTGCCCCTGCTGCCTTTGTGCAAGCCGGCCCTTTTGCCACAGCGCTCCGCTGCGGAGTGCTGGCCACCGGGCTTTGCCTCAGCGGTCTCCGCTCCTTTGCCACCTCCCCCGAGGAGGCGCTGGGCCAGGCGAGGAACGCCTTTGCCAAGGGGGCCTCCGAACTTGCCGCCGGGGTGCTGGACCGGTTGCTCTCGGAAGACGGCCTTTCCCCGGCCGTCCGCGATGAGGCGCGCCTGTTGCGTGCTCAAATCCTTCTCCAAAAAGGGGACACCCCCCAAGTGGAGCGCCTTCTTCTGGGCAGGGAGCGGGAGCCTGAAGCTGCACTCTTGCTCGCTCAGACGGCCCTTCGGGCAGAGCGCTGGTTTGAGGCAGCAGAGCGTTTTGCAACCGCGTTGAGGCTTGGGGCCGATGCCCTGAACTGTGCCCTTGGCCGGGCGACGGCCTTGGCCCGGCTGGGGCGTGAGCCCGAGGCGATCGCTGAGCTGCAACAGTACGCAAAGCAGGGGCCTGCCCCCTCCCACAACGCCCTGTCGCTCTCTTTGGCGGGGCTTCTGCTGGATGTTGGAAATGGGAAGGATGCCAGAATTGAAATTTCCAAACTCGAACCGACGCTTCCGCAGCAAGGTGCGGCGCTCGCGCTTTTAGAGGCCCGGTTGGCGCTGGCAGAGGGGCGGCTTCAGGATGCCTCAGACGGCCTTGCCAAGCTTATCCATCCGACCGTTCCGGCGCCTCCCGAAGTACTCGTGGGGGCCTATCTGGCAGAGGCCTCCGTGCTCGAGGCGAAAGGGGATCCTGCCGGCGCGGCGAAGTTCCTGCTGCAATTTTTGAAAACCGGCCGTGAATTGTCCTGTGCCGAACCGCTCTTTGGGAAGGCCGCCCAGCTTTTGTCCGAAGTGGTGGATCCCCCCATCGCGGACCTGGAGGCATGCACTCGGACTGGCCCGCAAAACCAGCGGGCGCTCGCGTCCTTTTATCTCGCGCAGTTTTATGCCTTTACAGGCAAGTCGGAGAAGGCCGCCGCCGCCCACACCTCCTTTTGCGAGCAGTTTCAGAACCACCGGCTCGTGCCTGTTTCGTTGCTCCAACGGGCCGAAATTTTGATGGGTGCGGACAAATGGGCGGCGGCCGAGGAGCTTCTCAAGGAAGCGCTCCGCTCCTGCGACGAACCCAGGCTCAGGGCGACTCTTCAGATGCGTCAGGGGCTCGCCTTTTTGGGGTTGGGCGAGTTCGCTCGGGCACTCGCCCTTTTTGAGGCCATCGCTCGGGCCGGTGCCGATCTGCGGATAGAAGCCGGTTTCAATGCGGGTCTGGCGGCGATCCGACTGGGCGATTTAAGGCGGGCGCACAAGGAGCAGGAGGCCCTCCAACCCCTTTCCGGAACTCAGGATTTGGTTGCCTCGTTGGAACTTGAGATCGCTCTTTACCAAGCGACTCACGGACAGGCGCAGGCTCACGAGGCGCTTCAATCCTTCATGCAGAACCATCCCGGACACCCGCGGACGGGCGACGCAAAAGTGGCCCTCGCAGAGCTGCTGCTCCGTGAGGCGGAGTCCGCCGCGGGTGCCGCCCGCACGTCGGCGGCCGGTGCGATGAGGGAACGCGCTTCGGCACTGCTCAAGGCGGTGGCGGTGGACCCTCAGTCGCCCCAGTCCGCAATGCAGGCGAAGTTTCTGGCGGTCTTTCTCACCGATTCAGGCGGTGGGGCTCAACCGGAGGAGGTGCTCTCGCTGGGGGAGGCCTTCCTGCGCGAGTACCCGGATGCCGCCCTTTCCAATGAGATGCGCATGAAGCTTGGGGAGGTCTATTTCCGCAGAAAAGACTACGCCAACGCCGAGGAGCAGTTTGCCGGGATCGCCTCCAGACAGCCAGAGGGCGCCCTTTCGGAAACGGCTCTTTTTCTGGCCGGTCAATGCGCTGCAAGCCGGCTGAATCCGGGTTCGGTGGATGAGGCACTCCGCTATTGGGAAAAGGTGGCCCAAGGCAATGGCGCCCTCCGGTGGCGCGCCCGCTACCAGCAGGCGTCCGTGAAAAGCCGCATGGGGGACGATGCAGATGGCGCGGAGCTTTTTGAGCGCATCGTCAATTCTACGGAAGCCATCGACCGGGAGCTGCGGCTGGCTGCGCGTTGCGGAAGGGCGGATGCCTTGCTTTCGATGGCCAAGCGCGGCGCGCTTCCCCTTACGGAGGCTCTCGCGGAATACGAAGCGCTCGCCTCGCAGCCCGAGGTCCCTCCCGCGTGGCGCAACCAAGCGCTGCACAAAAAGGCGAAGGCGCTCGAGGCCACCCAGCAGCAGGAGGCGCTCGAGGGCTTTTACAGGGTGTTGGAGTCCCCGGATTCCGTGGCCGCCGGCGAGTTCTTTTGGCTGTTTAAGGCGGGGTTTGACGCCGCTCGCATCCTGGAAGGGCGCCAGGCCTGGCGCGACTGCGTCGCTCTGTATGAGCGGCTGGGAAGCCTCGGAGGGCCCCGTTCGCAGGAGGCCAAAACCCGGGCCTTTCAGATCCGTCTGGAGCGCTTCCTTTGGGAGTAGCCGGCGGATTAGGCTGTCGTAGGGCCTCTAAAGCGCGGCGCTGAAGCAGTGGCCCGAGGCGGCGCGTTTTTCTGGCGGAACGCTGGTTGGTGTCGGACCACCTACCGCAGATACATCAGCTCGTTTGTAAGCAGCAGCACCTGCGCGTAACGCTCCCAGTTGTTGAGCAGGCGCGGGGCGGTTGGTTGCGCGGTGGCGGCCTTTTTGAGGCCGCGCTCTTGGGGCGAGCCGGGAGTGGCTGCGGGCGAGATCAGCGCGTTGGTCTCGACCAGGCTTTTGGGGTCCGAATCCAAGAAGTCCCGGGCGGTCTCCAGTTCCTTGGCGGAGGGGAGGCGTTGAAGGGCGGTCCGGAAGATGAAGCGCACCTTGTCTTCATCTGAACCTGCCCGTGGGAAATCTTTGCGCTCAAAGAGGCTGCGGACCTGCTCGGCGATGAAGGGGCTGTTCATCATGAAAAGCGCCTGCTGGGGCACGGTGGTCAGCACCCGCTCGCCCGTGCTGATTTCCGGGTTCGCGAAGTCGAAAGTGGTGAACATTTCAGGCAGGCTCGCCCGGTCGATCATGGCGTAGACGGTGCGCCGGTTGGAAGTGGCGGGCAGCACGGTGGGATCGAGCGAGGCGTACCGCTTTTTCTCATTCGCAACGGTGGCGGTGGAGGCTCCGGCCAGCTGGAAGGGCCGCCCCCCGATGGTGGAGGCGTCCAGATTGTCGCTGACAGTCAGGAGGGTGTCGCGGACCTGCTCGAAGTCGAGCCGCTGCACATTGAACCGCCAGAGCCACTGGTTGGTGGGGTCCGATGCCATGGCGTTGTCCGACATCTTGCTCTCCTGCTGGTAGGTCGCCGAGGTGACGATCAGCTTGTTGAGTTGTTTGAGCGACCAGCCGTGGTCCATGAGCCAGGTGGACAGCCAGTCCAACAGTTCCGGATGGGTGGGGGGCTCCGAACGGGTGCCGAAATCACTGGGCGTGCGCACGATCGCTTCGCCAAAGTGCCATTGCCAGACTCGGTTGACGATCACGCGCGCAGTCAGGGGGTTGTCCCGGCTGGCGATGGACTGGGCGTGTTCAAGGCGGCCGCTGCCCTGAGTGAACGGCTTGCTGTCGTCGCCCCCAAGGAGGGTCAGAAAACGCCGGGGTACTTTGGGACCGAGGTTCTTGGCCTCGCCCCGGATGAGCACGTTGGAGTCTTTTGGCGCGGCCTTGTCGACGAGCGTCATTGCACGCACGGGAGCGCCTGGGTGGGCGAGTTCGATGGCGGCAAGTTTGCTCCGGAAGAGCGCCTGGGCGTTGGTGTAGGTGACGCCAAAGGTGCGGGCTACCGTGCGCTCATCGGGTACCATCGCCGAGTCTTGTGCAAACACGTCTTTGCGCAGCGCTTCGCTGAACGCATCGGCCAGAACGGTGCCCACCTTGGTGGTGACGTTTTCACGGCCGGCCTTGCGGCCCACAAATTCCGGAAGGGCCAGTTCTTTTCGAAGCGAATTAAACGCCTCGGTGTAGACCGCTGCGACGTCCGCCAGAGAGGTCGGCCACTTGTCGATGAGCATGCCTACCAGAGTGGCGTTGTAACTGGGAGAGGCCGCCATTTCTGCCAAAGCCCCGAGAGCGCGGTCCTCGAAGCCTTCCGCGGGAAGCGCGGCCAAAGTCACCCAGGGGGCGAGTACCGAGTCCTTTTTCTTTTTGTGGGCGAGTTCCGCCTGCTTCAACTGGTCCGCCCAGACCGCGGCTAGCTCCGCCTTGAGCCCCTTACTGCGTGCTGCCAGCCGGAAGTTTCCGCCCTTTTTGGAGGTGTCAGTGCTCTTGTTTGAGTCCTGAACGGCTAGTAAGTAGTCGCCCGCCTGCTCCAACATCCCGGCGGTCAGGCGCAGGGCCTCGGACTTTTCATAGGCCCTGGACTCCACGTTCACCTTCTCGACCTCTGCGAGGAAGCCCTTGTAAGCCGGGTTTCCCTCTGGGTCGGTGATGGCCGGCCGGGAACCCGGTTCCTCGCTGCTCGAGAAAATCCCGTGCAGGGAGTAGTAGTCCTTGGTTGGAATGGGGTCGAACTTGTGGTCGTGGCAGCGTGCGCAGGCGCCGGTCAGGCCCATAAGCCCCTTGGTGACGACGTCGATGCGGTCGTCCAGAATGTCGTTTTCATTCCCCATGAACCGCTTGCCCACAGTCAGGAAGCCCATTGCCGAAAGCTTGGACTTGTCGGTGGCGGATTCCGGGAGCCGGTCGGCGGCGATCTGTTCCAGAATGAAACGGTCGTAGGGTAGATCGGCGTTGAAGGCGTTGATGACGTAGTCCCTGTAGGTCCACGCGTTGGGGTAGAGGGGGGTGTGTTGGCGGCCGTTGGCGCGGTCGCCGGTCGTGTCCGCGTACCGGGCGATATCGAGCCAGTGCCGGCCCCAGCGTTCTCCGTACCGGGGGGAGGCCAGCAATTGATCGACGACTTTCTCGTACGCGTTGGGGGATTTGTCGGCCAGAAACGCCTCCAGTTGGGCAGCCGTGGGGGGAAGGCCCGTCAGGTCGTAGGCTACACGCCGCAGGAGGGTTTGCTTGTCCGCCTTGGTCGAAGGGGTGAGTTTGTGCTCTTTGAGCCGCTGGAGGACGAAGCTGTCGATGGGGTTTTGGACAAACTTCTCGGGGTCGGCCGTATTCGGCACCGGCGGGTTTGTGACAGGCTTGAAGGCCCAGTGCTCGGCCGCCTTGGCGGAATCCCAGGCCGCGGCCTTGGCTCGGTTTGCCCCGGAGCGCGGATCGGGTGCACCCATTTTGATCCAGGCGTCAAAGTTGGCGAGGACGGCTGCGGCCAGCTTGTCCTTCTTGGGCGGCATCGCCATGTCGGGATCCTTGTGCTCATGCCGCATGGACGTGAGCAGGAGGCTCTTTTCCGGACTGCCGGGAACGAGCGCCGGGCCGCTGTCTCCGCCCTGGAGCAAGCCTTCGCGCGTGTCGAGTAGCAGACCACCCTTGAGCTTCTTGCTTTCCTGGCTGTGGCATTCGTAGCAGCTGCCCGAAAGTACTGGACGGATGTTTTTTTCGAAGAAATCCAGCTGGGCCAGGTCGGACGGGGCATCCGCAAACGCAGCGTTTGCACCGGTCAAGAGGCCCAGAAGAGAGAGTGCTACGGCGGGAGAGGAGGAAGAGCGGAGCATGGACGTAAGGGGGTGGCTGGCGGGCACAAACGGGCCGGCGGGCTTTGCCGAAAGAGTGGGGGACTGTAGGGGAGCGCCCTTCAGGAAGAACGCTCCCGGGGGAATCAGGCAAGGAGTCCCTTGACCACGTTGCCGTAAACGTCTGTGAGCCGGAAATCCCGGCCGTTGTAGCGGTGGGTGAGCTTTTCGTGGTCGAAGCCGAGCAGGTGCAGGATGGTGGCGTGAAGATCGTGCACGTGCACCGGGTTTTCGGTGACGTCGTACCCAAAGTCGTCAGTGGCGCCGTGGACCTGCCCCCCCTTGACACCACCGCCGGCCATCCAGGAGCAGAATGCCTTGTGGTGGTGGTCCCGGCCGGGTTCGCCCCGGGCGCCTTTGTCGTGGCGGGGGGTGCGGCCGAATTCGCCGCCCCAGACCACCAAGGTGTCTTCCAGCATTCCGCGCTGTTTGAGGTCTCGGAGCAGGGCGCCCACGGGCTGGTCGATGATGCCCGCCTGTTTTTCAAGGTTCCCTTTTACGTCGGTGTGGTGGTCCCAGCCGCCGGCCCACACCTGGACGAAGCGCACGCCATTCTCCACCAAGCGGCGGGCCACAAGCATCCGCCGGCCGATTTCGGTGTCGCCGTACATGTCCCTGATGTGTTCAGGCTCCTTGTTGACGTCAAAAACGTCCACGGCTTCGGTCTGCATTTTGAAAGCCAGCTCGAAGGACTGGATGCGCGCCTCGAGGACCGCCTCCCGGTTGAGTTGTTCGGCGTGCTGCTCGTTGAGGTTGCGCAAAAGGTCCAGCTGCTTGCGCTGGTCGACGAGGTTCGCATGCGAGCTCTTGATGTTCGCGATGATCTTTTCCGCAGGCGCGCTGACCGAACTGACGAGCGTGCCTTGGAAAGCACCGGGAAGGAACGCCGAACGCCAGTTGGTTGCGCCACCCAAGCCGCCGCCCAGGGCCACAAAGCCGGGGAGGTTCTGGTTTTCCGAGCCCAATCCGTACAAGGCCCAGGAGCCCATCGAAGGCTTCACGAGGCGTCCGGAGCCGGTGTGCATCATGACGGTGGCAAACTCGTGCGCCGGAATGTCGGTTTTCATCGAGCGGATCACGGCGATCTCGTCGATGCTTTCGCCTATCTTGGGGAAGAGGGAACTGACCTCTGTCCCGCTCTGGCCCATTTTCTTGAACGGAAACTGCGAGGGCAGCGGTAAGCCGCCAATTTCGGGCACGTCCTTGCCCACATAGGCGGCCATTCCAGGTTTTGGATCCCAGGTGTCGATGTGGGAGGGGCCACCCTGGGTGAAAATGTGGATTACCCGTTTGGCGGTGCCCGGAAAGTGCCCGGATCTGGGCGTCATTGGGGAAAGGCTGGCGGAGGCCTGGGCGGTGTCCGAAGAGGCCTGGCCCAGAAGCGAACCAAGGCTGAGCGCACCGAAGCCCATGCCAAAGCGGTTCAAAAACTGACGGCGGGTGGCGCAAAAATCTGCGGCAGAGGGGAGATGTTGAGTGATATCCATGGCCTGCGGGTAGGGGGGAGAGAGAGAAGCAATAGGCTTCCACTTTAAGAATACCCGCGGGGGGAGAAATGTTTCGATAAAAGTTGCGCTGCGAGGCGTCCGTTTTTGCGGACGGCTGCGATCCTGCGGCTTGTTTGGGCTCGCTTCATCCAACGCGCAGGGGCTTGCAACCTTTTGCTCCGCTGGCTGTGCGTCTCTGAGCGCAAACACGTCACGATTGCCGGAGAGGTCACCCAACGGGAGGACCGCCCATCGACTTCGCAAAACCTACAAGGGGTGGCGCAGGATTGCAGACCTTCTCAGTACAGGGCATGTCCGTAACTTTGACGAGCTGTTGCTTGCCCGTGCGCTCATGGGGGTGAGCGAGGCTTGTTATATTCCCGCGGCACTCGCGTCTGCCCGGCTCATGGCTCACCCTGGAGGAGGGCAAAGTCATTCAGATCGCACAAGGCCAGCGCCACCGGTTGGGCGGTCTGGAGACATGGGGCGTCATCGCGGAAATCTGGATCCACAACGCGCTGAGCGCGCCGTCGGACGAAAACGACATCGTCCGTTTGGCGGATGACAACTGCGGATAACTACCCGTGCCATGAGGAGCCAGCCAAAAGTTACCCGCCGCGAACACTCACTGGAACCGGTCCGTTTCCGGGGTGCCGGATGCACGCTGAAGGAGGGCAAAAAAGAGGGGCGCCCTCAGTGATGAGGGCGCCCGTTACCGCGGCGAGGACTCCGCTGGCTGAGTTGAATGTCAGTTTCTAGAAGCGGTAGGTGAACCCAGCACTGAGGATGTGGCTCAGATGGGATTCAAGTTTGAGTTTGGCGGAGTAGTTCTCTGTCGCCCCCGCAGTGGGAATGAAGGAGATATCGCCCTGGCCCAGCTCTGAATTGCCGACAAACCGGAGTTTGTAGCCCGCGTCGAAACTCCAGTTATTGTCGATGGGCACAGAGACTCCCGCTTTGATTTGTCCGATGAAGGCGGTGTCGGATTTTTTAGAGAAGTTTGACGCGAGGCTGCCTCCGGTGATGGCGGTGTAAGGAGAAGAAGAGTCGCTGATATTTGTGCTCTGGAACTGTGCCCCAAGGCCCCCACCAATCCAGAGTGTCACTCCCTCGTAGGTTGGAGCCCAAATCACATTTCCCATCAGGGTCGTCTGTCGGAAGGAATCCGTCCAGGGGCCGTCGCCGGGGCCGGACTTGAACTTGTTGTGGGTGTTGTCCAGTTCGACTTCAAAGGCGACCTCCTCAATCCGGTAACCGAACGCGCCTCCATAGGCAAAGCCTGGCTTAAATTTGACCTGGCCGCTCAAGCCCTCTCCCAACGGGAGATCCAGTTTGACGTCGGCGTTAGAGATAAAGCTGACGCCCGCGTCCAGGCGGATGTAGGGACCTTCACCTGTGGTAGCGGAGGCTGCTCCGGAGGATCCGTCGGAGCGCATCGAGGGCTGCTGCACGCCCGCAAACGCGGTGAGACAACCGATGGCGGCGGCGGCTGTGGTGAGGCTCAGAATTCGGGAAGTAGTGGTCATAGTTTTGAAACGCTGTTTTTTTGTTTCAGCCACTTAGGTTCGCCCACCGTGGACGGGTTGGATGCTCTGGACCGCGATTTGGTGTCAGTCCGGCCTCCCACTTCAGGTTGGAAGTGGTATGTTCCGCGCGTGGTTCCTCTTCGCAATCCTGAGCAGCAGCGGCCCCCCGTCCCCCTTGGTGGGCGGGGCTTCTTTGCTGGCAGGAACTCCCGCTCCGGGGCCGCACTCTTACTGATTCTGGTGCTCGCCGCCTTGTTGTCGGCCACCGTCGTGGCGTTTCTTTCCCTTTCCAGCAGGCGGCTGGCGCTTGGGACTTCGGACGAGGCCTCTGAACGGGCAGCCGCACTCGCGCTGCTTGCCCAGACCCACCTCATTGGAAATTTGAAAAACGAAATGGCGGCGGGGTTTGCGCATCCGCTGGACCCTGCAAGGCCTGATTTTCTTCAGGTCGCCGGGCCTGCAGGGCCGTTGAATCTGCTTTATCCCGCGAATGCTTGGGGCGCGGTCCCGGCACGCACTGGCAAACTGGCGCCCCCGAATCTGGTCAAGTGGAGCACGCGTGCCGCTCCGTTTTACAGTGAGAGTGTCCCCGGTTCCTACCCCTGGCGCTCGCGGTTTCCACCGGGCTCGCCCGCTTCGCCCGTGTCCACACTGGATCGTTCCGCTAACGGGAAGGCCATCCTTCTGAAACGGTGGAACGCCACATGGCTTTTGCCCAAAAAGTTGCCTGCCTCCCAAGACCCCGCCCCCAGCACGTTTCCCATCCCCGACTGGGTGTGTTTGAACGCGCGGGGGGAACAGCGCAACAGCCTGCTTACTCAGCGAGAGGATCCCATTGTGGGGCGCTATGCTTATCTGGTTTTTGACGAAGGCGGGTTGCTGGACGCCTCCGTGGCAGGCTTTGATTCTCGCCTGGACTTAGCGGTGGTCGCAGCCAAGACCTCGGCTCGCCAAGCAGACCTCCGTCCGCTGCTGGAGGCCGGTGGGTTGTCTCCAGCCGACGCCACCGCTTGCAACGATGCGTTTGTCCAGTGGCGCGACCCCGAGTTCTTCGTCAACCCTGTCCAAGGTTATTCGCGCACCTTCGGAGCTCTTGCGCCGCCGGTGCCCGGTGTCCTTTTTCCCGGAAATCGGACGCTGGTGAGCCGGCAGGCACTGATCCGCCTGATGCTGGAGCGCCTCCCCGGACCCCTCCCCGCGCGCCAAAACGTGTTGCAATATCTGGGGACTTTCAGCCGCTCGCTAGCGCAACCGCAGCTCGCCCTGGCCTGGCCCAGAAATACGCCCCCCATTCTCCCCGCCGCCGCCGGCGGCAATGATGGCGCTGGCTGGAACGAACGGTATCCAAACCCTGTGCAACACTTAAACCCGCCTTTTGCAATGGTGCGGGTCAAGGCGCCCTTTACTCGGAGCGACGGCAGACTTGCGCTGCCCGGGGAGCCCTTGGTCAAGAGGCGCTTCTCCCTGACGTGGCTGAATCTTATAAGCAAAGAGGGCACCGCTGCTGCTGGGAGTCAGATCCAGCAGCTCTTTGGGTTTTCGCGGGATCTGGCGGATTCCCCTTGGCTCTATCGCGGCGGACAGACGCGGATTCTGACCCTCAACGAGGTCTCCGACCTCCCTGGTAACGCCGCTCGAGAGCCCGATTTTTTGGAGCTTCTTAAGGCCACGATTCTCGCTGGCGCCCTTGCCAAAAACTCGAGCCTTCCGCCGTTTCCCCCGCACGGCTCTTTAGATGAAGCCGTAGTTCAAATCGCCGCTAATATCATAGATCAGGCGGACGAAGACGCCTTTCCCACGCGAATTCAGCTCGGTGAGGACGATGCGGGCAATGAAGCCAGAGTCTTTAGCGGAATTGAAAACCTGCCCTATCTGGCGGGGGTACGCACTCACGTGAGCGTGGTGCACGAGGCGGCTCCGGCAAAGTTGCTCCGCTCCCCAGACGGCACGCCGGTTCCGTTTTATTCGAAAACTCCTGCGACTGATCCCGGAGAGGTGGTGATGTGGCAGTCCTTCCAGTTCTGGAATCCGCACGAGCTCTCGGGTGCGA
>CAMCIN010000069.1 GCA_945874745.1 Akkermansia muciniphila | reverse complement strand
GCCGGGGAAGCACACGACGACTGGGAGATTCTCCGCGACCTGCTTGTGGCAAGCGGTTCGCCGGTGTCCTTCCACGAGATTGAGGATGTTTTCAGGGCCATGTCGCAGGATATCCCAGCGTTTGCCGGCCTTAACTTGAGTAAGATCGGCGATCTGGGCGTGCAACTGCTCCCCAAACCCGAGACCGTCGCCGCAACCGTTTAAGCAACGCTCCATGGCACTTCTCAACGACATTCCCTGGTTCCTGATCGCCGCCTCCGTGGCGAAGACGCTGTTCCTTATCTTCCTCGTGGTGTTGCCGCTGGTGTCCTACACCGTCTACGCTGAACGCCGGGTGAGCGCGCTGATTCAGGACCGGCTCGGCCCAAACCGCACCGGGTTCCCCATCTCGCTCTTCGGCTTCAAAAAGGATTTGCAACTGGTGCTCGGCGGCTTGGGACAGCCTATCGCCGATGCGGTGAAATTTCTGCTCAAGGAGGATTTCACCCCGGGCCACGTCAACAAGGTCTATTTCTGGATGGCGCCCGTCCTCGCGATGGTCCCCGCCCTCTCCACTCTGGCCGTCCTTCCCTTCGGCAACTATATGTTCGGCCAGAAGATGGTCGTAGCCGACGTGAACGTTGGAATCCTCTACGTCTTCGCCATCGCCTCCATCGGCGTGTACGGCATCGTGCTGGCGGGCTGGTCCTCCAATTCCAAGTACCCGTTTCTGGGCGGCATCCGCGCCTCCTCCCAGATGATCAGTTACGAGCTTTCGCTCGGCCTGAGCGCCGTGCCCGTGCTGATGATTCTGGGCAACCTGAACCTTTCCGACGCAATCGACTATCAGGTCAAAAACGGCTGGCTGCTGCTGCCCTTCACCGACGGCAAGCTCAGCCTCCGCGAACTGCTTTTGTGGGTGCCCGTGTTGATTTCCTTCATCGTGTTTTCCATCTCGATGTTCGCCGAAACCAACCGACTCCCCTTCGACTTGCCGGAATCTGAGACCGAACTCGTGGCAGGCTACCACACGGAGTATTCCTCGATGAAGTTCGCCCTCTTCTTTCTGGGTGAATACGCCGCGATGATTGCGGGTTCCTCGGTCATCACCGTCCTTTTCCTCGGCGGCTGGCACATCCCCTTTCTCCCAGTCAACACCCTCGAGTCCTCCATGACCGCGCCGGGGGCCGTTCTCGGGCTCGTCCACATCACCGCCTTCTTTGCAAAGGTGGCCGTACTGCTGGGCATTTTCATCTGGGTCCGCTGGACGCTTCCCCGCTTCCGCTTCGACCAGTTGATGAAGCTCGGCTGGCTCTACCTCTTTGAAATCGCGCTGGTCAACATCTTCATCACCGCCGCGATCCTCGCCCTGGTCCGCTAAACCGTAACCCAGCCTCCCTCAACCTACTCGTCCCCATGGCATACACAGTCCGCCGGCCGAATCTCACTTTCTGGGAGAAGCTCTATATTCCCAACATCATTGCCGGCCTCGCCATCACCCTGAGGCATCTGCGCAAAATGCTCGCGGGCGAGACCCACGTCGTCATGCAGTATCCCGAGGAGAAGTGGGATGCCAACCTGCCGGAATACTACCGGGGCGCCCCCACCTTGGTGATGGATCAGCATGGCCGCGAAAAGTGCGTCTCCTGCCAGTTGTGCGAATTCATCTGCCCACCGCGCGCCATCAAGATCAAGCCGGGCAGCATCCCTGCGGAAAACCAGCACGCCAAGGTCGAGAAAGCTCCCGAGGCCTTCGACATCGACATGACCCGCTGCATCTATTGCGGACTATGCGAAGAAGTCTGCCCCGAGCAGGCCATCTTCCTGCGCAAGGACTACGCCATCACCGGAGAAAGCCGCGCCGAGATGGTTCACCACAAGGCTAAGCTCTATGAACTGGGCGGCACGATGCCGAACCTCGTCCATAAGTGGAACCCCGACAAATAACCACCTTTCCGCATGTCACCCGTTCTTTTTTGGGCATTCACCCTGCTGATGCTGGCCTTCGGGGTCTCGGTTATTTTGAACCGCAATCCCGTGGCAAGCGCATTGAGTCTAGTGGGCTCATTTTTGTGTCTCGCCTCCCTTTTCGTGGGGCTCGACGCCTTTTTCATCGGGGTCATCCAGGTACTCGTGTACGCGGGAGCGGTGATGGTGCTCTTCCTGTTCATCATCATGCTTCTGGACCTGAAGGCGGAGCAGCGGCGCCGATTTAATCCGATCGCTCTGGTCGGCGGCGCGGCGGTGAGCGGGGCCTTCGTGGCCTTCCTGCTGCACGTGCTCAAGAGTTTCCCCGCGGGAAGCCGGGCCTTCCCGAACCTCGGGGTCGAGCGCCTCGACGACGTGCGCCTTGTCGGTTTCGCCCTCTTTAACCACTTCAACCTGCCCTTCCAGACTGTAGGGGTGCTCGTGCTGGTCGCCTCCATCGGTGTGGTGGTGCTCTCCCGCCGGGAACTCAAGTAATCCGCGACGCCTGTGCAAACGCTGACCCTCAACCACTACCTGCTCGCGAGCGGGCTGCTCTTCTCCCTCGGCTTCGCCGGGGTGATGTTGCGCCGCAACATCATCACCATCTTCATGTGCCTGGAGCTCATGCTCAACGCGGCGAACCTTTCGCTCGTGGCCTTTTCCCGGTTCCATGTCGGCACCGACGGACTCCCCAACTACAATGCCCAGGTGCTGGTGTTCTTCATCATCACCGTGGCGGCCGCCGAGGTGGCCGTCGGTCTCGCAGTGATCGTCGCCCTTTACAGGGCGCGTCAAACCACCCACGTCGAGGATCTCCAGTCCCTCAAGTTCTAACACGCCTCGCTTCATGGAATTTCTACCCTGGCTGATCCTCCTAAGCCCGCTGGCGAGCGCGGCGTGCATCCTCCTGTTTGCACACCGCTCCAAGGCACTCAGCGTCACCCTCTCGCTCGCAGCGGTCCTCACCGCCTTTGGCGCAACCGTGGCTCTTCTCGCCGCCGGTTCCCAGACGGTGGCCTCCAGCGTCACCTGGATTAATCTCGGCCCGGCCCTGCACCTGACCATCGGCCTTAAGGTGGACGCGCTCACCCGGGTCATGCTGCTGGTGGTTACCGGCATCGGCGCCCTCGTCCACATCTACTCCACCGTCTACATGGCGGAGGACGAAGGCAAATCCCGCTTCTTCGGTTCGTTGTCCCTCTTTATGTTTTCGATGCTAGGCATCGTCCTGGCGGACAGCCTGACGATGATCTTCATCTTCTGGGAACTGGTGGGCGTAAGCAGCTTCCTGCTTATCGGCCACTGGTTCACCAAGGAGTCAGCCGCCAAGGCGGCCAACAAGGCTTTCCTCACCAACCGCATCGGTGACTTCGGCTTTATGAGTGGCATCCTTCTGGTTTGGGCCGCAACGGGCGCGGTTGGCTTCGATGCCGTCCAGCAAAACATGGCCAAACTCACGGCCAACCCGGCGCTGCTCACCCTCGCCGCCCTCTGCCTCTTCTGCGGTGCGGTCGGCAAGTCGGCTCAGGTGCCCCTGCACGTCTGGCTGCCCGACGCCATGGAAGGCCCGACACCGGTCTCGGCCCTGATCCACGCGGCGACGATGGTTGCCGCCGGGGTGTACATGCTGGCGCGTCTTTTCTTCCTGTTCGCCCCCTCCCCTGACGCCCTCACCGTCATCGCCGCCATTGGCGTTGTGACCGCCCTGCTCGCCGCACTGATGGCCACCCAGCAGGACGACATCAAGCGGATCCTCGCTTATTCGACTCTTTCCCAACTGGGCTTCATGGTTGCTGCGATCGGGTGTCAGGCGCCCGGTTCGGCGATGTTCCACCTCTTTACGCACGCCTTCTTCAAGGCGCTGCTGTTTCTGGGCGCGGGGGCGGTCATCCACGGACTGCACCACGAACAGAACATCTGGAAAATGGGCGGGCTGCGCAAGACGATGCCCAAGACTTTCCTGACCTTCGCCATCGGCACGCTCGCGCTGACCGGCGCGCCGTTTCTCGCCGGCTTCTTTTCCAAGGATGCCATCCTGCTGGCCGCCTACAACAAGGGGCCGCTCTTCTTCTTTCCCCTGCTGCTCTCCGCGGTGCTGACCGCCTTCTATATGACCCGCCTCGTGGTGGTCGCCTTCTTCGGCGAAGCCTACCACCCCACAGGCCACGGCCACTCCAAGGACCACGGTCACGACGGCCCTGCCGCAATGACTGTTCCCCTGCTGATTCTTGCCGCGCTCTCTGTCATCGCCGGCTACGGCTTCTTTGCGGAGCCGATCTTCGGCCACGACCTGTTCCACACGGCCCACTCCCTGGCGACCTTCTCCGCCGCGGGCGTCCTCGAATATGTGGACGCACCGCACGTGGCGCTGGTACCGATGCTCGCAGTGGGAGCATTCGTACTCGGAACGCTGGGCGCTTGGATGCTCTACTCCGGCAAGGCCAAGGATCCGGTGCGGATCCCGCTTTTCGCAAACCGCTTCTACATCGACGAAGCCTACGCCGCGCTCATCGCCGGCTCGCAGGAAATGCTCGCCTCTGTCTCGGACTGGGTGGACCGCTACCTCATCGACGGAGTGCTGGTGCGCGGCATTGCCGGGCTGACCTGGGGCACAGGCTACGCGCTGCGTCTTCTTCAACTCGGCAACATCCAGGGCTACGCCTTCATTTTTGGAGCGGGCGTCGTGGTGTTGCTGTTTCTGCTCAACAAATAACGGGGACTTTCCATCGTGCTTACTACCCTGCTTCTCGTTCCCATCGTCACCGCCATCGCCCTCTTGCTGGGTTTTGGCAACCGTTCCTGGGCCAAGGCCTCCGCTCTGGTCCAACTCGCGCTCACCTTGTTTGTGTGGTCCGGCTACGACCAGACCTTGGGCGGCTACCAGTTCGTCTCGGCCTCGGAACCGCTCTTTGCCGGGCTGGACCTCCGTTTTTCGCTCGGCGTGGACGGCCTCAGCCTGCTGCTGCTCCTGCTGACCGGGCTCGTCACCGTCGCCGCCGTCTGGATGTCGCCCAAGATTGAGAAGCGCGCCAACCTCTTTGACGGCTCAGTGCTCCTGATCAGCGCGGGCGCCGCCGGAGCCTTCCTCGCGAAGGACGCATTCTTCATGTACGCCTTCCACGAACTGGCGCTCATCCCCACCTTCCTTCTCATCGGGTACTGGGGCAGCGGCGAACGCCAAAATGTGGCGTGGAAGGTGACCATCTTTCTGGCAGTGGGCAGCATCGTGCTGCTGGCCGGTCTGGTGGACCTTTATTTGGCAATCCCTGCAGCCCTCCGCAGCTTTGACCTCCAAAAGCTTCAGGAAGTTGCCGCGCAGCACCTGATTCCGGCGACAGCCCAGGTGCGCCCCTGGCTGCTGCTGACCGCCGGCTTCGGAATCCTGATCTCCCTCTTCCCTTTCCATTCCTGGGCGGCTCCGGCCTACGCTTCGGCACCTACACCGGTGGCGATGCTGCACTCCGGCGTCCTCAAAAAGTTCGGACTCTACGGCATCATCCGCCTGGTGGTGCCCTTTCTGCCGGAGGCCTTCAAACAGCCGGTTTGGGGAAACTGCACCGCACAGGATCTGCTGCTCGGACTGCTGCTCTGCAACATCCTCTACATCGGTCTGGTGACCATCGCTCAACGTAAACTGGACTATGTGATCGGCTACTCCAGCGTGATGCACATGGGCTACGTCTTCCTCGGCATCGCCTCGATGAACCTCATCGGACTCTCGGGCGCCTGCCTGCTGATGTTCTCACACGGCCTGTCGGTGGCGGCGCTCTTCGCGGTGAGCGGCGCGATCCGCGAGCGGGAAGGCTCGCTCAACTTTGAACGCCTTGGCGGAGCGGCCAAAGCTGTCCCCTATCTCGCCATCTGCTTTGCCTTGGCAACCTTTGCCTCGATCGGGCTCCCTGGCTTCTCCAATTTCGCCAGCGAAACCCTCGTCTTCTTTGGCGGCTTCCAGAACGGCGCGTCCACATTCCTCAAGACGGCCACGATTCTGGCCCTCTGGGGCGTGGTGATCTCCGCGGTCTACATGCTGCGCGCCTACAAGGCCGTGTTCCTTGGCGAAAAAACGACCGCCGCAGCGAAGTGGACCGACCTGGACGGTTCCGCCCGGTTCGCCCTCGCTGCACTGCCTCTGGCCCTCTTGCTGGCGGGTTTCTTTCCGCAATATTTCCTCGGCTACCTCAAACCCACTTTGGAGGCGGCACTCCGCTAGTTACCCATGTTTGCGCCCATCACTCTCGAAATTTTGGTCCTGGTTCTGGGGTTTGCACTCCTGCTGGCCGAATCCTTTTCCAACGCCCCCAGCAAACGTGCACTCCCCAAGATTGCACTCTTCGTGCTGGCCTGGGTGTTCGCCTTCAGTTTCTTCACCGCGCCCGCCCCGGACACCGTAGAACCAGGCAGCTTTTGGAACTTTTACAGCGCCTCCCCGATTTCCATGATGTTCAAGCGCATCGCGCTGCTGACCACCATGGGAGTGCTCGTCATGAGCCTGGACTACGAAAGCACGCTGGCGAAGTTCATCCCCTCCTCACGGCCCGGTGCTGGCACGGGCGAATTCTACATCCTCCCGCTCTTTACCTGCGCGGGCCTGATGTTGATGGCTTCCGCCACTGACCTTGTCATGGCCTTTGCGGCGCTGGAATTGGTGACGATTTCCTTCTACGTGCAGGTCGCCTACATGCGCAGCA
Source organism: Akkermansia muciniphila (assembly GCA_945874745.1). Lineage (GTDB taxonomy): Bacteria > Verrucomicrobiota > Verrucomicrobiia > Chthoniobacterales > Chthoniobacteraceae > Chth-196. The sequence continues at coordinate 9,661 of CAMCIN010000069.1, read as the reverse complement.
ACTCCGCCTCACTCGAAGCGGGTATCAAGTACCTGATCCTCGGCGCCCTGAGCACCGGCTTTTTCGTCTACGGCCTCACCTGGGTGTTCGGTCTGACGGGCGAAACCCACTTTGACAAGGTCGCGCTCAAACTGGCCGCCCTTGAAAACTCCGACACAGCCATCCTCTTCGCCCTGCTGTTGGTTTTGGTAGGCCTAGGCTTCAAGGTCGCCGCCGTGCCGTTCCAATCCTGGGTGCCGGACGTCTATCAGGGCGCCCCCACCCCCGTGACCGCCTTCCTGTCGGTCGGTTCCAAAGCGGCAGGCTTTCTGTTGCTGCTCCGGGTGCTGGAGCCCTTTCTCGGGGTCTCCTCCATCCAGCCCAAAGTGCTCGCGGTTCTTGGGACGATGGCCGGGGCGACCCTGATTTACGGAAACCTCGCGGCGCTCCCGCAGAACAACCTCAAGCGACTGCTGGCCTATTCCAGTATCGGGCACGCGGGCTACCTGCTTCTCGCCGTGGCCAGCGTGGGGGCAACTGTCACGGGTTTTGGCGCGGTGGGCACCACCATCGGCTTCTACCTGTTTGCCTATCTGCTGATGACCGTCCTCGGGTTCCTAGTCCTGACTGCGGTCTCCACGCAGACCAAGGGCGAGGAAATCCAACACTTCAACGGCCTTTCCAAGCGGTCCCCGTTCCTCGCCTTTGCCCTTCTTGTCGCGATGTCGTCGCTGGCCGGCGTGCCGTTGACGGCCGGTTTTTACGGCAAGTTCCTCGTGTTTGCCCACGCCGTCAACGCCCAGCTCTGGGTGCTGGTCGGCCTTGGTGTCGTGACGGTGGGCGCGGGCTTCTACTACTACCTGCGCGTGGTGGCGGCGATGTACTGGTACGAACCAACCGACACCGCGCCAATCCATGTTTCCTCCCTGAGCAAGGCGGTCATGGCCTTGCTGGTCGTCTGCATCTTTGTTTTCGGCGTCAATCCCCGCCCCATTCTCTCGGCGCTCCAGGGCGCCCCTGCGAAGGTCGCTGCCGCCCACTGATGGGCGTTTTCCTGAACGCGCCGCTCGATTTGCCGCAGCGCGGCACTCCTGTCGCTTCTTTCCGGGTGCACTGCGCCCGATTGGTGTATGTTGCCCCGCCGACGTCGGCCGTGCGCCATACCGGTTCAGTGTACCAAGCGCTGCGCCGGCGCTTGGTTTCCTCCCGCATTCCTGCGCGCCCCCGCGCTCTCCCGACTCGTTTATTCTCCCCCCTTCATCTCGGCTTTTAGGTTCAAGCAATGGCAGAAGCATCCCCACCCCAATCGGTCCTCAGCGTCTCCGACATCTCTGTCGCCTTCGGCGCAAACCCCCTCCTTAAAAACGCCACAATCGCGATCCTCGAGGGGGAACGCATCGGATTGGTAGGACGCAACGGTTGCGGCAAATCCACCTTCCTGAAAATGGCAGCCGGCGCCACCAGCCCGGACTCCGGCCAGATCAACACCCGCCGCGGCCTGCTCGTGGGCTATCTGCCCCAGGAGTTCGAACTCGAAGAGGAACTCACCGTACACGAAGCCGTCCTCCGCGGAGCCAGCGCCGTGCAGGATCTCCTCGCTGAATACGAAACCGCCCCACCCGAATCCGACCGCTCCGCCGAACTGCTCGAACGCATCGAGCAACTCGACGGCTGGAATCTGGATTCCCGCACCAAGGCGCTGCTCTCAAATTTGAACGCCCCTCCGGCCGACCGCATTGTCAGCTCGCTGAGCGGAGGCGAGAAGCGGCGCGTTGCCTTGTGCCGTAGCCTTCTGGCGCAGCCCGACATCCTCATCCTCGACGAGCCCACCAACCATCTCGACACGGAGTCCATCCGCTGGCTCGAAGAGTTTCTCGAGCGTTACCGCGGCACCTGCCTCTTTGTCACCCACGATCGTTATTTCCTCGACCGGGTGTGCAACCGGATTGTTGAAATCCACCTGGGCGGCTTCGTCTCCTTCCCCGGTAACTACACTGACTTCCTCATCGCCCAGGCCGAACGCGAGGCCATCAGCGAACAAACGGAACACCGGCGCCAAAAGTTCCTCAAAAGCGAACTCGAATGGGTGCGCCGCGCCCCAGGCGCCCGCCGCACCAAATCGCAGGACCGCGTTGACCGCTACTTCGAGGCGGCCTCCCAGGGCCCGCCGGAGCGGGCCTCGGACGCGGACATCATCCTTCCCACACCGCGGGAGCTCGGAAACCGCGTCATTTCGCTCAAGGACGTGGGTGCGGAGATCGACGGCCGCGTCCTTTTTTCGGGGCTGACCCTCGAGCTGGAAGCCAACACACGCGTGGGGATTGTCGGCCGCAACGGTTGCGGCAAAACCACCCTCCTGCGCCTCCTTACCGGCGAAACCACCCCGCTCAGGGGCACGGTGGAGCGGGGCGCCCGGGCCGACATCAACCTCATCGACCAGCACCGCCTGCAAATCGACCCAAACCGCACCATCTGGGACGAAGTCGGCGAAGGACGGGACACCGTCCGCCTCGGCGAGGAAAACGTGACGTTGCGCGGCTACCTGCGCCGCTTCCTGTTCAAGGAAGACCAACTCAACCAGATCATCGGACAGCTCAGCGGCGGAGAGCGCAGCCGTGTGCTCCTTGCAAAAATCCTCAAGCGCGGCGGCAACGTCCTCATTCTGGACGAACCCACCAACGATCTGGACCTGGCAACCCTGCGAATCCTCGAAGAGGCCCTCGTCCGTTTCAAGGGAACCGTCGTGGTCGTCAGCCACGACCGGTACTTCCTCAACCGGGTGTGCACCCACGTTTTGGCGATAGAAGGCGACGGCTCGACCGTCTTCAACGTCGGCAACTACGACCAGCATCTGGCTTTGATGGCCGCCCGCCGACAAAAGGCAGCCGCCGCGCCCGCGAAGAATTCCACCAAACAGCCTGCAACAACGATTGCAGCGAGCGCGACGCCAGCCCCGGCCGCCCGCGCCACCCGCGGACCGAAGCTCTCCTACAAGGAGGAGCGCGAACTGGAGGGCATCGAGTCAGCCGTCAGCCTGGCAGAGGAAACTGCCGCGGAAGCGGAGGCGGTCCTCAACTCGCCTGACCTCTACAAAAAGACTCCCGCAGAAATTTCAACCGCACAGGTCCACGCAAACACGCTGCGGACGGCCGTGGCGGAACTCTACGCGCGCTGGGATGAGTTGGAGAAAAAGAGGCTGGCCTGCGCGGTGGAGTAAGGAGCGAAGGTTCCTCCACTGCCCTTAAACCGAATTCCCCGCCCGTTCCATTCCAGCCTCTGGAATGGAACTCGCCTGATTAGAAGCAGGCTTCGGAAAGACTGGAGACCATCACTTCCGATCCGCTCTGGTACGACAGCTAGAAAAACAGCGGGATCACCAAAATCGCCACGATATTGGCGACCTTGATCATCGGGTTGATCGCCGGGCCGGAGGTGTCCTTGTAGGGATCCCCCACGGTGTCCCCAGTGACGGCGGCGGCATGCGCAGGCGAGTGCTTCCCGCCGTGGTTGCCTTCCTCAATGTACTTTTTCGCGTTGTCCCAGGCGCCGCCACTGGAGGTCATCGACAAGCCGATGAACAACCCGGTGACAATGGTCCCCACGAGCAGTCCCCCCAATACGGTTGGCCCGAGCGCGGGAACGGCAGCAACGACCACTACAAACAGAATCGGCAAAAGAGCTGGAACAATCATCTCCCGGAGTGCCGCCTTGGTGACGATGTCCACGCAAGTTCCGTATTCAGGGGTCTCGGTGCCCGTCAATATCCCGGGATGCGCCTTGATCTGACGGCGCACCTCTTCGACCACGGCGCCCGCGGCACGGCCCACCGCATCCATGCTGAAGGCGGAAAAGAGGTAGGGCAGCAATCCCCCCAGAAAGAGGCCGATGATCACCTTCGGATCGTTCAGCGAGAACTCGAGCTCCCCCTGAATCACCCGTCCCGCAGCAGCCCAGTGGGCACGGAGTTCTTCGACATAGGTGCCAAACAGGACCACAGCGGCGAGGCCCGCAGAGGCGATTGCGTAGCCCTTGGTGACGGCCTTCATCGTGTTGCCCACCGCGTCCAATTCATCCGTGATTTGACGCACCCCGGCAGGGAGGCCGCTCATGACAGCGATGCCACCGGCGTTGTCCGTGATTGGACCAAAGGCGTCCAACGAGATGATGATCCCCGCCATGGAAAGCATCGCCATGACCGCGACGGCGATTCCATACAGGCCGGCGAAGTAGAAGGAACCCAGAATCGCGCCCGCGATGCAGAGCACCGGCATCGCGGTGGCGTGCTGGCCGGTGGCGATCCCCGCAATGATATTGGTGGCATGCCCGGTCTCCGACGCCTTGGCAATATTACGCACCGGGGAATAGTGGGTGGAGGTGTAGAAGTTGGTGATGGCCACCACGAGGATGGTCAGCAACAGGCCCAGCAAGGAGGCCATGTAGATCTGGGGGGCGGTGTAGACCCGTCCGCCGGCCTCCATGCCGCCTGCGAAAAGAACTTGGGTCACCGGCCAGAGGGCGCCTGCGGAAACCACTCCGGAGACAGCCACCCCGCCCATGAGCGCCGCCGTGGGCCCCGCGTTGACAAGGTTCACGCTGGCGATCCCAGCGATGGCACCGACGATCGAAATGCCGCCGAGGATGAAGGGGAACAAAATAGCGTTGGGAAACGCCTTGAGCGTCAGACCGGCGATGAGCACAGCCCCGATCAGGCTGACTGCGTAGGTCTCGAACACGTCCGCAGCCATCCCGGCGCAGTCGCCCACATTATCGCCGACATTGTCCGCGATAGTCGCGGGATTGCGGGGATCATCCTCGTCCAGGTTGCTCTCGATCTTGCCGACCAGATCCGCCCCGACATCCGCCGCCTTTGTGTAGATGCCGCCACCGAGCCGGGCAAACACGCTAATCAGACTGGAGCCCAACGCCAGCCCCACAAGGCTGTGGAGGGCGGTCGCCTCGTCGGCCATCGCCACGACGCCCTTGTAGAACAATGCGGTCGACAACAGAGCCAGACCCACCACCAGCAGACCGGTCACCGCCCCGCCATTGAAGGCCACCTTGAGAGCCGCCCGCCGGCTTTCGGTCGCCCCCTGGGCCGTCCGCACGTTTGCAAGAACGGCGACGCGCATTCCAATAAAGCCTGCTGCCAATGAGCAAACCGCACCCAGCAGAAAGCCCAGCGCAGTGGGAGTGCCCAACTTCCAGTACAGAATTCCAAACAGCACCGCCGCGATCGCCCCGATGGAGACGAGCTGCCGGTTGAGGTACGCCTTGGCGCCCTCTTCAATCGCGGCGGCAATCTCGCGCATTCGCTGGTGCTCGATCTTCACCTTGAGGATGGAGCGGATCAACCCGACGGCGACCAACAGCCCGAAGGCTGCACAGGCAATCACCAGGGACATCCCGCTCGTTTCGAGCGACAACTGGGCAAAAACACACGGAAGGAGCATAGTTCTGGGGGGGCTGACAAAAAGAAGACGATGGGAATGCCGTCTTTCGCGCAATTCCGCAACACGTTTATCGCGCAATTGTACACAAAACGCCCACCAAACCCAAATCCCCTGGCCCACGCGTGGCCCTCTGAATTCACCCGCCCACCCTTCACCCTCGGTTTAGCAACAGATCACCAGTTTCTTTGCCCAAGCGCTGAGCTTCGTCCTACAGTTACCCAATGGTTGACGCGCTTATTTTCGACATCGGCAATGTGCTCCTTCGGTTTGATTTTTCTCTGGTAACACAGCGGATCGCCCCCTTTTGCGCCACCGACGCATTAAGTATCCACTCGCTTCTGGCGCCCCTCAAAGACGAGTTGGAGTCCGGCAGGATGGAAGGCGAAACCTTTTTGCAGGAGGCCTCCCGAATCATTGGCTACACGGGCGAGCGCTCCCTGTTTCGAGCTGCCTGGCAGGAGATCTTCACCCCAATCGAGGCCACCCACCGCCTGGTCGAGCAGTTGCACCACTCCCGCCCGCTCTTCCTGCTCTCCAACACCAACGATTTGCACGCAGAGTATTTCCTGTCCCGGTACCCGGTTTTTGCGCACTTCGAGAATGCGGTCTATTCCCACGAGTGTGGTCTCATGAAACCGGCTGCTTCCATCTACGCGCACGCCCTTGAAAAGTTTGGCCTGCGCGCCGAGCAGGTGTTCTTCATCGACGATCTGGCGCCCAACGTGGCCGCCGCCCGGGCCTCAGGCTGGCGTACCCACCACTACCGCGAGGACGCGCACGACCTCCTTCTTGCCGAACTGAGCTCGCTGGGGGCGATCTAGACGCCCTCATTGCATCGTGCGCCACTCTGAAGGGCGCTTTGCTTGCAACACGGAACACTTCAGATTTCGAGATTTTTGTAACCCAGGGCCTGCAGCTGATCAGGTAGTCCATGAATCAAACGGGGAGATCCCATTGAGGAGACTCACTGGTGTTACCCTGTATTCCGAAGGAGAAGACACGATTCTGCGCTCGCCCGGTTCTCGGACTTTCAAATTTTGAAATTCAGCGACCCGCTCTGCAGTAAGCCAGTCCCAGTGCCTCGGGCGCGGATTGCTTGGGTGCTCAAACGCCTCCTAAATCGCACAAACCTCCTCTCCAATTCCGGTGGCTGAGGCGGTCTGCAGGGCAGAAAATATCCGCGCACTGGATCATCCAACTCATCCAGCGCCGCGCGCCGCCTCTGGTGCCAGAGGCTATATTTCCGAGTTAGCTCAAACCTTGAACCGCTCCACCAGTCTTTGGAAGTCGGTTGCCATTTGCGCCAACTGCTGCGCCGTGCGCTGGCTTTCGTCGGCCCCTTCAGTGGTGTTATGGGCGACATCAGCCGTGCGGGAAATGCTCCTCGCAATTGCGTCGCTGCCGCAAGCCGCTTCGTTGACGTGTCTGCCGATCTCGTTGGTAGTGGCTGTCTGTTGTTCCACGGCGGCGGCGATGGTGGAGGAGATCTCGCTGATATTTGCGATCACACCGACCATTTTTTCAATGGCGTCAATCGCTCCCTTGGCGTCCGCCTGGATTGCCGCAATTTTCTTTTCGATGTCTTCGGTTGAGCTGGCGGTGGCCTTTGCGAGTTCCTTTACCTCGTTTGCAACCACCGCAAACCCCTTCCCAGCCTCGCCCGCCCGCGCGGATTCAATGGTCGCATTGAGTGCAAGCAGGTTGGTCTGCTGGGCGATGGAAGTGATCACCTTGATAACGTCCCCGATTTCCCGGCTGGATCCGCCCAGGCGGCCCATCATCTTGGTGGTTTCTTCGCCAATGCTAACCGCGGAAAGCGCAATCATTGCGGCCTGCGATGCGTTCACCGCGATCTCCTTGATGCTTGCTGTCATCTCCTCGGAACTCGCCGCAACGGTCTGAAGCGAGGTGGAGACATCGGATGCCGAGCCGGACAGTAAACGTGCCTGCGCGGCGGTTTCCTCCGCGTTTCCACTCATGCGCTGGCCGACGGAGTTCAGCTCTTGAGCGGTGGAAGCGAGAGACTCTGCGCTTTGTGAAAACGTCAAAATGTTGTCTCGGAAGTTCCCGATCAGTCTTTCCATGGCCTCCCCGATTTTCCCGACGGAGTCGGAACCCTTTACGGCCACGTGTTGACAGAGGTCGCCGCGCGAGGCGGCGGCCACGACCTCAAGAAGTTCGTCTATCTTCTTTTCCAGTTCCTGCGCGTGCTGTTGCTCGCGAAGTCGGAGCACCTGTACCTCGTCCATCGAGGTTCTCAGGGCGCTTACCGCAGTGTTCAACGAGTCAGCCATGGAGCCGATTTCATCACGCGACTCGATCTCCAAGGTCTGGCTCAGGTCCCCTCCCGCAACGGATTCCAACACTGCCATGGTCTTTCTGATAGGGGACACGACGCTTCGAAGGATCACTGCGGCCGCGAGAAAGCCGATGAATACAGCGCCTGCTCCGATCCCGAGAATCTGCAGGCGGCTCTTCTGGGAAACGAGCCTGGCTTCGGTTCCGGCCGTCTGAATGTGTTTGGACTGCATTTCGTAGGCTGACTTCACCTTTTGAAGATACGCCTCGCGAAGGGGGGCGAGCTCCTTCTTGAAGAAAAGCGCGGAAGCCGCCTGATCGCCCTGGGCGCTTATCTTATACATTTGGGCAGTGGCATTCAGGAGCTTACCGGCCGCTGCGATCATGTCATTCACAGCCGCGGGGTCCCCACCCTTACCCGCCATTTCGATCAATCGCTCGAAGCGTTCATCGATCTTTAATTGATCCTCCTGAATATCCGACTTCAGCTCGTCCACTTCTGATTTGTCCGAGGACATCACAAGTGCGCCCATCCTCGCAGCGTTGGCATAAACGTTAAAAAGCAGTTGGGCGGCGTTGTTTTGTTCTACAAATTCCTTGGTGACGAGATTTTCAATGCTTGAACTCAAAGTGGATATTCCGGAAAACGAAACAAGCACAATCACGAGCAGAAATAGCAAAACAGATCCAAATCCAAGCACCAGCCGCGGTCCGATACGAATGTAATTTAAAAACTTCATTTGGAGTGTTTTTTGGAGTGTTTTTTGGAGCGTGGACTAAACTCTGAAAGCCTTTAATGCAGTGGTTTATTTTGTATTTAAATCCATTTTGCTAGGTGCGCTTTACACGTCCAAACACCACGGATTTATGGATTTCAATTTAAACGACAAGCAATCAATGTTTCGAAAACTGCCTCACGCCTTGAGCTATTAAACAATCACATTAATTCGTTTTCTTGAAGGTTTTCTTCATTCTGTAACCATAACGTTACAGAAGGAATTGCTTGTTGTTCGTCGCGTCGGGCGGCAATCGCAAAAAGCTCTGCGCGCCATGCTGTGCAGGGGAAATCCGCCGTTGCCGCAGCCCGCGCGCGGTATCGTCGCGGGGCGGGCCAAATCGCTGAAATACCCAAGAACGCCAAGCCCCAAGACATGCTGCGACGCCGCATGGAGGCGCAGGTTCAAATTAACGGAGAAAAATGCCTGATGGTTTTCATCGCCCACAATCTGAGCGGGAGTCCGCACTCGATGTGCGACCTTTACCGGAGGCGCTGTGAGGAGCCCTCCCCGGCACAAAACGCCGCATCAACAGCGTAAACCTCAGGGGACAGCATCCACCCGAGAAAGAAAATGCCACTGCAAAAGCTACAATGCCGCCACTCAAATTTCGCCGCTGTCTCTCTGCAAAAATCCCTTCAGAACCTTTGGTTCCCCAAGGCTGTGGGATGGGTGTGGGGGAGGGTAATAAAGTTTCGAAACGCTGTTGAGCCGCTTAAACTAGTGCCGCAGGCGGGTAAACACCTGATACCCCAGAACGGCGGTCAGCAGAACCAAAAGAGCCACGACAATAGCGAACCCGGATGCTGATTCCGCAAACGGAATGCCTCCAACGTTCATCCCCAGAAGTCCAGCGACCAAATTTATGGGCAGGGCGAGCACCGTCACCAAAGTCAGCACAAAGAGAACACGACCGCTCCGTTCATTGACGAAAGCGGAGAGTTCTTCCTGAATCAGCTTTACCCTTTCCACCAGTGCGGCAGCGTCGCCGAGCGTGGCCGAAAACTCCTCTGCTGCGTGCTGGAGTTCCAACAAATCATCCCTCGAAATCCAATCCGGAGGCCGATTCAAAAGCCTGAAAAGGGCAGCCGGCTCGGGGGCGAGCAAACGCTGAAGCCGCACCAGCAGTCTGCGCATCGACCCCAACTCCGCACGCGT
>CAMCIN010000068.1 GCA_945874745.1 Akkermansia muciniphila | reverse complement strand
CCCGTTGGGATTCGCGTAAAACTTCATCAACTCGGCGTGCATGAGCGAGTGGGCGAGGGCGTCCTCGCGGAGGAAGTGGAGCTCGTTCCAGAGACGGTCCAGTTCGCTGCGTCCTGCCCCGTCTAGCAGGAGCCGGCGCAGGGGTTCGTCTTCGCGGTGGAACATGAAGAGGCTGCCCTGGGCGTCGCGCGGAATGACATCCGCAAAGAGCGCCGCCGGGGGAAAGAGCGCCCGAAACTCGTTGGCAGGCCGGGCACGCTCGGCGGCGACCCGGGGATGGGCGATCTGGGCCACACGCGGTTCGGGTGCGTCTGCGACCAGCGGATCGCCCGAGCGCCAGGCGGTGGGAATGGCGCGCCTAGGATCTGGCTTGGTCGGGTCCTTCCGGTCCTTTGAATCGGGTTCGGCGAGGAGCAGAGCCTGAACGGTTGCCGCCTCGGGGCTGGCCTCGTCAAGCCGCACGTCCGCCCGGAGGAAACGGGGCAGGTCAAGCGCGTCCAGAACGGATTTGGGAAGGTTTTTGAGGTCAATGCGGACCTCCGTACCTGCCTCAGTCACGAGGGCGGTGGGAGGTACGGTGCGTCCCTGAGGATGGCGGCCGAACTGGAGGCCGGAGGCGGCTTCGATGGCCTGCCGCAGTTCGGGATGTTCGGCGAGAACCAAGTCGGGTGTCCGGCCGTCTTCGAGGCGGAGCCGGTCCCAGATGACGAAGGTGTCGGCGAGGGCGGGGGCGACCTGCCGCGCCACCAGTCGGAAGACCGGCTCGCGCGCCGCGCTTTCGGCGCGTTCTTGCGCTACGATACGGAGTGTGTCCTCCCAGGCGGGGAAGCCGTTGCCGACGGCAATTACGCTGTGTTTGCGGTAGTTTTCGCGGAATAGTTTTTCCTGTATGGCCTTTATTGTCGCGAGGACGGGTGCCGGATCGGTGGTCTTGCGCCAGACTTCGCGCACGGAGGCGAGCACATCGGGCGGAAGGCTCGCGCCCGGCACTTCGCTGGGGGTGACGGGAAGGTCGGCCAATGCCTGTCCCAACTCGGGCGCAGCCAGATGCGCCAACTCAAAGGAGACGCCGTCGCCCCCGCCGGGATGCGCATCGGCGACGAGGCCCGTGAGCACCAACTCGCCTGCGATGGGACTTGTCCAAGCAATCGACACGGGCCGGTTCGGTCCCGGATGCACGAAGACCGAGCGCGCGCGCAGTTTTGTCCAGACGCGGGCGTCCTCGGCGGCCGAGTTCACAAAGACCGCAGGCTCCGAGCCTAGGCTCCAGGACTTCAATTCGGGCCGCTCTGAAAGGGCGTCGCGTCGATCCGTAAGGAAGGTTGGGGTCGGGGTTGTTTCGAGAAAGCTCCAGCGCGCGTCGTGCTTGCCGGGCCAGGGGTTTCCCTTCAACAGGTTTGGAACCAAGTCCGACAGGCTCCAACCCCGTTGCTGGCCTCCGGTTTCGCGGATCGACCACTCGAGGAGCGTGCTGTCGGCTCCGTAACTTTCGTTCGGCAGGACGGTCAGCAGCAGCAGCTCGCCGGGTTGAACGGTCACCTTCTGCTCGAACGGCACGGAACCGCCTTCCGCCACCTTCGACTGCACAAGGAGACGTTTTGAAGCAGTCCAACGAGAATCAATTTTGAGTTTTGCAGCTTGGAGGACGGCCTGTTTCCGCTGTTTTTCAGCCTCGAGGCGGTCCGTTTTCTGGCGCCATTCTTTGGTGAGTGTCTCGATTTCCGCCGCGGGCAACGCGCCCAGCGGACCGCTGAGGCCGGTCCAGAGCGTGGCGAGGTACGCGGCATTCAGCTTCTCCTCCGCAGCCACCGCGGCGAGTTCCGTAGGACCGCCGCGAAGGAGCCGTTCGCGATGTTTGAGGGTTGCGGCGAGATGTGTGTCCAGTGGTGGCTGACCTTTGGCTCCGGCGTAGCGGGCGTGAAAACTTCGCAGAGCCTTCTCTGCCTCCGCCGTCCAGTCGGGGCGGTCCGCGGAAGGGGAGAAGCGGAACCCCGCGGGAAGCAGCACGGCGCGCGCGGCGACGTAGCGGGCGGCGTCGTGGTAGCGTTCCACCAGACCTGGGTTCATGGGCATGGCCTCGCCTACGTTTGCAAAGCCCTCGCCACCGACACTATCTGGGGGAAACTCGCCGGCGCGTGTGGGGCGCAGGTCCACCCCCGTGAGGTCGCGTACCGCGTTGTCGAACTGGTGGTTGCTGAGGCGGCGCAGCGTGACGGGGCCGGGGTCGCCGGCCTTTGCGGAGGCGGTGAAATCGAGAGCGCCTTGGACCCAGTTGAGCAGTTGTTCCCGTTCGGCCTGGGTGGGTTGTGTCGCCTTGCGGGGCGGCATGTCTCCGTCCAGGAGGCGGCCAGCGACGTCGGCAAGAACGGCGGGTTTTGCAAAAAGGGATTCCGCCGTGGTGAGGCCCGCGAGGTCCAGGTCGTTGTCCTTCGGGGTTTCGCCGTGGCATTTTCCGCAGGTCTTCACCAGCAGCGGATGGATCTGGGTGACGTAGGATTTGGAGAGTTGCGCGTCGCTTTCTGCCGCGACGGAGGGAAGGGCCGCACACGCTAGCAGCGCGTGCAGGAGACCGCGAAACCAGAAAGACTGGGCCGGCCAGGAGTGAGCGCCGTCGGGCTGGCGGACGGTTTTCATTAGCGGCGGGAGATTGCCGTGGCGAGCTTGGGTGGGTGTTCGGCCGTCGAGGTTTCCGACGGCGTCCATTCCATGGAGCCTTCGATGTGGAGGGCCATTTTTTCGGCTGCGAGCTCCGGCTTGCCCGAGGCCAGGGCGGCGAGCAGGTGGCGGTGGGAGCTGACGGTGATCTGGTGCGGTTTGCAGGCGAGCGTTTCCTGCAGGCGGTGGGTGGAGGCCAGACACATTTCAAACTGCCACCGGATGCTTTGCCAGAGGGTGAGCAGCCGCTGGTTGGCCGTCAGGCGCAGGACGTACTCGTGGAATTCGACGTCCAACCGGCTCAATTCGGCGAGGGTGGAGGCCATGGCCTGCCGGGCAATGTTTTGCTCGAGGTAAGTGGAATCCTTGGGCGTCCACTTGGCGCTCGCCCTGCGGGCTGCCAGACTCTCCAGCGCGACGCGGGCGTCCCGTATTTCGTCAAAGTCCTGTTCCGTCAGGGTGCGGACCTTGGTGCGGCCGGTCAGCTCAAATTGGACGAGCCCTTCGCGTTCGAGTTCGATGAGCGCCTCGCGCACCGGCGCCCTGCTCGAGCCGAATTGTTTGGCCAGAACGGGTTCGGCCAGGGCGTCGCCGGGCTGAAGCTGGCCCGAGATGATCTCGGCGCGGAGGGAGAGCAGAACTTCGCGGGCAAGGTTTCTGCGAGGGTTGAGGGCGGGTGGGGTGGCGGCGTCCGGCATGGGTGCGATCCTAAAGTGTCGACACTTTGATTTAATCCGGAAGTGTCGACAGTCTTTGGAGTTTTTTGCGTCCTCGACACCCGTGCTCCTTCGGTCCCCGCTGGCGGCACTTCTGCGTCATGTTTCTGGCGCCCTTGGAGAGCCTCGCCACCGGTCTGTCCCAAAAAGGGCGCCCATCCCGGGAGGGGAGTAAGACCGTCCCTCTGTGCGCGCGCCGTAGTTCTCCGGCCCCGCCGGGGCCTGCGCTCCCTCTTTGGGGGACCGGGGGCGCTCACAAAGCTTCGCTGCCGCCCGGCTAACTCTCTCCGCTCCCTCTGGGAGCCAGAGCGCCCCTCGCGCTACGCGAAAATTTTAGCTGCTTTGGGTGACGAGACGCAGATGTCTGGCAGATAGAGTGTTGGAGCGGAAACCCTAAAAAACATCTGCGGAAATCTGAGCCATCTGTGGATCACTGCCCGGTCCATCCGGAGTGGGTGAAAAGATACCCGCCAAAAACAGCAAGGAACCGCCCTCATAGGACTCTGGAACAACATTGTGTACGTGGGCAGCAAGCCACAGACGACGAAGGCAGATGAGTAGACCGTCACCTCCGGATGAGGTGCTGCCTTGGCCTCACCCCTCAAAAATGAGTCGCAAGCGGCCATTTAGAATGGGGCGAAAAGTAAATTCTTGAAACACTAGCGCCTGCCGCCGGCACCCTGTTCCTCTCTTCCCCCCATGAATCCACAATTTCTCCTGCTGTGTTTGTCTGTAATTGGAATGCTGCCATGCCTAGGCGCCTGGGCGCAGGAACCCGCGGATGGCGTGTCAGTCAGCTACCAGCTGCCCCAGGCCGGCCCACTGCCTCAAACCTACCGGGTCACCCTTGCGATCGTGGACCCCAAGAATACCGAATGGATCGTGAGCCAGTTCGCTCGGGGCGTCGTGCGCACCGTCACAGCCGAAAACAAAGGACGCTTTTCCGAAGTCTGGAACGGGTTGGACGACAACTTTATGCCCGTGCCCCCAGGTCAGTACGGGGTCAAAGGTATCTACATGCCCGCGGCGAAATGGGAACTGGACGGAGAATACCACTCGATCACGCCCCGCTACGTGACGAGCGCGAGCGCGTGGCGTGCGCTGCCGGGCGAGTCCAAGACACCCATCGTTGTGGGAGATCCTGTGAATAGTCCCATCGGCGACGTGGACGTGAGCGCCTCCGGTTCCGCGGTGTTCTGTTACCAGTACCTCGAAAATGCCCGCAACTTCTTCATGGCGGACCTCAGCAAGCCGGTCTCCTATGAACAGGCCACACCCGGCTACAACTCCGGCGGCGCCGCCGGCGGAAAGGTCGTCGCGACCGACGGCCTCACCGCGTGGTGCGCTGAGACGGAGGGGTTCGTTTTCCGGACCGACGGGAGGCGTTTCGGCACGGAGGACGGCAAGTACCGCAAAGGCGTCCATCAACCTGAGGGCCTCGTGAGCGCCATGGCCGCCTGGCGTAATGAAGCCGCCGGCAAATCCGTCGTGTATCTTGCGGAACGCGGGAAATTGCTTCGCGACCCCAAACGCCACGCCCCCTTGGAAAGCACCACCGATTTCGTCAATCAAATCGTCGCGCTCGACGGCGACAGCGCGGCGCCCCTCGCTCGCCTCGGCGTCACCGAACCGATGGGACTCGTCGCCCGTTGGGGGGACAGACTCTGGGTGTTGCACAAGGAGGGTACGAACTTCGCCGTGAGCTTTGTGGAGCTGCAGGCGGGCCTTCCGAGCTCCACCCTCCAACGCGCGTTTCTGCTCCCGCCCGACCTCCATCCCTGCGACATGGAAGTGGACAGCCGCGGCCGCGTTTATCTCGCGGACGCCGCCGCCAACAAAGTTTTCCAGTTCTCGAGCACGGGAACCCCGTTGCGCACCTTTGGCAGACTGCCCCGGCAACTCCCCGCGAAATACGACCCCGAAACTTTCATGTCGCCCGAGAAGCTCGCCTGCTGGAGGGACGCCGAGGGCAGGGACCGCCTGGTGGTTGTCGAACGTCACGGGCCGGACCGTGTGAGCGAATGGAGCGCCGACGAAGGCACGCTCCTGCGCGAGTGGCTGAGCGCCCAAACCTACGCCAACGCCGGTTACGCCATTGATTCGCGCAACCCCAGCCACCTGTACATCCAGGGCCATGGTGGCTGGTTGCTGCGCTTTGGTGTCGACTACAAAACCGGCCAGTGGCGCACCGAAGCGGTGTGGCCGGACGTTTGCACGGGGCGATTCGAGCACCAGCATTTCGGCTTTCCAAAGATGTTCTACCGGGGCGACACCCGCTACCTCGCGTGGTCCCGGGGCCATTTCATCTACCGGGAAAGCGGTGAACACTGGCTCCCCTCGGCCGCCCTGCTCACCGAGGGCGTTGCCAAGGAGCGCACCCATTACATGTGGCACGACGCCAATGGAGACGGACAGGTGCAGGAGGAGGAGTACCGCCCCTTTCCGACGGAACCCCCGCGGGGCACCCTGCGGTATTGGGGCAATTCCTGGCTGGAGGACCTCTCCCTCGTGGCCATTCAGGAGGGCACGACCGATGTGTGGAGGCTCGCTCCCGAATCCTTCGACCCGCACGGCAACCCTGTTTTCGCTCCGGACGGCTGGAAAAAGCTGCTCACCGACCCCGTGTTGGAGGCGCGCCAAAAGGGAACCGCCACCGCTCTTTTCGGAGGCAACGAAATGGGAGACCGCTTTTCTTCGCCCTGGTCCATGGTGGCCGGTTCGATCCGCGAAGGCTTTTACGTGAATGCACGCGGGGGGGCGGACCTCAGCGCCAACTTCGGCGCCCAGCACAAACTCTCTCGCTACGTTCCTGACGGCAAGGGCGGCTACCGCCTCACCTGGCGCACCGGGCGTGTCGCACTGCAAGGGACGGCGGCCTCCGGCGAGGTGTACGGCTCCATCAACGTGATGGCGCCGATTGGCGGCCTGGTCACGCAGATCGACCAGTCTCGGATGGGCGTGCACCTGTACACGGAGGAGGGTCTTTTCGTCGAAACGCTGTTCCCCGACGAACGCAAGGTTGGCGCGAAAAGCGGGGGTATTTACACGCAGCCCGGCGAGTTTTTTACCGGCTACTCCTTCGCCAACAAAGACGACGGCAAAGTCTATCTGGCGCTTGGTAAAGTCACCCCCGCGCTCTTCGAAGCCGAAGGCTGGACGACCGGAAGCAACCCGGTGCGCCCCCTGCGCGAGGTGCAGCACAATGTCACGCTGCCCGGTTCTCGTATCGCCGAGGCGCCCGAGTTCGCCCTTGCACTGCGCAAACAACGCAACGGCGGCACCACCGCTCGCGTGGCCCTCTTTGCGCCGCTGCCCGGAGGTGGCCCTCGGTTCGACGGCTCCCTCGACGGCTGGGAAACCTGCGAACCGGTGCTGTTCCAAGCCGATGAGCACCAGAAAGTGGAGGTGCGCTGCGGCTTCGATCCGTCGTTTTTGTATCTGCGCTGGCAGCTGAGACTTGGGCGCAAGTTCGAGCCCAAACCGCTTGAGCCCGCCGAACGCATCTTCACCCACGACCGCGCCGCCGACACCCTGAGCTTTTACCTCCAGGGCGATCCGGCCGCCGCCCCGCCCAAAAACAACGACGGCCGTCCTGGCGATACGCGCCTCGTGTTCGGGCTTTTTCAGGACAAAGACACGCTGCGCCCGGCTGTCCTCGGGATGTTTTCCAAGTGGCGAGGCAAAGGCCGTCCCTCCCCCATGAGTTACAAGACACCAGCAGGCGGGACTGCGGCGTTTGAACACGTCAGCCTGCTGTCTTCGGTCAAGCTCACCCACAAGCTCGACCCGGATGGCCAGGGCTACGTGCTTTGTGCCGCCATTCCTAGCGCCGAGCTGCCTGTCTTGCCCGCCTTCACTGGGGCCTTCCGCACGTTGGTGAATTTTGACGCCACCACAGCAGGCCACAACCGGTTCTGGTGGTCCAATGCGGACGGTTCCGCCTCTCGCGAAACCTACGACGAACCCACCGAGGCCCGGTTTTATCCGGGCTCTTGGGCGCAGGCAAAATTCGACCCCATGGAATCCCTACCAATCCGAACATGGTCGGCCATCGGTCCCTTTGGATTTCCAAAACTCCCACAACTACGCCACCGCGAAGACCGGAACGAAATCACGCGCACCCTTGGCGGCACGGTGTTCCCCCCGGAACACGAAACCGATTTGAGCGCGAGTTACGAAGGTGAGCAGACGCAAACCCGCAAGGGAGCGCGCACGCTGAAATGGAAACCAGCCCTCACCAGCGGAGACCGTCTCGCGCTTGATTCGGTGCTCGGGTGGAACGGCTTTGAGAACGAGGGGAGCGCCTATCTTGTGAGCTGGGTGCACGCGAAGGAGGAGGCAACGGTGCGCCTCAAGCTGATCGACGAACACGGCCATCACGCAGTCCGCGTGTGGCTCAATGGGGGCCAGCTTCCCTCCACGTTTCCCAAAGGGCAGAACGCCAAATTTCTCAGTCATTCCCTCGATCCCGAACTCGCCGTGCAACTCGCCCCTGGCTGGAACAAGCTGTTGCTCCGCTACGACCTCGTCTGGGGGGGAACCAAAATCGGCCTCCGTCTTGAAGCACCAACCGAGGTGCTCTGGGGACTGCGCTTTTCGGGAACTCCGCCCGCCTCCGGTCGTTGAATGCGCCTGAGGAGCATCCGCAGATGCAGCAGATTTCACAGATTAAAGAAAACTCCGGAGAAGTTCTGTGGAACTCTGCGTCATCTGCGGCTCAAAGCATTTTCCCTGCGGGGCAGTAAAAAGTGCCTAGCCGCTAATGTTGAGTTCCTTGGTGATGCCAAAGATTTCCATGCGCTTGCGCAGGGTCGCCCGGGTGATGCCCAGAAGCTTCGCCGCCCGCACCTGGTTGCCGCCGGTGGCCCGCATCGAGTAGATGGTGAACTCGCGCTCCAGCCAGGGCAGGAGCTGGATGCTCGGGTCGGCCTGCGCCACGCGGAGCAGCGAGTCGATGGCCATTTCCTTGGTGACCACCCCCGCGAGGCTGGGGTGGTCGCGGGTGGCCTGCGCGGTTTTGAGCGAGTCGGCCTCCGGCGAGAGGGGCGCCATGCCGAGGGGAATATCCTTTGGAAGAAGCACATCCGAGGTCGATAGGACGCATGCGCGCTGGATGGTGTTTTCCAGTTCCCGCACGTTTCCGGGCCAGTTGTGGCCTTCGAGCACCTTCATGGCGTCCTCTGAAAGCTTGAGGCGGGGCAGGCGCATGCGCGTCGCGACCTTCTGGAGAAAATATTCCGCGAGGAGGCGGATGTCCTCCAGGCGCTGGCGCAGCGGGGGTAACTGCACGCGCACCACGTTGAGCCTGTAAAAAAGGTCCTCCCGGAACTTCTTTTCCGCGACGTCCTGTTCCAGGTTGCGGTTGGTGGCGGCGATAATGCGCACGTCGGCCTTGAGGGTCGCGGAGCCGCCCACGCGCGAAAACTCGCCCTCCTGGAGCACACGCAGGATCTTGCTCTGCAACTGGATGGGCATGTCGCCGATCTCGTCGAGAAAGAGAGTGCCGCCGTTGCTTTGTTCAAAGCGGCCGGAGCGCTGGCCGACTGCGCCGGTGAAGGCGCCCTTTTCATGGCCGAAAAGTTCGCTCTCCAGGAGCTGCTCGGGAATGGCGGCGCAGTTGATGGCGACGAAGCTTTTGCCGTTACGCTGTGAATAGGTGTGGATGGCGCGGGCCACCAGTTCCTTGCCGGAACCGCTTTCGCCGGTGATCATTACGGGGGCGTCGGAGAGGGAGACGCGGCCGATCATTTTGAAGACCTGGGCCATCGCCTCGGACTTGCCCACGAGGGATTCCTGGTGCTCCTCGACGGTGAGTTGCGGCTTGGCGGAGGTGGCTGCGCGCATCTCGGCCTGCGCCTTGAGCGCGGCGTCGAAGACGGCCTTGAGGGTGAAGGGGAGGGTTTCCTTGCGGACGAAGTCGAAGGCGCCCAGGCGCATGGATTCGATGACGGCCTGGGTCGTGCCAAAGGCGCTCGTGAGGACGATGACGGCGTTGGAGTCTCTCTGGCGGATGCGGCCCAGCAGTTCCATGCCGCCGAAGGGCGAGAGGTGGGTTTCGGCCATGAGCACGTCCGGCTTCTCCCTGAGGTAGAGCCGGAAAGCCTCCTCGGAATCCGAAGTGGTCAGCACCCGAGTCTGAGGCGAGGTCAGTTGGTTGCATGCCCAGACGAGGAAGTCAGGGTCGGGATCTGCTATGAGGATGGTCTGGATGCGGGCCATGGGGTGGTGCTGGTGAAAACCGCTCAAAAACGGGGCAGGTTCGTGGTGTGGGAGCGCGTCTACATGGGGGCAACACGACAATTATACAACGGTTTGGCGCGGGAGTCTCGCTCATAAGGGCCCTTCCAAGGGCGGAGGCCCGCCGGCCCTCCCACCGCGGGCTGGGGGAGGCTTGACCTCGGAGGATGCCGTGCACAGTTTTGCAGCCTCCCCCAAGACCCTCATGTCCTCTCCCTCTTTCGCCTTGGCGCGTGAATCCACTGTGGGCCAAACCGGTTTCAACCGCTGGCTCGTTCCCCCGGCAGCCATCGCCGTGCACATGTGCATCGGCCAGGTCTACGGCTTCAGTGTGTTCAACAAGCCGCTGACCCTTGCCCTGGGGGCCGACATCACCAAGGTCCAGTTTGCCTACCAGATTGCTTTGATGATGCTGGGATTGTCCGCGGCGGTTTTTGGCAAATGGGTCGAGCGCAGCGGCCCCCGCAAGACGATGGTGGCCTCGCTGCTCCTTTTTTGCGGAGGGTTGGTGCTCTCCTCACTCGCCGTGCGTTTCCAGTCGCTGTACCTGCTTCTGTTTGGTTATGGCATCGTGGGGGGGATCGGCCTGGGGCTGGGCTATATCGCACCGGTTTCGACCCTGGTAAAGTGGTTTCCCGACAGGCCTGGCATGGCCACGGGTATGGCGATCATGGGCTTTGGCGGGGGGGCGCTCATCGGTTCGCCCTTAGCGCAGGAACTCATGAAGCACTTTGCGGGGGAGGGCACCACGGGCGCTGGGGAGACCCTGCTTGTCATGGCTGGGATCTATTCGGTCTTCATGCTGTTCGGGGCATTTCTGGTGCGGGTGCCCGCCGAGGGCTGGCGCCCCGAAGGTTGGGTTCCGAAGGCGGCGACCCGCTCCATCACGAGGGCGAGTGTGCCAGTGGATACCGCGTGGAAAACGCCCCAGTTCTGGCTGCTTTGGGTCGTGCTTTGCATGAACGTGAGTGCCGGCATCGGCGTTCTGGGGCGCGCAGCGGACATGTGCCAGGACATGTTCGGTGTCTCGGCTGCGATCGGCGCAGGCTTCACCGGGCTGTTGAGCATCTTCAATATGGGGGGGCGCTTCGCCTGGTCTTCCGTCTCCGACCTGACCGGGCGCAAGGCGGTCTACAGCATCTACTTTATCCTCGGCGCGGCCCTTTACGCGGTGCTTCCCTATGCGCAGCAAACCCAGAACAAAACCCTGTTTGTCGGCTGCACGGCGCTAATCATCAGCATGTATGGAGGGGGCTTCGCGACCATCCCCGCCTACCTGCGCGACCTGTTTGGGACCTACCAGGTCGGGGCCATTCACGGCCGGCTCATCACCGCTTGGAGTGTGGCCGCCGTGATCGGCCCGGGGCTCATCAACAGCCTGTTCACCAGCCGCGTGGCCGGCGGTATTCCGAAGGCGGAGGCCTACAACGGGACGTTCTACCTCATGTGCGCGCTGCTGGTCGTCGGGTTGGTTGCAAACCTGCTGGTGCGGCCGGTGTCCGAGCGGCATCACCTCAAACAGCCTTGATCTCTTTTCCAGCATGAAACTGTTCCTCTCCTGGCTTCTCGTCGCCCTGCCGCTGGGCTGGGGCGTGATGCAATCCATCAAGAAAGCCACGCCGCTGTTCACCCAGTCGCCCGTCCAAACCGCTCCGGCTTCGCTTCCCTAGGGCGAGTGCAGTGGGGGAACGGGGGGTGTCCACAGTGGACGGGGGGGATCCACAGATGACTCAGATGCAGCAGATGTTCTGAGGGGGGCCAGAGGGAGACTCTTGTCCGTAAAATCTGCGAAAGCTGCGGATGTATGTGTGAATCTGGGGTTTGCTGGACTTGTTCAGGGAGACCGGCGCAGCGTGAGTACCACGGCCTTCGAGACGGGGGTGTTGCTCCGTTTCGCGACGCTCCCGATGGGCACCAGGACGTTTGTTTCAGGAAAATAGGTGGCCAGGCAGCGCTCGGGGATCGGATAGGCCACCAGCAGGAACCGGCGTGCCACGCGCTCGATCCCGTCGGTGTGGTTGAAGAGGTCCACCACTTCCCCAGGCTCCCAGCCTTCCTTTTTGATGTCGTCCGGGTTCATGAAAACCACGCGGCGCTCGTGGAAGACCCCGCGGTAGCGGTCGTCCAAGCCATAGATGGTGGTGTTGAACTGGTCGTGACTGCGGATGGTCATCATGAGGTATTCGCCCGGGCCGATCCTCGGAAAGGAAAGCTCTGAGGTATGGAAGCGGGCCTTTCCTCCGGCCGTGCTGAAGCGCCCCTCCCGGTTGGCGTTGGGCAGATAAAAGCCGCCGGGAATCCGGGCGCGGGCATTGTACTTTGAAAACCCTGGGATGGTCTTCTCAATGGCCTCGCGGATGGGGTCGTAGTGCCTGCCGAAGCTTTCCCAGTCCACCACGCTGCGGCCTTGCAGCGTGGCCCTTGCCATACGCGTGACGATGACCGGTTCGCTCAGCAGGTGGGCGGAGACGGGGGTGAGACCGCCCCGGGAGGCCTGCACGACCCCCATGGAGTTTTCGCACGTCACAAACTGCAGCTCGCCGTGGAGCCTGTCCTGGTCGCTCCGCCCGAGGGTGGGAAGAATCAACGCCTCCCGGCCGTGCACCAGGTGGCTGCGGTTGAGCTTGGTCGAGACGTGGACCGTCAGGGCGCAGCGGCGCAGCGCCTCCGCGGTAAAGAGCGTGTCGGGGGTGGCGGAGAGGAAGTTGCCGCCCATGGCGATGAACACCCGGCCGCGGCCCGCATGCATCGCCTTGATGCTTTCGACCACGTCCCAGCCTTCGGCCCGCGGCGGGGCAAAGCCGAAGACTTCCTGGAGCTTGTCGAGGAAGTCCTTCCCAGGCTTTTCGTAAATCCCCATCGTCCTGTCCCCCTGCACATTGCTGTGTCCGCGCACGGGACAGGTGCCGGCGCCTGGCTTTCCGATACTGCCCTTGAGCAAAAGCAGGTTGACCACCTCCTGGATGGTTTCGACGGCATTCCGGTGCTGGGTGAGTCCCATGGCCCAGCACGCGATGATGCGGCTCCTGCCGGCGAGCAGGTCCGCGGCGGTCCGGAGCTGTTCCATGCAGAGGCCCGTGCCCTCGAGGACCGCCTCGAAGCTCACCGCGTCGAGACCGGCTGCGAAGGCCTCGTAGCCCTCGGTGTGTTCGCGGATGAACGCGTGGTCGAACACGGCGCCTCCAGACTCGCGGTCGGCGGCGAGTAATAGTTTCATGATCCCCTTGAGCAGGGCCATGTCGCCGTTAATCCGGATCTGGAGGAACAGCTCGGTCAGCGGGGCGGTGATGCCCAGCGCCCCCTTGACCTCCTGCGGATTCTGGAACCCCATCAGCCCCGCCTCGGGCAGGGGGTTGACGGAGATAATCTTGCATCCGTTTTCCTGTGCCTTCTGGAGTGCGGTCAGCATCCGGGGGTGGTTGGTGCCCGGGTTCTGGCCCAGAATGAGAATCACCTCGGCTTTGGAAAAGTCCTCTAGTGTGACTGAGCCCTTGCCGAGGCCGAGGGAATCCGAAAGCGCCACTCCGCTGGACTCGTGGCACATGTTGGAACAGTCGGGGAGGTTGTTGGTGCCAAACTCGCGGACAAAAAGCTGGTACAGAAACGCGGCCTCGTTGCTGGTGCGGCCCGAGGTGTAGAAGACCGCCTCGTCCGGGCTGGCCAGGCTGTTGAGGTGGCGCGCGATGAGCGCAAAGGCGGCGTCCCACTCCACCGGTTGGTAATGGGTCGCCCCCGGCGGCAGGTACATCGGCTGGGTGAGGCGCCCCTTTTTTCCAATTTCAAAATCGTCCAGTTCCGAGAGGGAGGCCACGGAGTTTTCCGCAAAAAACCGCGGGGGCAGCGTGCTGGTGGTCGCCTCTTCTGCAAGGGCCTTGGCGCCGTTTTCGCAGTACTCGGCGATGGGGGAGCGTTCGTCGTCGGGGTCGGGCCAGGCGCAGCCGGGGCAGTCAAAGCCCTCCTTCTGGTTGAGCGCAAAGAGCGCAGTGACGCCGCGGACGATTCCCATCTCGCCAAAGACGTGGCGCATGCTGCTGGCCACTGCCGGCAAGCCGGCGGCCACCTCCGCCACTTCCCCGAGGCGCAGGCCTGTGAAGCGTTCCGGGTTTTCGGCGTGGGGGAGCGGGGCCGGCTGGTCTGTGGGGGAAGGTGCCTTTTGGTCCATGGAACGAAACGTAGTTTGTGAGCGAGGGGGAAGAGCAGTGCGGGTCAGGACGGCCTGGCGCCCAGGACGTCCGTGGCCATGGGGTCGAGGAGCCGGTGCTCGCCGGAGTAGAGATTGAAACGGTTTTCGCGCAGGAAGCCCGCGAGCGTGATGCCGAACTCCAGGGCGCATTGCACGGCCAGACTGGAGGGCGCTCCGACAGAGCAGACCGCACGCACCCCGGCAAGGGCGGCCTTTTGAAGGAGCTCAAAACTGGCGCGGCCGCTCAGAAAAAGGATTTGTTCGCGCAGTGGCAGCCATCCCTGCAAGAGGGCGTGGCCGAGAAGCTTGTCCACGGCGTTGTGCCTGCCAACGTCCTCCCTCAGGGCCAGCAGCGCGCCTGCGGTGTCGAACAAGGCCGCGGCGTGGAGTCCGCCCGTGACCCCGAACACGCGCTGCTGCGTGCTCACCTTGGCGGGAAACGTACCCAGCAGGTCGGCGTCAAACCGCAGGGTGTCCTCCTCGCAAGGGACGGGGGCGTGCACCCGTACCGCTTCGATCGAGGCCTTTCCGCAGACCCCGCAGCTGGAGCTGATGAACGACTGCCGCTGAAAGATGTGCGGGGCCAGGGAGAGGTTTTCGGAAAGCTCTATCTTGAGGATGTTGCCCTCTCTGCCGCGGGCTTCGCTGCCCGAGCAGTGCCTGATGGAGAGGACGTCCTCCGGGGAGGTGATAATCCCCTCGGTAAAAAGAAAGCCGAAGGCCAGTTCGAAGTCGTTCCCGGGCGTGCGCATGGTAACAGCAAGCTCCCTTTGTTCGCGGCCGAGAGGGGTGGAGTAGCCGAGCGTCAACGCCAGAGGCTCCTCGGTGGCAACCAGATCCTCCAAATGCTCCCG
This sequence comes from Akkermansia muciniphila, assembly GCA_945874745.1. Taxonomy (GTDB): domain Bacteria; phylum Verrucomicrobiota; class Verrucomicrobiia; order Chthoniobacterales; family Chthoniobacteraceae; genus Chth-196. The sequence goes on along the minus strand of CAMCIN010000068.1, from coordinate 1,747 downwards.
CCCCCCCTGCGTCACCTTGAGGACGCGGAGGGCGGTGACCGGTGCTGGAGCCATGAGCCAAGGCTACTTTGCCGCGGATGCCTGCACGGGGGCGGCGTCCCCGAGTTGGAGCGTGGGGGCCGCCGTACTCGCGCTCACCTCGAGGGCGATCCAGTGGCCGGCAAGGGCGTGGGAGGGAAACCCGCAGGCGAGGGCGTAGTCCCCGGGTTCGTCTGCGGTGAATTGGAACGCCGCCTTGTTGGAACTGATCCCGACAGTGGCGCTGGGCGTGGCCCCGCCCTTGAAGGCGGGCTCGCCGACCTGGAGTTTTTTGATTTGGTCCCGCTCCACCACAACGGCGCTGTGGGGCACCGGGCTGGGGTTGATGAAGGAGACCTCCACATTCCAGCCGGCCGGGATCCGGTAAACGGCCTTCCCGTAAGAGAAGCCGTTGAAGTTCATGCCGTAGTTGTTGGCGGAGTAGGTCGCCACCAACGTGATGTGGACGGTCTTCGGTTTGGTTGAAAGCCTCAGGAAGTCCGCGGGGGTGATTCCCTCGATCAGTTCCCGCTTGAGTCCCATCCCCTCGTGGGCGCCGGCGTGCGCCGCAGCGGGCGGCTTGGCGGCGTCCTCCGCGCCGAGGGCCCGGCTCTGAAGCGCGCCGTGGGCCGCGCAAACGGCCAGAAAAAGAAGGGGAAGAGAGACGGATGGGGAGAGTGATTTCATGCGGAAATGACGGAGGAGGACCGAAGAGAAGGAAGGAAGGGGGCGTGGCGGCGGAAGAAATCCGCCACGCCCTCTTTTGCTAGGAAGACAGTGGCAAGGGGCGGCTGCTACTTCTGCAGCGGAGCGACTTCTGCGCCGGCGGGAACCTTGTCTGCGGGCACAATCTTCCAGACGGCCCCGCGTTCGCCGACTGCAGGGTCTACAGGACTGCCGTAGTTGGCGCTGGCGTGGCTGAGGTAGATGTTGCCCGCCTCGTCTTCGCCGCCGCTGGTGGGACGAATCGGGGTGTCCAAATCCAGCAACTCCTGCATCTGCCACTTGTTGGCCTTGTCGCGCTGCATGCCCCAGACCTTGCCCGAACCCCAGTCCGCGGCGAAATAGGTGCCTTCAAGGCTGGGATATTCCTTGCCGCGGTAGACCCCAAGGCCCACCACACAGATTCCCTGGTCGACGTGACTGTACTCCGCGATTGGAAGAATCCCCACCCGCGGCGCGCCCTTCTTTTCCAACTCGATGGGGAAGGGATGGCTCCCGCCCATGAACTTCCAGCCGTAGTTTTCGCCGCCCTTGCTATCGGCGGGTTGGAGGTCGATTTCCTCCCAGTGGTTCTGGCCTACGTCGGCGATGTAGAACTCACCGGTTTTCCGGTCAAAGGAAAACGTCCAGGGGTTGCGCAGTCCGTACGCCCAGATCTCGGGCTTGGCCTTGGGATGGATCTTGGAGAACTGGAGCTCGGAGACCCCGAAAAGCACCATCTGCTGGAGCGGGGTGACAAAGGGATTGTCCTTGGGAATGCCGTAGGCGCGGTCAGTGGAGGAGACATTGACGTCGATACGGAGCATTTTGCCCAGCCAGGTGTGGAGGTCCTGGCCGGTGCTGATGACGTCGCCTTCCCAGCCGCCGTCGCCCACGCCGATGTAGAGGTAGCCGTCCGGGCCGAAGGCCATCTTGCCGCCGTGGTGGTTGCAGTAGGGGTAGTCGATCTGCATGATCACCCGCGCGCTGTCTGGATCCGCCTTGTCGGGGTTGTTTTTGGAGACCT
>CAMCIN010000067.1 GCA_945874745.1 Akkermansia muciniphila | reverse complement strand
AGGCCGGTTGTTGCGCAGTCGCATAAGTCCTGGCCGCTGTTTGGAACGCTTCCCAGCGCTCCCAAGGGTAGGCGGGGGCGTGGGCAGAATGGCGCAGAAGGCTGCGCCATTCCAAAAGGGCGCGTTCGATGTCTCCGAGCCGGAGCGTTTCCGAAAAAAACTCCTGCTTTCCCCGGCGCAGCTGGACGATGCCCCGGATGACTTCGCTCGCCCCCGCACCGTAAGTGGTGGGAATCCCAAACTCGAGGTAGCCGGGGTAGTCGGCATTTCGGAAGGTCCGCTGGCAAACAAGGCCAAGCCGTCCGGAGGCCTGGCCGTCCTCCTCTGCAAAGCGGGGGCCGCCGCGCAGGTCTGCGAGGTCGAAAAGGAGGTCTTCGATCGCGTAGCCGGGATCCTCGAGGGCCGCAGCAATCGCGAGCCCCTCTCCGTGCTGGAAGAACGAAAAGAGGACGCCCCGGCGCGTGGGGGTGCCGTCGGGAAGAGTGAGCCCCAACTCCCTCCAAGCGTAGGCGGCCGACTGAGTGATGGGCACGGTTTCACACCAGCTCTTTTGTGGGCAGTCAGCGCAGGGCGGGGGGAGAACCCGCCGGGTTGGGGGATTCAGCAGCAGCCTGCCGGACGCATCTCGCCACGCCTTCTGGGGGAGGTCGCCATAGTCCAGTTGCACAAAAAGCTGTTCTCCCCTCGGCAGCAGTCCAACGGCGACTCCGCCACCGGTGGCGGAGGGCAGCCTGGCTAGAACGCTTGCGGGGAGGTCTTCGGCGGCGACTGCCGAAAGCCCGAGGGACTTGCGCAGCTTGGGCGAAAGCGCCAGCGCGCCGTCTCCACGGCGTTGGCCCAGATGGAGTTCTCGACCGTAGCGTTTGAGCGGGCCGGGTAGCCGGCAAAGGGGGCCGGAGCCGAACCGTTGCATGAAGGCCGGCAGGCTGGAGGCCGGTACCCAGCCACTCTCGAGATTTTCGGCACTTTCGACGGGAGCGGCTTCCTGCAGGGCGGCTGCAACTTTTTTTGGGGAGGTCTGAACGAAAACCTCCGAAAGTAGCGCGGCCTCCTCCCTAGCCGGACGTTCCTCCCAGGCCCGGGCGCTGCCCCACATCTCGACGGCGCCCCTGCGCAGAAAGCGGGCCCGCTCCGCATCCACAGAAAGCCCGCAGGGACTCGGGCCCGTCTGAAGCGCATGTTCGCAGCCGATGGGGACGGTGTCCGCGGCAAAAAGCCGGCCGTTTAGGCGCACTGCGGCCTGAAAGGGAGGCTCGTGGCGCAGCGCAGCGTGGTGCATGACCGCCAGAAGCGTTGTCCAGTCCAGCTGCGTGCTGCGCCGGAGGGGGAGGGCTTGCGCATCGTGGAGGCGTGGAGGGTGCTGGGAGACAAGCGCGTAACCGGTGTCATCCAGCCCGCGGCGGCCGGCGCGGCCGAACATCTGGAGCAGTTCGGCGGCGCTGACTTTGCGCTCGCTACCGCCCACGAGGTAGGTGGTGCCTGATACGGCAACTGAGCGCATGGAAAAGTTTATCCCAGCCGCTAGACCCATGGTGGCGACCACCACACGGAGTTGTCCGGCCTTTGCGAGAGGCTCCACCAGCTGGGCGCGTTGCGCGAAAGAAAGCCCGCTATGGTGGAATGCGACCCGGGCCCGAAGCATCTTGGTCAGCTGGCGGCCGGCGAGGTGGACTTGCGCCTCGGTAAGGGAAAGCGGGGCGCACGGAGGAAGCGCCGAGGCCAGTTCAGAGGCGAGCTGTTCGGCTGCTTTGCGCCTCGGCGCAAAGAGGAGGACGGGCCCCATGTCTTCTGCCAATGCGTTTCGGATCATGCGAGGCCACCAGGTGCGGAGCCCGGCGGGTGAGTGGTCGGGGATACCCGGAAGGTCGACCTCCACGAGGGGTACAGGCCGCTCATAGTGGGCCACCAAGAGGGCTTTGCGGCCGATGCGCTGGAGCCACTTGACTACGTCGTGGGGATTGGAGACCGAGCCGCTCAGCAGCAGTAGTTGGGTCCCGGGCGGCGCCAGCGCGATGCTCAGCTCGTAGTGCACCCCCCGTACCGGGTCGGAGATGAGTTGGTACTCGTCGATGACAAGCAACCGGGGCCCCTCGGCTGAAAGGAGGCGGTTGCGCTGCGTCTCCAAGGTCGCGACGAGCACCTTGCGATCGAGGCCCTCAGCAACATCGCCCGTGGCAATCCCCACTTCCCAACCCCGACGGCGCCATTCCGCAAGTTTGTCGTTTGCCAGCGCCCGGGTTGGCACCGTAAAAACCGCCTGCCCCTTGAGGGAAGGGTGGAACAGTTCGAAGATGAAAGTTTTTCCCGCCCCGGTGGGCGCGTGGACGACCACGTCATAGCCCTCCCGCAAGGCCCGGACAGCTTGTTGCTGCCACAGGTCGGGAATGGAAAGGTTTTGAAGCAGGGCAGGGTTGGTCACTGCGTATCTAGAGAAGCGCGGAGGTTTGTTCCGGAACAACCGCCGGAAGGGGGCTTCCGCTGTTGGGTAAGCCTAAGCGGGCGGCCAGAAGAGCGGATACGGCCCTGCGGTGGCCCACCGGCAGGGCAGCCTCGTCCAGAATCCGCTCGGGCGCAAACCAGCTCTGTTCCGCGGACAGCACATCGGATGGCTGTGCGGCGTGGACCTGCAACGTAATGCGATGGTGGGTGAACGGGTAAACCGTCTGAAACAAGGGGGCAGTGGTTGGGGGAAGCCTCAGCTTGGGCAGGCTCCAAAGCCCACCCGAGCGGCGGCCCGTTTGTCGCTCGAGAAGCACCCCTTCCTCGCCGAGGATCCAAGCGGCGCACTCCGTGAGCTGGACCGTGGCCTTTCGCGGCGCCTTGAGCGGAAGTGTTTCCGGTTCCTGCGCGCGGCAGTGGGCCTGCACCGGGCAAACAAGGCACTGCGGCTTTTTCGGAAGGCAGACCAAGGCGCCTAGCTCCATCAAGGCGGAGGTGTGTAGGCGGCCGCCGCCTTTTTCCGGCAGAAGCGAGGCGGCAAGGGCCCAGATTGCGCGGTTTCCGGCGGGGGAATCGACCGGCAGTTTGACGTTTGCGAGCCGGGCGAGGACCCTGGCAATATTGGCGTCGACCGTTGGGACGGGCCGGTCGAAGGCGAAGGCGGCGATGGCGCCCGCTGCGTAGGGCCCTACCCCCGGGAGGGAGGAGAGCACCGCCGGATCGGAGGGCAGCTCTCCCCCAAATCGTTCCACCACCACCTTGGCGGCCCGGTGGAGGTTGCGGGCGCGAGAGTAGTAGCCAAGCCCCTGCCAGAGAAGGAGCACCTCGTCTTCGGACGCCTCCGCGAGCCTATGCAGGGTGGGGAATTGCTCCAGCCAACGCACAAAATACGGCATCACCGTGGCAACCTGTGTTTGCTGGAGCATAAACTCCGAAACCAATACGGCGTAAGGCGAGGGATTTGTGCGCCACGGTAGGACACGGCCGTGAGCTGAAAACCAGTGAGCCAATGCGGCACGCAAGGTTTCAGCGGGGAAGGTTGCGGACTCAGGGTGGAGCACGGAGGGACTTTGCCAGAGGAGTCGCCAACAGTAGCAGCAGAAATCACAGCGATGCGAATAGGCCCGGGGATCCAAAGAGTGAGACCTACCCCAAGGCGCAGACTCTCGCCGACGTAACCGGCACAAGCTTTGGGCGCTCCAAGCTGCCTGCCCGTTTTCAAAGGACGCTGAAGAAGGGCTGACTCACTCTCTCAGATGTGTCGCGGCAGTTTCCGTTGCGCCGACGCTACCATCCCTCCAGCTTCCTGCGGCTCTGTTGCAGAATTCTCCACTCCGCCCGCGTGAGACTGTTGATGCCCTGGGTGGAGATTTTCTCCAGTACCGGGTTGAGTTCGACGCGGAGAAACTCCTCCCAGTTCATTTCCTCGACCCGCCGGCATCCTAGTGCGTGGGCGGAGGGTTTGCGCTGGATAAAAAGGGGGTTTCCGAAGCCTAGAAGCCTAGCAAAAGCCCAGCCCACAAACAGGCCGGCGAGCATGGGGGCGGGCCCCGCTTCGGGAAACCAACCCGTTGCCCACCACAGCGCGCAGCCAACGGCCGACAGCCAGCCAAAGGCCCCGGCGGTGAGGGGAAAGAGTACCTTCCAGCGGGAGGCAGCACCCATGCGCCAGCCGGGTAAAATGGTGCTGTACACCCCCACGAGCGCGGCAAGCATCGGAAGTGTCCCCTGGAGCGGAGGCCCGTCCAGCGAAAGCTCCCCTCCGCTCGCCGCCATGCCTTCCGCGCCGCCGGATTGGGACAGGGAAACAATGGCGCTCAAACCGCAGCTCGTCAGCGCCCCTGCAACGGTCCCAAGCAGTGCAGCGCAAAGCATCTGCCCCGTGCCGATGATGGGCTCCACCGCCCGGCCTGCCGCGTAGAGCCCAAGCGCTCCTGCGACGGCATGCCAAAATGAATGGTGCACCGCGCAGTACGCCAGCAGCCTCCACCATTCTCCCGCGTCCCTGACGCGCTCCCAGCGCAGGGCGCAATGGTCCATCCAACGGCTGCCTTCGTCCCCGAGCGCCTCGCCGCCGGTGCCAAGGGTGGCGTCGCTTCCCCACCACTGGAGAAGCGCCGCCACAAGAAAGGCCCCCGCGAGGGCAAGCGCCGCAGGGGTCCGCGTTGCTGTTTGCGCCGGGTTGTGTCCGGCAAAGTATCCGCCTCCAGTTTGCATAAGTGAGCCCTCCCGCTTTCGCTTTGTTCGCTAATGTTGCTTTCTGGCTGGGTGGGAGCCTTTTGTGTGCTTTTCTGTGTGCTTTTTTGAATGCATTGTTGAATGCATTGTTGAATGCATTTGAGATGTCCCTGTCTGCTCGCCGCAGGCTTTCCTCGCTGCCGGCCAAAATGAGGCAGGGGATGGCGGAGAGGCCTTCCCCTCGCGTTGGTTCACCAGCCACGCTCTGCGGTTTTGGAGTTCCACCCATCGCTACGGAGCAAAGACAAAAAAGGTTTGATCTAAAATGAGCCGGATATCGGATTCTGTGTCGCCATTGGATGGATCTGCGCGGTATAGCTATAGCATCGCCATGGCTCCCCAACGCTCTTCAGATCTGACCAAAGCCAGTCTCGTTGCCGTTACTCAGACTGCTGTCGGTTGCGGTATCGGCCTTTTGATCGCCGGCAAGTTGCAGCGTCCGACTCAGAAGACGACCGCTGCCACCCTGCTTTCCCTAGGCGTCCTTTTGGCGGTGCCAGCCGTCGTGCAAACGGTGCTGCGGGTTTGGCAGAATCCGGATTCGGAGCGGGGCGCTCGTCGCAGGTTGGATTCCATCCGGCTCGACCCCGGTCTGACAGACGAGACCGAGGTTTTTTAGTCACCATTGCGGCGGGGGGCGGTTCCTTACTTCGCGACCGTCTCCAGGCTTGTTTCCGCCGTTTCTGCCGCTTTCTCAGTTTCGTATCTATGCATGCTTTGATCTTAATTTGGTTTGGCTGGGTGCGTGATTGGGGTTACGGCGGCGTGGCGCTTCTCATGGCATTGGAAAGCACGATCTTTCCGGTGCCCAGCGAGCTTGTGATTCCGCCGGCCGCCTATTGGGCTGCGCAGGGCCGGATGAGCTTGGTCGGGGTGGTTTTGGCGGGCACCCTCGGTTCCTATTTGGGGTCGGCGGCCTCGTATTGGTTGGCGCTGTGGGGAGGACGTCTGGCGGTCGCTCGCTTTGGAAAGCGCTTGCTCCTCAACGAGGAGAAGCTCGAAAGGGCGGAGCGTTTCCTGCACCGCTACCAGGCGGGCGGGATCTTTTTTGCGCGCCTCCTGCCTGTGGTTCGGCACGTGGTATCCATTCCCGCCGGAATTCTCCGCATGGGGTTTGGAAGGTTCAGTTTGATGACATTGTCGGGTTCCGCTATCTGGTGCTCGATTCTGGCCTGGCTGGGCGCGCGCGTGTCAGAGCGGAATCCCGGCTTGATTGACAACCCTGAGCTGATGATCAAGGCGGTAAAGAGCGAGTCCCTCTGGTTTGTTGGGGCGGTGGCGGGCATGGCTTTGCTGTACGTGCTAATGTTGCGCTTGAGCGCAAGGCGCTCGCCGTAGCACTCCGAGACCGGAGCGGGCGGTTTGCCTCAGCACGGGCCGCTTAACTCCTCACGAAGGCTTGAGGTCTGAAAGTTTTGGACAAACTGGGCTCGCTGGATAGGTTATCCGGCCCTGACTTTGTCTGTCTTCCCCTTTGAGGGAAACTTAGGACAGGTCCCGCAAGCTCCCAGTCCTTCTGTTTCCAACAGCTTAAAACACTTTTATGTATGCACTCCCATTGATGCTAGCCCAGGCCACTGGCGCCGCCCAGGCCCCCGGAGTCGCCGGAATGTTTGTTCCGATGATCTGTGTGTTTGTGATCATGTACTTTCTGGTGCTGCGGCCTCAGCAGCAGCAGCGTAAGAAGCTGCAGGAAATGGTCGACAATATGAAAACGGGTGACGCCGTGGTCACCACCGGCGGCATCCATGGGATCGTTTCCAACATGAAGGACGGGAACACTCTGATGCTTAAGGTTGCAGATAACGTACGCATCGAAGTGGACAAGAGCGCGATCGCCTCTGTGTTGAAAGAAGTGAAGGTTAGTCTGGAGAAGGCCTAAATTAGGCTCCCCTCGGACGCTGGAACGCTTTTCCTTACCTCCCCCCGTTTGGCCGCCCCCTTGGCGGACAGTTTGCGGGCCCCCGATTTGTTTGTCGTCAGCTTGCGCGCAAGCCGGTATTTCGGCTCCCCTTTGTTTTCCCCTGTAATTTATTTAGGCATTCCTCAACCCCCCCTTTTAAACTAACGCCTCCATGACACCCGTCTTTGTATTCTTTGTAGGCCTGCTTTTGGCAGGGCTTTTTGCTTGGTACTTCTTCACTGATAACGAGCGCTCAAAGCGCATTCTGGGGAGCGTGCTCACCGTGCTCGTGGCCTTCGTCGCCCTTTCCGCGGTGTATCCGCCCGAGGAAAAGTTGGCGCTTGGACTGGATCTGAAGGGAGGGACGTCCTTTCTAGTGCGGCTCAAGGCCGAGGCGGAGGACGGTGCTCCGGCCAGGGAGATCACACCAGCAATGCTGGATCAAGCCAGGGAGGTGATCCGCCGGCGGGTCGACTCGATGGGGACGAGTGAGCCTGTGATCGCGCCCCAGGGAACAGACCGGATCCTTGTGCAGATTCCCGGGATCAACACTGCGAAGCTCCAAGAGGCGCGGGAGCAGCTTTACCGGCCGGCGAAGCTGGATTTCAAGATGGTCCATCCCCAGAGCGATTCGATCGTGGCGGGATTAGTGCCGCCTGATCCCGCCTACAAGGTGGAAGTTTACAGCGAGCAGGGGAGCACGCGTGCGCCGGAATCTTTGGTGGTACACAAGAAGGCAGATATTCCCGGCAGCATGGTCAGCGGGGCACATGCCTACTTTGATACGCAGGGCTGGGGGGTGAGTTTGCGCTTTAGCAGTGAGGGGGCGGCTTTGTTTGCGAAGCTCACCCAAGAGAATGTGGGAAAGCGTTTTGCCATCATGTTAGACGGCAAAGTGCAGTCTGCGCCTGTGATCCGCGAGGCGATTACTGGGGGCAATGCCTCGATCTCCGGCAGTTTCACAGAGGATCAGGCGAGGAATCTGGCCAGCGTTTTGGAGAACCCCTTGCAGACTCCGGTGGTGATCGAGGAGGAGCGGTCGGCGTCTGCCACCTTGGGGGAGGACTCGATCAAGAGCGGGGTGTTTTCAGGGCTTCTGGGCGTGGCGATGACGGCAGTTTTTGTATTGCTTTACTACCGCTTCAGCGGAGTGGTGGCCAACATCGCGCTGCTGGTGAACCTGCTCTTACTGTTTGGTGCAATGGGCATGTTCGGGACGGTGTTGACGCTGCCTGGTATTGCCGGGGTGATCCTAACCTTGGGGATGGCTGTGGATGCGAACGTGCTCGTCTACGAGCGACTCCGCGAGGAGATGGATGAGCGGCGTCCGTTGTCAGCGATCGTGCGGTCCGCTTTTGACAAGGCGTCCTCTGCGATTTTCGACTCCAATATCACGACACTGATCACGGCGATGATCCTGTTTTGGAAAGCGTCGGGGCCGGTCAAAGGCTTTGCTGTGGCCTTGATCATCGGGATTGTCGCCACGCTTTTCACCGCGCTGGTGGCTTCGCGGAGCCTGTTCGCATGGGCTGTAGAGTGGGGTTTCATCAAGCGGGTGAGCATGGGAAAACTCCTGGTTTCGACCAATATCGACTTCTTAGGCTGGAGGAAGGTGTCTGTGACCGCTTCGGTGCTCGTGATTCTGTCCTCGTTGGTTTTGTTTGCGGTGCGTGGGGAAAAGAATTTTGGGGTCGATTTCAAGGGCGGCGATCGTGTGGTGCTGGAGGCCACGCAGACGAAACCCGATTTGAAGGACGTGCGTACGACTGTGGCCGCGTTGAATCTCGGGGATGTGGCCGTCCAAGTTGAGAAATCTGCTGCAAAGGAGTTTTTCACCATCCGAAGCCCGCACACGGAGAACGCCTCGCAGGGAATCGGCGAGCGGATCGGCGAGGTGCTCAAGACAAAGTTTCCGGACGCAGGATTCCGTTTGGAGCAGGTGGAGACCGTTGGCGGTTTGGTGGGGGGGGAATTGGCGAGAAACTCAGTGCTCGCGCTGGTGCTGGGCTGCCTAGGGATCTTGGTTTATGTGACCGTTCGATTTGAATTCTCCTTTGCCCTCGGCGCCTTGGTGGCGCTCCTGCACGACGTTGTCATCACCGTTGGCGTCTTTGCGTTGCTCGGGAAAGAGTTCTCGTTGGTCACGGTGGGGGCGGTGTTGACCATCGCAGGCTACTCTGTGAATGACACAATCGTGGTTTTCGACCGCATCCGGGAGGGAATGCAGACGGGGCGCAAGGGCTCGGTTCAGGAGATCATGAACGGGAGCATCAACGAGACCCTCTCCCGGACGATCATCACCGGTGGTATCACACTGTTGACGACCATCTCCCTGCTGTTTTTCGGGGGACCGGTACTCGCGGACTTTGCACTGGCGATTCTGATCGGTGTTCTGGTGGGTACCTATTCTTCAGTGTTTGTGGCGGCCCCAGTGGTCCTGTGGTGGACAGGAAAGCAGGGTGGAGACGACTCCAAGGAAGGGAAGGGCACCCAGGCTTTGCCAGGCGGGGCAGCGAGCGCCTAGTCTTGGCGTCGGGTCTGCTCTGAGAATAGCGGTTTTTTGGAGGGTTTGGGGGGTGGTGCTTGTAGTTTTTGCACCGCTTTGTGGTTTTTCTGGAACAGCGAGCCGGGCGGGGCGGTGACCGGTAGGGTGTCAGGAGGACGACTCGTGCGCATCTGCGCGGGGAGCCTGCCGCCCTCTGTGGCGTGTGGGGCGGCGGTACTGGGCAGTATATTTCTGCTTGGTGCGCCTTTGGTTTTCTGGCTCTTCTGAGGTCTGTTTACACAGAATTGAACCAAGCCTGTTCAATCCGTGTCGGTTTCGGTTTAGGTTTCGGTGTCGAACAGTCCCGCTGGCAGAACATTTTTCGACAGGCTGCTGGCCTTTCGGAAATCATCCCCCCGATCATTTGATGCGCCCACTCCTCGCTCCGTTCCGGTTTGTCGGTTTGGTGTTGTTTCTGTCTCGGGTAGTCCACTCCGCCCCTCTTCCAAGTCCACTCTCGCCAGAGGACGCCCTGCGCGCTTTTGAGGCAGCCCCGGGTCTCAGGGTGGAATTGGTGGCTGCCGAACCCCTGACCGCGTCGCCCTGCGCCTTGGCATTCGACGGCCGTGGCCGCCTTTTTGTGGCTGAGAACCGGGGTTATCCGATTGGCACACCCGAGGGCCAGCCGGGGGCGGGCGTTGTTGCTCTGCTGGAAGACACCGACGGCGACGGGCGGATGGATCGACGTACGGTGTTTGCCGAGGGGCTGACCTTTCCCAACGGAGTGCTGCCCTGGAAAGACGGTCTCATCGTGACCTGCGCCCCCGACGTTCTGTTCCTGCGGGACACAAAGGGGACGGGGCGCGCCGATGAAAAACGTGTGCTTCTGACGGGGTTTGCCACCTCGGGCAGCACACAGCTCAGGGTGAACTGCCCCACGTTGGGGCCCGACGGTTGGATCTACCTCGCCGCCGGGTTGAGTGGGGGCACTTTGAGCTGTCCTGAGCATCCGGAACGCCCGCCTTTGAAGATGACCGGCGATGTGCGCTTCCACCCGGACTCCTTGGAGGTCGAACAGCTCGACGGGCGTTCACAGTATGGTATGGCCTTTGACGCGGCGGGGCGGCGTTTTATCTGCATGAACCGGCTGCCGGTCCAGCAGGTTGTTCTCTCCTCCAAGTGGCTCCGAAGGAATCCGAAATTGACCTTCAGCGAGACCGTTCAGGACTGCAACCAGCGCTCCGTACAGTCGCTGCTCGGCGGCGGCGGCTCAGGGGTACGCCTTTTTCCGATTAGTTCCAACATTACCACGGCCGATTCCCATGCTGGTTCCTTCAGCGCCGCATGCGGCATTCATATCTGGCGGGGGACCGGGCTTCCCGAGGCCTATGAAGGATGCGCCCTTTCGTGTGATCCGACCGGCAATCTGGTTCATGTCGACAGGTTGGTGGAGCGGGGGACGGCCTTCTCGGCCGAGCCTTTGCTCGAAAAACAGGAGATGCTCGCCTCTCGGGACGATTGGTTTCGGCCCGTTTTTTTAGCTGCTGGGCCGGACCAGGCGCTCTACGTCGCGGACATGTACAGGAAGGTGATCGAACATCCGGATTATCTTCCCGTCGAGGTGCGCAAGCACACCGACTTTGAGTCGGGCAAGGATCGAGGCAGGATCTGGAGGGTTGTGGCTCAGAAACGAGGGAAACCTCGCCAGCCCCGGCCCGTTCCGCGGTTCGACCAGCGATGGGCCGATGCTCCAGCACCCCAGACTGTGGACGCGTTCAGGAAGTGGCTTCAAGAACGGCTCGCCGCCGCTCATTCTGATAACGCGCACACCCGGTTTCTCGCTGCGCTGGCGCTGGGCAACACCACGGCGTCCGAATCGACCCAGGCGCTTGCCTCAATCGCTCTGTTGGACGCGGAAGACCGCTGGACGCGCGCGGGGGTTCTCAGCGGAATTGCAGGCCGCGAGGCCCAACTGCTTGAGGCTTTTCTTGCAGGGCTGACGGCGAAACATCCAGCCGGGGCGGGCACCCAGGACCTGCTTGCTTTTCTCGGCGGATGCCTCCCGGATGCGGCGAGTCTGGTGGCTGCGCTGACGCAGGCGGCGGAACCCCGGCCCGAAGTGGTGCTGCCTTTGTTGCTTGGCCATCTGGAAAGGGCCAAGACTTCGCTTGGAGCAGTCTTGGAAGCCCTCGGCCAGGGTGCGCCGAAGGCGTTGAAGTCTTCAAAACGGCTGCAGGCCTTAATTCAGCGCCTCCCCGCGTTGGCAACGGACGTCCAACGCCCGAGTGCTGAGCGGATGCCGGCGCTCCGCTTGCTCGCGTGGATGCCTTGGTCGACTGCGGGCGAGGCGCTCGGGTCTCTCGCGGTTGGGGAGCCCAATGAGGAGCTGCGGACCGTTGCGGTGAGGGCCTATGCGAGTTTTGAAAAGCCTGAGGTGGCGGAGAAACTTCTCGCACATTGGGCCGCCTACACTCCGAGTCTGCGGGATACCGTCGCAGGCGCCTTGCTGACTTCTGGCTTCCACACAAGGAGCGTTCTGGGCGCGATTGAGGCCGGCAGGCTGCCCTCCAACGCCATCAGCGGGGTGCGCCGCAAACAGATTCTCAAGCACAAAGACGCCGGGATTCGGGAGCAGGCCGAGAAGCTCCTCCAGAATGGGGACGCAGGCCGCCAGCAGGTGTTTGAGGACGCCAAGGCGGCTTTGCAACTTGCAGCGGTGCCGGCCCACGGAAAGCAGCTTTTTCAGCAGGCCTGTTCGTCTTGTCATCGGCTCGAGCGCGAGGGGCATCCGGTGGGCCCGGACCTGCTAGACATCCGCAACCAGCCAAAGGAGACCATCCTTTTTCACATCCTGGTACCAGATGCCGAAATCTCCCCGATTTTTGCCGCCTACATTGCAGAGACTAAGGATGGAAAGAGTTTCGGGGGGATTCTGGCAAGCGAGACGCCCGACTCCATCACTTTGCGGGGGCCGCTGGCAACGGAGACGAGCCTGTTACGAAGCGACCTGGCGAAGCTTGAGGCCTTGAGCGGCTCGTTGATGCCAAACGGCTTTGAGAGCGCCCTGAGCAAGCAGGATCTTGCCGACCTGGTCGCGTTCTTAAAGGGTGACAAATAGGCGTTCAGGGGACGCTTCCGGTATCACGGAAGCCGCTCCGCCGGCTTTTCTGGATAATGAACGCGAACATTTCGTTCAGAGAAAAATCCGCAGATTTCCGTCACCGATTTGGCAGATGAGAAGAAACCAAACGGTGTCTCTGTGAAAATCTGTTTCATCTGTGGATAACTGCCGTTCCATGGACGACCGGGGAAAAGTGGTCCGCGGAAAACGGCGAAGGACCAAAAGCAAGAGGGCGAATATCCTGAATCCCTGAGTTTTTTATCAAAAGAAAGGGGTCTGACAGGGTCACATTAGTGACCAAATGCGATTCCACCTCTTTTTCGCGAGCCTCGTCCTTTTCTGTTTGTCTGCCGGCGTGTCCCTCGCTGCGCAGGAAGCCGGAGGCGGGCGCTCGTTCAGTTTTGTCAACGATGTGGAACCCATCCTCACGAAGGCCAGTTGCAACTCAGGCGGGTGCCACGCGAAGGCTGGGAATGGGCAGAACGGTTTTCGCCTGTCGCTCTTCGGTTTTGAGCCGCAGGAAGACTTCGAGCACATCGTCAAGGAGGGCCGCGGAAGGCGCGTGTTCCCGGCCGCCCCTGAAAAGAGCCTTCTGCTTTTGAAGGCCACCAACACCACGCCCCACGGGGGCGGGCGAAAAATCGCCAAGGATTCCGAGGACTACCAGACCCTGGTGGGCTGGATCGCGCAGGGGATGCCCTTCGCGCTGGCCGGTGAACCGACGGTGACTGGCCTCGAGGTCAGGCCACCCAGGGGCACGCTGGGGATGCGTTCCCAACAGCAGTTGGCCGTTTCGGCACGGTTTTCGGATGGTTCAAGCCGCGATGTCACGCGTTTGGCGCTGTACGAGTCCAACGACAAGGCGATGGCGGAGGCTGGCGAGGCCGGCCTGGTGAGCGTGTCGGACATTCCCGGAAACGTCGCTGTGATGGTGCGCTACCAGGGGAATGTGGCGACCTATTCCGCGTCAGTGCCCTTGGGTGCGCCCATGGGAAGCCTGCCCAAGACGAACAACTTTATCGACGAACTGGTGTTTGCGAATTTGAAGCGGCTGAGTATCCCGCCCTCGGAGGTTTGCGACGACTCCACCTTTCTGAGGCGGGCGAGCGTGGACATCGCCGGACACCTTCCCACGCTGGAGGAGGTGAAGGCCTTTGAGTCAAACAGCGCCCCTGACAAGCGCGCGGTTCTCATCGAGTCGCTTCTCAGCAGCCCGGGGTATGCGGACTATTTCGCCAACAAATGGGCGGCGCTTCTGCGTAACAAGCGGCTGGAAAAGGGGACACCCGCCAGCTTCGCGTTCCATTCCTGGTTGCGGGACGGACTGCAGGCCAACCGGCCCTACGACCAGCTGGTGCGAGAGCTCCTTGCCGCCACCGGCGAGGCGGTCAAGAACCCACCGGTCGCGTGGTTCAATCAGGTCAAAACCCCGGAACAGCAGCTCGAGGACGTCTCCCAGCTTTTTCTCGGAGTGCGTATGAACTGCGCCCAGTGCCACCACCATCCCTTTGAGCGCTGGAGCCAGCAGGATTACTACGGGCTTTCCGCTTTCTTCACCCAGATCGGCCGCCGCCCTACCGCCATCGCCGGGCAGTCCGTCATTTTTCACAAGCGGGGCGTCGCCCTGGGCGAGAACAAGAAAACCAAGCAGACGGTCAAACCCGCCGGGCTTGGCTCACCGGCCTTTGAGATCCCTCCCGACGACGATCCCCGGCTGGTTCTCGGGGATTGGATGGGGGCGAAAGAGAACCCGTTTTTCGCCAAGGCCCTCGTCAACCGCTACTGGAAGCACTTCTTCAGCCGCGGCCTGGTGGAGCCCGAGGACGACATGCGCGATACCAATCCCGCTTCCAACCCGGAGCTTCTGGACGCGCTGGCGGCCCATTTTCTCAAGAGCAATTTCGACCTGAAAGCCCTGGTGCGGGCCATCACGGGTTCGGCCGCCTACCAACTGGCGTCCAAGCCCAACTCGCACAACGCGGCGGACCGGCAGAACTTCTCCCATTACTACCCCAAGCGGCTCAATGCCGAGGTCCTGCTCGACGGCGTCGACCAGATTACCGGGGCGGCCACCGACTTTGCGGACTTGCCGGCTGGAACCAAGGCGATCGCTTTGCCGGACAACAGCTACAACAGGTCTTCCTACTTTCTGGCGGTGTTTGGCCGACCGGAAGGCGATAGCGCCTGCGAGTGCGAGCGGGTGCAGAGCTCCAACCTGTCCCAGAGTCTGCACCTCATGAATGCCGCGGAAATGAAGGGCAAACTTGCCAAGGCCGACGGCCGGGCGGCCCGCTTCGCCAAAAATCCGGCGGACGAAGAAAACATGCGCGAGCTCTACGCGGCTGCCCTGTGCCGGGCGCCCCAACCTGCGGAGGTCGAGACGGCGCTTTCCCATCTGCGCAAGCCGCGCCAGGACGCCGAGGGCAAGCCGCTGGAGGCCGGCCTCTCGCGCAAGTCAGCGTACGAGGACCTGGTCTGGGCACTCGTCAATACCAAGGAATTCCTCTTCAACCACTGAGCCTTTATGTCCCCCCGTATTTTCGCTTCCCTGCTGCTTTGCGCTTCGCTGAGCGGCGGCGCCTCCCGCGGCCTCGCCCAGCTCGTCGTGCTCCCCGCGCCCCGTCTGTTGACGGTGTTTCCGATGGGTGTTCAGGCCGGCACCTCCATTGAGGTCAGCATCGCCGGCGACAACATCGACGAGGATCCAAAGCTGGTCTTTTCCACGGCCAAACTCAGTGCGGAACCTAAACGGGACGAGAAGGGCGGGGTGGTGAAAAACCGGTTTGTCGTCCAGGCCGCCGCGGACGCTCCCCAAGGGCTGCATGAGGCGCGGCTTCTGACCCGCCTGGGTATTTCCTCGGCGCGTTGTTTTTCGGTGGGCGCCCTCCAGGAGGTGGCCCGGACCAAGCCGAACACTACCGCGGACACGGCGCTGGAGCTGGCGCCCGGGACGGTTTGCAACGCTTTCACCACCGCGCGCAGCATCGACTTTTATACCTTCAAGGCGGCCAAGGGCGCCCGTCTTCTGTTGGACTGCACCACAACGGGGATTGATTCACGCCTGACCCCGGTGCTTTTGCTCTCTGACGAGCAGGGCAGGGAACTGCTGGCCGAGAGGCGCACCGCTTTTATTGATTTTACGGCGCCTACCGATGGGAAATACACCCTGAAGGTCCACGGGCTGACCTATCAGGGAGGGGCCGAAAACTTTTACCGCCTTGCCCTTTCGGAAGTCGCTCCTGGCACACCGGTCAAGCGGCAGCCTGCGATGCCTGCGGTCAGCGGGGCCTCCGTGCCGAAGATCGACCCGGCCACCACTCCGTTTGTGGACGAGGTGGAGCCTAACAACAAAGCGGCTCAGGCGCAGCGGATCCAGTTGCCCTGCGCGATCCGGGGGGCGTTCGCCACGGCCGGCGATGTGGACACCTACGATTTTGAGGGGAAGAAGGGCGATGTCTGGTGGGTGGAGGCGGTCTCTGCCCGGCTTGGCCTGCCCACGGATCCGTTCGTGCTGGTTCAGAAGGTGACCAAGGGACCATCGGGCGAGGTCTTGACCGATGTTGGGGAGTTCAACGACATCCCCAGTCCCGTCAAACTTTCCAGTGCTGGTTATGCGTACGACGGGGTGCCCTACGACGTGGGCAGTCCCGATGCCCTCGGGAAGCTCGAGTGCAAGGAGGACGGGATTTACAGACTGCAAATCCGTGATCTGTTCGGCGGCACGCGCTCGGATGCCGGCAACGTCTACCAACTGGTGGTGCGCAAGGTGGACCCCGGCTTTTCGTTGGTGAGTTGGGCGATGCACATGGAGTTGCGCAACGGCGACCGTGCAAACCTCTCCAAACCGGTGGCCCTGCGTGGCGGGGCGACGATGGCCTTTGATGTGGTGGCCTTGCGCCGGGACGGGTTCGACGGGGAGATTCAAATCGAGATGGAAAACCTGCCTCCCGGGGTGAAGGCCGCGGGGCTGCGCATCCCTCCGGGAAAAAGCCAGGGCACGCTCCTGCTCACGGCTGCCGAAGACGCTCCGCGAGGAGTCAGCGTTGCCACGGTGTTTGGCCGTGCGCAGATTAACGGCGTTGAGGTGCGGCGCAACTGTCCCTCCGCTTCGATGGCTTGGCCGGTCAAAGACCACTCCGGCGAGGTGCCCGCTCCCAGGCTCTTTGCGGACATGCCAGTTTCCGTTGGAGGGGCGGAGGTCACTCCGCTCAGCATCCTGCCCGGACAAGAGCAGCCCTTTGAGGCGGTCGTGGGGCAGAAGCTCACGATTCCGCTCAAGCTCCAGTGGAGGGGCGAATTTTCCGCTGGGCCGGTCAAGCTCAAGCCGCTGGG
>CAMCIN010000066.1 GCA_945874745.1 Akkermansia muciniphila | reverse complement strand
CGGAAAAAGTACGCTCGTCCACCAGGTGCTTTACCGCCACCTTGCCCACGCAAAGGGCCTTGAGCTGGAGGAACCGCTCGCCGACTCCAGCACCCTCAGCGGGGCGGACAAGGTCGGCACCGTCGTGCTGGTGGACCAGTCCGCACTCTCCAAGACGCCGCGCTCCAGCCCCGCGCTGTACCTGGGCATTTTTGACGCCATCCGCGCCGCCTTTGCCGCCACGTCCGACGCGCAGGACGCCGGCTTCACCGCGAGCACCTTTTCGTTCAACTCCGGCGCTGGCCGCTGCGAGCGGTGCGGCGGGTCGGGCTTCGAGAAAATCGAGATGCAGTTTCTCAGCGACGTGTTCGTCCGCTGTCCCGAATGCGAGGGCCGCCGCTACCAGGCGCACGTGCGGAAAGTCAAACTGGGCGGCCTTTCCATCGACGAGGTGCTGTCGCTCACGGTTACCGAGGCCCTAGCCTTTGCGGACACGCTTCCGCTGGCCTCCATCAAGCCCCCCCTGCGGGCCCTGGAGGAAATCGGACTGGGCTACCTCCGGCTGGGCCAGCCTCTGAACGGCCTTTCCGGGGGCGAGTCGCAGCGGCTCAAACTTGTGGAAAGACTTCTGGCGCGCTCCGAGCCGAATGCGCTGCTCATCCTCGACGAACCCACCACCGGGCTGCACTTCGACGACATCCGCCTGTTGATGGGCGCGTTGAACCGCCTCGTGGACGAGGGCCACTCCGTCGTGGTCATCGAACACAATCCGGACGTGATCCGCGGTGCAGACTACGTGATCGACCTTGGTCCCGAGGCCGGCGTCCACGGTGGTCGCGTGCTGGCGGTCGGAACGCCTGCACAGATTGCGGCCTGTCCGGAGTCGCACACCGGCCGGTTTGTTGGGCCGTCCGCCGGCATCTGGAGTAGCGGCGCCCTCGCGAGGGTGGCGGAGGAGCCTCCCGCCACGGCCGAGCCGAACGCGATCTGCATCACCGGCGCGCGCCAGCACAATCTGAAGAACCTCTCGCTGCAGATTCCGAGAAACATGCTCACGGTCATCACCGGCCTGAGCGGTTCGGGAAAATCCTCCCTCGCCTTTGACCTGCTTTTTGCAGAGGGACAGCGCCGCTTTCTGGACAGCATGTCCCCGTACGCCCGCCAGTTTGCGACGCAGCTGGAGCGCCCGGATGTGGACAGTGTCACCGGCCTCCCGCCCAGCGTCGCCATCGAACAGCGCCTGACACGCGGCGGCGGAAAGTCGACGGTCGCCACCGTGACGGAGGTCTACCACTTCCTGCGCCTGCTCTTTTCAAAGTTGGGGGTCCAGCACTGTCCGGAGTGTGCGCTGCCCGTGCAGCGCCAGACGGTTGCGGGCGCCGTCGGCATCGCCGAGGCGCTTGCTGCCAAGGGCGTGATCCGCGTGCTGGCCACCCTGGTGCGTGCGCGAAAGGGCTTCCACACCGAACTGGCGGACTGGGCCGTGCGCCACCAGTTTGAGGACCTCCTCGTCGACGGCAAATGGGAGCGGGCGGACAGTTTTCCAAAACTTTCCCGCTACCAGGAGCACACCATCGAAGTGCTCGTTGGCAAGTCCTCCGGCGGGGCGGACCTGCGCGCACAGGTCGCCCGTGCGCTGGAAATCGGCAAGGGGACTGCGCTGATCCTCGACGCCCGCAACAAGCGGCACGTGCTGAGCACCGAGCAAATCTGTCCCGGCTGTTCGCGTTCCTTTGAGGACCTGGATCCGCGCATTTTTTCGTTCAACAGCCCCCACGGCTGGTGCGAATCCTGCCACGGCTTTGGCGAGGAATGGGAGCGGCGGGACAACCCGCGGCTGGAGTCCGCCCTCGAAATCGAGCTCGACCACGAGCGTCAGCACGAGGCGCTGGACGCGGGCGTCTCGACAAGCTGCAGCGAGTGCGACGGCTCGCGCCTCAATGCGGTGGCCCGCGCGGTGCAGGTTGCGGGCGCGACGATTTCAGCAGTCGCGGCCCAGACGGCCGCGGAGGTTTTGCATTGGATGGCGAAGCTCAAGTTCAAGGGAAACCAGGCGCGGATTTCCGCCGACATCCTGCCCGAGATCGCCCAGCGCCTGCAGTTCCTCGACGAGGTCGGCCTCGGCTACCTCTCGCTCGGGCGTTCGGCCAAGACGCTCTCCGGAGGGGAGTCCCAGCGCATCCGGCTAGCCGCCCAGCTCGGCTCCAACCTGCGCGGCGTGCTCTACGTTCTGGACGAGCCCACCATCGGCCTCCACCCGCGCGACAACGAGGCGCTGCTCGAAACGCTGGAAGCGCTCAAGAACAAAGGCAACTCGCTCGTCGTGGTCGAGCACGACGAGGACACCCTCCGGCGCGCGGACCACGTCATCGACCTCGGTCCGGGCGCGGGAAGGCACGGGGGCGAAATCATCGCCCAGGGCACCCTCGAG
Source organism: Akkermansia muciniphila (assembly GCA_945874745.1). Classification (GTDB taxonomy): domain Bacteria; phylum Verrucomicrobiota; class Verrucomicrobiia; order Chthoniobacterales; family Chthoniobacteraceae; genus Chth-196. Next base: position 14,251 of record CAMCIN010000066.1, on the reverse strand, counting down.
GACCTGCGCAACAGCCCGCTCTCGGCCACCGGCGCCTGTTTGCGCGAACCGTTGCGCCATCCCACCCGCGGCAGCCGCAGGCCGCTGGAAGGGGAGACGTTTTCCGGCTGGCTCGAGCTCGAGGGCGCCAGCCTGCACAACGTCAAAGAGTTGGACGCACGCATCCCCGTGGGGCGGCTCACCGTCCTCACCGGCATTTCGGGCTCCGGAAAAAGCACGCTCATGCGCGGCATTCTCAAGCCGGCCGTGGAGTCCGCCCTGGCGGCCAAAAAGAAGACGAAGCACGCGGCGCCCGCCCCGCTCCACCTGCGCGGACTCAAGGGCACCGACCTGCTCGAAACCGTCTACGAAGTCGACCAGTCGCCGATTGGAAAGACCTCCCGCTCGACGCCGGCCACCTACCTCTCCCTGTTTGACGACATCCGGAATTTATTCGCCGCCACCCCCCTCGCGAGGATGCGCGGTTACGGGGCGGGCAGGTTCTCGTTCAACACGGAGGGTGGCCGCTGCGAGACCTGCCTCGGCCAGGGCTCCCTCAAGATCGAGATGAACTTCCTTCCGCCCGCGCACATCGCGTGTCCAGACTGCGCCGGGCGCCGCTACAACCTCGCGACGATGGAGGTGCTCTACGGCGGCAAAAACATCGCGGACGTCCTCGCCATGCCGATAGACGAGGCGGCGGCCTTTTTCGCCCAGCAACCGGCCATCGCGCGCCCTTTGAAACTGCTTTGTGAAACGGGCCTGGGCTACCTGACCCTTGGACAGGCCAGCCAGACCCTCAGCGGGGGCGAGGCCCAGCGCCTCAAGCTGGTCAGCGAACTGGCCAGGGGCATCGGTCGGAGCGAGACTAGCCTGCTGCGCAAGTCACGCAAGACCAAGTCCATCCTCTACCTCCTCGAGGAACCTACCATCGGCTTGCACCAGGCCGATGTACGGCTCCTCCTCGAGGTGCTCCACCGGTTGGTGGACGCCGGCCAGACCGTGGTGGTCATCGAGCACCACACCTCCGTCATCGCTGAAGCCGACTACCTTTTGGAGATCGGGCCGGAGGCCGGCTTGCACGGCGGACGCCTCCTTTTCTCCGGCACGCCGGAGGAGGTTTTGCGCGCCCCCGAGAGCCGGATCGCGCCCTTTCTCAAGCCGCTGCTTTCCCCCGGAAAGCCCAGAAAGAAGGCCGGCCGCGCCGGGTGACCTGCCGGCGGGATCGGGAGTTTGCGGGGGAGGAGGCGCCCCGTTTCACGGCAACGGTTGAAAAAACCGGTGGAGGGTAAGGGGCTGGGAGGAATCCGGATATGAAAACTCCCTGCGGTCTCTTCTACGGCCCTCTTTTTGCACCGCTGGCCTTCATCGCCGATGCGCCAGCAGCGAAAACCCCACCGCAACTACCGAAAGAGGTTGTGTCTTTGGACAGCTGCTCAAACTTGCAGGGGGGGTCCGCCTGCAGGCACTCTAGGCCGAGTGGAAGCGCCTCGACACAGTATTTCCCGAAGCCATCCAGCCCGTGCAACCGGAGGTCTTCAGGATTCTCCGCAACAGTGAGGCCTCAGTCGCATTCCCCAGATGACTTCCCACCCCGACCTGCTTCCCGAGCCGCTGCGTTCCATCATAGCGTGATGCGGCATACTCCGCCAACACTCCGCCCCCACCATTTTTCCACTGGTGGGACAGCCTGTGTCCCAAGTGGGAATGATTACGGGGCGACAGCATCCCATCCGCTGACGAACTGCTGCGCCGACGGCCTCTCTCTTGAGCATGCGACTTCCCCCCTTGGAAGTCTTTTCTTTCGATCTACCGGTCTGGAGTGTACGCTGAAAACATGAGCGTTGAAGAACTAGAGCTGGTCGTCTCTCGTCTTTCCTCCGACGAGCTCGCCCGCTTTTCGGGGTGGTTTGAGGAGTTTCTCGCAGACCAGTGGGATCGGAAAATCGAGCATGATGTCCTTGCTGGGCGGTTGGATTCCAGCGTCACACGCTCGAACGATCATTTTGATGCCGGTCGTTGCACTCCGCTTTGAAACAGTACGCTGGCCCTGAGTTCTGGTTCCATTATCGCCAACTTCCTGAAGCAGTTCGTCTGTTGGCTGATAAGAACTTTGAACTCCTCAAGTCCGATCTGCGTCACCCCTCTGTTCGACTGAAAAAGATTGGGTCAGTTTATTCGGCCCGTGTGGGGCTCCATTATCGCGCGCTAGCGCATGAACGCCCTGAAGGTCTGGTTTGGTTTTGGATTGGTCATCACTCGACCTACGATCAACTGCTTCGCTCGTAGCTCACGGCATCCTGTCAAAACGAGAAATGGTTGGTCACTCTGGGATCTGTTAAACTACAGAATCGGGGACATCCAGTCGGAGGCATCGAAATTTTCCATGGATAGGATAGCCTATTTCCCCAGTGGAAAAGATTCCGGGGCATCAGCATCCCCCCATTTCCCCCGACGAACTGCTCCGCCGCGCTCACTGCGCCGTCCAGCCGCCGTCCACGGTGACGGTGCTGCCCGTCACGTAACTCGACGCGGCGCTGGCCAGATAGATCGCCGCACCCTGGATCTCCTCCAGGCGCCCCCACCGCTTCAGGGAGGTCATCCCGACAAGTCGGGCGCCGTCCTCGGTGTCGGCGATGGACCGGTTCATTTCCGTGAGAAAGGGGCCGGGGCAAATCGCGTTGACGGTGATGCCGTCCGCGGCGCACTCGAGGGCCAGAGTGCGGGTGAGCTGGAGGACGGCGCCCTTGCTGGCGGTGTAGGGGGTCCGCCCTGCCAGGCCGATTGATCCCAGTGCGCTGGAGATGTTTATGATACGCCCCCAGCCTTGAGCCCGCATCGTGGGCAGGACCGCCCGGCAGCTCAACCAGGTGCCCGTGACATTGATCCCCAGCACCTGTTCAAACTCCTCCAGCTTCAATTCGGCGATCGGTCTGCGGATGTTGATGCCCGCGCTGTTGAGCAGAATATCCACCTTGCCGAAGGCAGCGACGGCGGCCGCCACAAAACCTTCGACCTCTGCTTCGTTGCGCACATCGGCGGCGAGCCCGAGGGCGCGGACGCCAAACTCGGCCGATAGGTCCCGGGCCGTGGCGGCTGCCTCCTCCGCATGACGGCTTACCAGCACCAGATCGGCACCCGCAGAGGCGAGCCCAGCCGCCATGGCAAGCCCCAGCCCCTTGGACCCGCCGGTGACCACGGCGCAGCGTCCGGTGAGGTTGAAGAGGCCGAGGCCCCGTAAGGTTTCCTTGCTCATGGGAGGACTGCTTTCCGTGCGGCTTGGAGAGGGGCCGGCCTAAAGGATGCCCCGGGCCACCAGGTTGTTGAGCCGGTGTGCCACATCGGCCAGAGCGGCTTCGACCAGTTGCTCGTAGGAGCGGCCGTCGCGCGTGTCGACCCCGTGGCGGGTGTCCATCTGGCGGAGGGCTTCCAGCGCGGGATCCTCGTGGTGGAACACCTCTACGAAGACGTGTTCGAGGCGGCCCGTGCGCGCGGCCTCCGTCAGCAATGCCCCAATCCAGCCGTCGTCAGTCGAGACGCAGCCCCGCGTTGTTTTGGCGGAGGCGTGGAAGATCCCCAGCTCGCCCGCGGCAGCGATTTTGGCGATGAGCGCGGCGTTTTCCTCGATGGAAAGACCGGAGTCCCCGCAGTGGGCGGCGTCGACGAGCAGTTTGAAGAAGGTCTTGCCCAAAGCCTTGTTGGCGGCGTGCACCACCGCCCAGCCGCGGTCCACATCGGTGAAAGTCTTGAATTCGCCGGGCCGCAGAAACTCGATGTGCCAGTTCTCCACGCACGAGCCGGCGAGGCCAGCCTCGTTGTAGACGCGCTGGTGCACGCGCAGATTCTGCGCGATGGCCGCCTCAAACGCGGCGCCCTCCCGACGGCCCTCCTTCGCGCTCATCCATTCCTCGATCGAGGTGGACGAAACGTGGCGGATGCCGTGGGCCACCGCCGCCTTCAGGCTCGTGACCAACTGCGCAACGGTGGCGTCCTCGTCGGCCGGATCCATCGGATTGGCTCCGCCGATCATGATGATGAAATGCACCTCCAGCTCCAGTCCGCGCAGACTGTTGACCAGTTCCTCCACCTCGCCCGGGTCTGCTGAACTGAAAAAAGGAATCTGCACGCACTGCGGCCGGAACGCCGCGTGTTCGCACAGGTGGCGCATCGTCTCCACGATGGCGAGGCTGCCGGAGGCGCCGCGGGGAAATTTCCCGGAGCCATCTGGAACCAGTCCGCCGACAAACTTGATGTGCGTGGGCACCACGCCCAGCTGAACCGACGACAAGGGAGAGATTTTTACGCTCATGACCTCAAATCTAAGCAGACCGGTCCGCTCTAAAGAAAGGAGGATTCTCCTCCGTTTCCGGGCGGGCGCCCTTGGTGTTTCGGAGGTGCCGCAGAGTTCACAGAGGGGAGGAAGCCATTGGCAACGTCTGTGAAAATCTGCGCCCTCTGTGGCTCACTCCCCGCTCAGTAGATTGTGTGCGCGCTCCGGAGCCACAGAGCCTCACCTTGCGCCTTGGCTACGCCCGGATCCTGGCCAGTAGGTCGCCCGCCTCGACTGCGTCGCCCACCGCTGCCAGTAGTTCGTCGACGATCCCGTCGGCGTGGGCGTAGAGGGTGGTCTGCATCTTCATCGCCTCGAGCGTGGCAAGTTTTTCTCCGGCGGCGACCTTGCTGCCGAGGGTGGCGTGCAGGGCGGTCACCATCCCGGGGATCGGCGCACCCACGTGCAGCGGGTTGGCTGCGTCCGCCTTGATCCTGGGTTTTGCCTTTGGTGCGATTGACTTGTCCACCACCACCACCTCGCGGGGCATCCCGTTGAGCTCGAAGCCAATGACGCAACGGCCGTCCTTGTCCGGGGCGGTCACATTGATGAGCTTGATGAAGAGCAGCTTGCCCTCCTCGATCGGCACCGAGATTTCCTCGCCCAACTTCAACCCGTAGAAGAAGGCGGGCGTCGGCAGCACGCTGGGGTCCGAAAAGTCCTTTTGGAACTTCGCAAAATCCGTGAAGACCTGCGGGTACATCAGATAGGAGTACAGATCGTCTTCACTCGCCGGCCTTCCCGACAAGGTGGCTACCTGCGCGAGCGTTTCCTTGAGATTGACCGGGGCGGGCTTCACCCGCTGGATCTTGTCCTTGCCCAGTACCGCACGTACCACATCCTTGGGCCAGCCGCCCATGGGTTCCCCAAGGCCGCCGCCGAGCATGTCGCGGACGGATTCCGGGAAGGAGGTGCCGGGCGGAAGGTTGACGACGTCCGCCGGCTTGATGCCGCGGGTGAACAAAAACAAGGCCATGTCCCCGACCACCTTGGAGGAGGGCGTCACTTTGACGATGTCCCCGAAGAGCGCGTTGACCTCGGCGTAGGTCCGAGCGATCTCGGGCCACCGCGAACCCAGCCCCATCGAGGCTGCCTGCTCCTTGAGGTTGGTAAACTGACCCCCCGGCATCTCGTGCAGGTACACCTCGGCGGAACCCGTCTTGGGGGCCGTGTCGAAAGGCGTGTAAAACTCGCGCACCTTTTCCCAGTAGTCGGAAAATTCGTTGAGCGCGTCCAGATCCAAGCCGGTATCCCGCGGCGTGTGTTGGAGGGCGGCGACGACCGAGTTGAGGTTGGGCTGGGAGGTCGAGCCGCTCATGGAAGCGAGGGCCAGGTCCACGACGTCCACCCCTGCGTCACTCGCCCGAAGAACGGAGGCGGCGTTGATGCCGGAGGTGTCGTGCGTGTGGAAGTGGATGGGCAGGTCCACCTCGTCGCGCAGCGCCTTTACCAGTGCCTGAGCGGCGTAGGGACGGCAGAGTCCGGCCATGTCCTTGATCGCGATGAAGTGCGCCCCCATCTTCTCCAACTCCTTGGCCAGCTTGACGTAATATTTCAGCGAATACTTCGTGCGCGCCGGATCGAGGATGTCGCCGGTGTAGCAGAGCGCGCCCTCGCAGACAGCGTGGGTTTTCTGCACGGCCTCCATCGCGGCTTTCATGTTGGACAGGTCGTTGAGCGAGTCGAACACGCGGAAGATGTCGATGCCCGTCTCTGCCGCGTGCTTGATGAAGCCCGAGACCACGTTGTTTGGATAGCTGGTGTAGCCCACCGCGTTCGCGCCGCGCAGCAGCATCTGGAAGCACAGGTTGGGGACCTTCTCGCGTAGCACGCGCAACCGCTGCCACGGGTCCTCGTTCAAAAACCGCATCGCGGTGTCGAACGTCGCGCCCCCCCACATCTCGAGCGAAAAGAGCGTCGAGGCACGCCGGGCCACGGAGGCTGCCGTGGCCGCCATGTCGAAGGTCCGCACGCGAGTCGCCATGAGCGACTGATGCGCGTCGCGGAAAGTCGTGTCGGTGACGAGCAGCCGCTTCTGCTTGCGCGTCCAGTCCGCAAAACCCTTCGCTCCGAGTTTGAGCAGCAGTTGCCGGGTGCCCGGTGCCGGTGCCTGGAGGTGGTCGTATGTTGGCGCCGGTGCGGGCGCGTAAGACACCGCGGGACGGTGCCCCTTGGCGTGGGGATTCCCGTTGATGATGGTGTTGCCCAGAAAGGCCAGCAACTTGGTGGCGCGGTCCCGGCGCGGCTTGAAGGCGAACAGCTCCGGGGAGGTGTCGATCATCGTGGTCGTCGCATCCCCGTCCCGGAACTGCTTGGAATGGATGACGTTTTCGAGGAACGGAATGTTGGTCTTTACCCCCCGGATGCGCATCTCGCGCAGGGAACGGTCCATCCGCTCGAGCGCCATCGGGAAGCTCGCCCCCGAGGCGGTGATCTTCACCAGCAGCGAGTCGTAAAACGGCGTGATCACCGCACCCGTGTCGCCCATGCCCGCGTCCAGCCGCACCCCAAACCCCCCGGCGCTCCGATAGGTGATGATCTTGCCGTAGTTGGGCGTAAACTTGTTCTCCGGATCCTCGGTCGTTACGCGACACTGGACCGCGTACCCGTTGCGGGGGATTTCGGCCTGCGGCGGGAGCAGGAGCTCCGGGCCGTCGAGGGCCGCCCCGCGGGCGATCAGGATCTGCGAACGAACCAGGTCGATCCCGGTGATCTGTTCGGTGACGGTGTGCTCCACCTGAATCCGAGGGTTCATCTCGATGAAGAACCAGTCCTTGGTATCCAGATCGTAGAGGTACTCGACCGTGCCGGCGTTGTCGTAGCCGATCTCACGCGCAATCCGCACAGAGGCTTCGCACAGCTCCTCGCGCACCCGCGGATCGAGACACACCGACGGGGCGATCTCCACCACCTTTTGGTGACGCCGCTGCACCGAGCAGTCGCGCTCGTGCAGGTGCAGCACGTTCCCGTGCTTGTCTCCCAGCACCTGCACCTCGATGTGTTTGGCCCGCGGAATGTACTTCTCCAAAAAGACTGCGGCATTCCCGAACGCGCGCTCCGCCTCACCCTGGGCCTCGTCCAAAAGGGAGGCCAGGTCCTCGGGCCGCCGGACGACCCGCATGCCGCGGCCGCCTCCTCCAAACGCTGCCTTGATGATCAGCGGAAACCCGATCCCTTTGGCCACCTTCATCGCCACCTGCCGGTCGGTGACCGGATCCTCCGTGCCCGGAAGCGTGGGCACCTTGAGCCTCTGGGTGAGCGCCCGCGCGGCCACCTTGTCGCCCATCAGTTCGAGCAGGTCCGGCCGGGGGCCCACAAAGGCGATCCCCGCCTCGGCGCAGGCCCGCGCAAAATGGGCGTTCTCCGACAAAAACCCGTACCCCGGATGAATCAGGTCCACGCCCTTTTCCTTGGCCAGCGCCACGATCCCCTCAATGTCGAGGTAGGCGCCCACGGGGCCCTTGCCCTCGCCCACGACATAGGCTTCGTCCGCCTTGAAGCGGTGCATGGAAAAGCGGTCTTCCTGGGCGTAGATCGCAACGGTCCGGAGGCCGAGTTCCGTCGCGGCCCGCATGATGCGGATCGCGATTTCAGAACGGTTGGCAACGAGCAGTTTCAAGGGCCGGGCCGGTTCGTTCAAGCGGACGGAGGCTGGGGTCGGGGAGGTCTTGCGTGCCATATAAAAGGGGGTCTGATCTAAGGCGATGCGGCCCTGTTTGCACAGCCTGATGTGCGGAGGCCCTTAGGGCCGCTGCCGGGCTTGACTAGGCTTGCGGCTGGTGGCTTGGAATGGAGATGCGTTTTCCCCTCCTCCGCAGCCTGCTGTTGTGTGCCCTTGCCGCGCCTGCCGCCCAAGCGGCTCGGCCCAACATTCTGGTCGCCGTCGCCGACGACTGGTCCTTTGGTCACGCTGGCGCCTACGGCTGCAAGTGGGTGAAGACCCCGCACTTTGACCGCGTTGCCCGGGAGGGGCTTCTTTTTACAAGGGCCTACACCCCCTCGGCAAAGTGCGCCCCCTCCCGCTCGGCCCTTCTTACCGGCCGCAACCCCTGGCAGCTCGGGGCAGCGGTCAACCACTCGCCCGTTTTCCCCGCTGAATTTGGGACCTATCCGGAGGCGCTCTCCAGGAACGGGTACTTCGTCGGACTCACCGCCAAGGGCTGGGGCCCGGGCGAGGCCAAGGACGCCGCCGGCAAACCCCGCCAGATGGCGGGCACCCCCTTCAACAAACGCACCGCTCCCGCGCCGACCAGCGGCATCAATAAGAACGACTACGCAGCGAACTTTTCCGACTTTTTGGCGGCCCGGCCGGCGGGCGAGCCGTGGTGTTTTTGGTACGGCTCCATCGAGCCGCACCGCGAGTATGAGTATGGCGCGGGCGTCTCCAAGGGGGGTAAGCAGCTGGCGGACATTGACCGCGTGCCCGCTTACTGGCCTGACAACGAAATCATCCGCAACGACATGCTGGATTACGCCATGGAGGTGGAGCATTTCGACCGGCATTTGGGGCGCATGCTCGAGGCGCTGGAGGCCGCCGGACAGCTGGAGAACACCCTTGTTATCGTCACCGCAGACAACGGCATGCCCTTCCCCCGCGGAAAGGGGCAGGAGTACGACGTCTCCAACCATCTTCCGCTTGCGGTGCGCTGGCCCGCCGGCATCAAGGCGCCGGGGCGGGTGATCGAGGATTACGTCAGCCTGATTGATCTGGCTCCCTCGTTGCTGGCGGTGGCGGAGCTCTCCGCGGAGAAAGCCGGCATGGCGCCCACCACAGGCCGCAGCCTGGTGAGCCTGTTCCAGTCTGAAAAAGGTGGGCGGGTGGAGCCCGTGAGAGACCGCGTCTTGCTCGGGAGGGAGCGCAACGACGTGGGCCGGCCTAACGACGCGGGCTATCCGATCCGATCCATTGTAAAGGACGGCCTGCTCTTCTCGGTAAACTTTGAACCCGGCCGCTGGCCTGCCTGCAATCCGGAGACCGGTTATCTGGACACCGACGGCAGTCCCACCAAAACCTGGTTGCTGGAAAGCCACCGCCGCAACCCGGCGGATCCCCACTGGGCGCTCGCCTTTGGAAAACGGGGTGCGGAGGAGTTGTACGACCTCGCTGCGGATCCGGATTGCGTCCACAACCTGGCGGGGGTCGCGGACCGGCAGTCCGTCAAGACGGCGCTCGCCCAGCAACTGGGGAAGGACCTGCTGGCGGAGGGCGATCTGCGGATGCTGGGGCGGGGCGCGGAATACGAGGCCCAGCCCTATTCGGATCAGCGTTGGCGGGGCTTCTACGAGAAGTTTCAGGCAGGCAAGGTCAAGCCGGGCTGGGTGAATCCAGGCGACTTCGAGGAGGGCGGCGACTCCCTTCCCGCCCGTTTACGGAAGGAATAGCGTCTGCGGGGGCGCGGCAGGCCCCTTTCTCGGCTCCTCGCCACTTTCAGTGGGTGAGCGCTTCTCTGGAGCGAGACATGACCCTTCGGGAACCGGCGTGAGCCTTAAAGGGTTGTCGACCTGGAGGACGCAGTGTCCCACTCCGTTGGCTCCGCTCAGTGAAGCCTCTGGACCCAATATTTAGACAGCTCTCCCCAGATTCGTCAGATCCACCATATAATATTTAATTATAAAGATATCTGTGCATCTCTGTGACATCTGTGGATCCCCCCCCGTTCCATCCGCACTGATCAGTGAGGCTTTCCAGACTGGCAGCCCGGCGGTTGCGGCGTATGGTGTGGCGCCATGGCAAACTTGATCCCTTTGGAAGACACGACGGCCGACATCCTCGGCAAAGCAATGCGCGGCCTCAACAAGAACGCCGCCGAAGTGGCCCGGCTGGCGGGGGTTTCCGAGGCGGAAGTGGCCGCCCTGAGGGAGGGACACTTCGACGCTGCAGCCCTTCGCGCGGTCGCTCCGGTCCTGGGTCTGGGTGGGGAAGCGCTCGTTTTGCTTGGCGAGGGCCAGTGGATCCCGCAGCCCGTTCAGGTGGAGGGACTGGCCTGTTTTAACACGCCCTTTCACGACATGACCGTCAACAGCTACCTCGCCTTCGACCGGAAGGCGGGCACGGCCGTCGCCTTCGACACCGGGGCGGACTGCTCCGAAATGTTGGCTTTCTTAAAAACCGAAGGGCTCGTTTTGGAGCTCATCCTGCTGACCCATTCCCACGCCGACCACATTCTGGACCTGCCCAAGCTGCGGCAGGCCACGGCGGCCGAGGCCTACACCGGGCGGCTTGAACCCGTAGACGGAGCCAGGCTTTTTGAGCCCGGCCACTCCTTTGCCTGCGGCGGCTTAAAAATCAGCTCCCGCAGCACCTGGGGCCACTCCAAGGGCGGGATCTCCTACCTGATCGCGGGGCTCGAAAAACCGCTCGCCGTCGTGGGCGACGCTGTTTTTGCGGGCTCCATGGGTGGCGGCTCCGTCTCCTATGCGGACGCCTTGCGGACCAACCGGGAGGAGCTCCTCTCTCTTCCAGCGGAGACGGTGCTTTGCCCCGGGCACGGCCCCCTCACCACAGTCGCCGAGGAGCGCCTTCACAACCCGTTTTTTGCGCTCGGTAAGTAGCCCCGCGAAGCCGGTAAGCCCCGCGAAGCCGGCACCGCCGGGGGCCGCTTCCCGCCAAAAAACGCACCAAGCAGGTTGTCGCGCACCTCTTGTGCGTCTGGGTGGCCTCTGGTTGCGTTTTTAAGTCCCGGTCGGGACGGCAGGCAAAACCAACCCGCTCAGCCTCAGATCCCGCCCAAGCCGTCGGTATTCCACGCGGGTCAGCGAGGGAGCCTCCGCTGTGGAGGCTACCCCTAAGCCGGCCACCCCCACCTTCGGTCCACCGCAGAGGAGGGGCGCGATGTAAAAGCACACCTCGTCCACGTACCCTCCGTCGAAAAACGCTCCCAGCACCTCCCCGCCCCCCTCCACCAGCAGCTGGGTGACGGAGTACTTTTCCCCCAGCTCCTCAAGGACGCCCTCCAGAGACTGGGACGCAAAAACCAGCGTGCGGCTGCTTTGGGCGTCCGTAAAAAGCTGGGCCGCTGCCGGTAGTTCCCCCCCGCCGCGGGTGAGGACCACCCTCCAGGGCTGCGGCTTGCCCTCGGGGAGGGGCACGTTGCGGATCAGGAGCGAGGGGTTGTCCGCACGCAGCGTGCCGGCGCCGATAAGCACGGCGTCCGACAGGGCGCGCAGTCGGTGCGCGTCCCTGAGCGCTGCGGCGCCTGTGAGCCACTGTCCCTCGCCGGGCGGACGGGTCAGGCGTCCGTCCAGAGAAAGCGCGGCTTTGGCCACCACCCAGGGGCGACGGGTGGTGATCCATTTGAAAAAGGCGCGGTTGAGGTGGGCGCACTCCTGCTCCAAAACGCCTGTGAGCACCTCCACCCCGTGGCGACGGAGCAGTTCCAAGCCCCGGCCGGCATGGGCCGGATGCGGATCGGTGGCACCAACGACGACCCTGCGGATGCCTGCGCGCAGAATGGCGTCGGTGCAGGGAGGGGTGCGGCCTGTGGTGCTGCAGGGCTCCAGGGTGACGTACAGGGTGGCGCCTCTTGCGAGCGCGGGATCTGGCAGGGAGCGGAGGGCCTCCACCTCGGCGTGGGGCAGGCCAGCGCGGCGGTGCCAGCCGCGGGCGAGGATGCGGCCGTGGCACACGAGCACGGCGCCGACCGCCGGGTTGGGGCTTGTGGCACCACAGCCCTTGGCGGCCTCACGCAGGGCGGCGCGCATGAATCTGGAGTGCGTTGGATTTTCCACGGTGGTGAGTGTGCCCCGCATTTTTCCGAGATTCGACCCAACTTTTTGCAAACGACTTCCGTAGCGAAGGGTGAACCAGCCCTCCCTCGCCGCGGCGGAGAGGGGAAGTTTTTTGTGAATCAGGATGGTGAGCCAAGCAGTTCAAAAAAGAAAAATACTCCGATGAATACTACAATTGAAACCACGGTGCCGGTGCGTTCCACTCCCGCCAGCCAATCCTTTCTGTCTCCGGCATGGTCGCCCATGGAGAGGCTGGCCTCGTTGCGGCAGGACATGGACCGGCTTTGGGAAGCGACCTTTCCGGGGCGCAGCGCGGCCTTGAGCGTGGGCTGGAGCCCCGCGTTGGATCTGTATGACGAGCCCGAGCAACTGGTGGCCAAGGTGGAGCTGCCGGGGTTTACCCGGGAGACCATCGAGCTCAACTACCAGGACGGCGTGCTGACGATCGCAGGGGAGCGGAAGTCCGACTACGCCGAGGGCAAGGAGCCCGACGCCTACCGGTGTGAGCGGATGACGGGGCGCTTCTCGCGCGACATTCATCTGCCCGTGCCCGTGCAGGCCGACAAGATCGGGGCCTGTTACAAGGACGGGGTGCTCAGTGTGACGCTCCCCAAGAGCGAGGACGCCAAACCGCACAAGGTGGAGGTGACGGTGGCGTAGCGGGCGCCCCCGGCGGCATGCGCCCCGGCGGGTTCCCCGGCGCATGCGGCCTTCAAAGGGCCGGAACTCCGGGACGGGGTTCCGTCCTTGGCCCCGGGGCCGAACCATTCAGCGGGCTGCGGTGGGACAGCCGCCCCGTCGAGGGGTATCCCCGGAGCGGGGGAGCCTTCCGGGGCGCGCGCACGGGCAGTGAAATCCAGGCTCGGGGAGGGAAGACCGGCTTGCTGTCTAGGCAAAGTCCCAGAAGCTAAAGAATCAGAGACAGATCCACAGATGGCGCAGATTTCACAGATGTTTTTATGGTTTCTACTCCGCTGCTCGTGCTGAGAAACCTGCGGCTTGTAATCCAAAGCCGCCCAAGCTCCCAAATCTGCCAAATCTGCTAAATCTGCTAAATCTGCTACGTCTGCTACGTCTGCTACGTCTGCTAAATCTGCTACATCTGCCGAAGTTTCCCATAGCGCGAGGGGCGCTCTTGCTCCCGGAGGGAGCGGAGATAGTTAGCCGGGCGGCAGCGAGGCTTTGCGAGCGCCCCCGGTCCCTTCCAACGAGAGCGCCGGCCCCGGCGGGGCCGGAGAACCAGGGCGCGCCCACAGCGCCCACAGCGGGGTGGTCTTGCGCCCCTCCCGGGGCGGGGCGCTGTTTTTGGCGAGACCGGTGGCGGCGCTCGCGGGGCTCGCTTGCCGACCGGCTAGCTATCGGCGGGCCCGCAGGGCCCGGCAAGCAGGCAGGGCAGGCTCCGGCAAGCCCCGGCAGGCCCCGGCAGGCCCCGGCAAAGGGCCAGTTTTTGAGAGAAAGGGAGCCGAAGATTGGACGGCTTTGGGGGGGGGCGAGTTGTCTGAATAGGAGGCCCGACGGCGTCGGACACTGCGTCCTCCAGAGCAACAGCCATTCAAGGCGCATGCCAGTGCCCGAAGTGTCCTATCTCGCTTCCAGGAAACTCTCACCCACTGAAAGTAGCGAGGACCCTCTAAAGTAATCCTATAAGCATCTTATCGAAACAACTCCCCGCGGATTTTTTAGATCTCTCAGATGATTGGAGACCCTATAAACATCTGTGAAAATCTGCTTCATCTGTGGATCACTCCCCGTCATCTGTGGATCACTCCCCGTCATCCGTGGACCACTCCCCGTTCCCCGAGGAGTCAGCGAAAAGGGAACACGCGGCCAGCGACTGCGCGGGGCGACACGTGCGGGTTGCGGGGGAGACTGCTCCGGCATAAGGTCTGGAGGTTTCCTCATGACTCCACGCAATACAGTTCCCTGCGCGACTTGCGGCGCACCGAGCGAATTCTTCGCGAAACCGGTGGGGCCATTTTGTTCTGACCGCTGTCAACTGGTCGACCTTGGGCGCTGGTTTGCAGAAGACTACCGAATCAGTGAACCCCTCCGGCCCGACCATTTTGCGGAGTATGAGGACTGGGACGGGGCGCAGCCGCAACGTCCGGAATAGGGCGGGCAGAATGGGGCGGAGCAGGCCGGGCTGGGCTTCAGATTTTCGCGTAGACGTGGCCTTCGTTCTGGTCGATCCGTTCGGGGCGCCCCTTGTTGGGA
>CAMCIN010000065.1 GCA_945874745.1 Akkermansia muciniphila | reverse complement strand
TGAGGGCGGAGGCACCGAGGCGGTTGGCCCCGTGGTCGGAGAAGTTGGCTTCCCCCAGCACAAAGAGCCCCGGCAGGTTTGACATCAGGTTGTAGTCCACCCAGAGCCCGCCCATGGTGTAGTGCACGGCGGGGAAGATGCGCATCGGCATCTGGTAGGCGTTCTCACCGGTGATCTGGTGGTAAATCTCAAAAAGGTTGCCGTAACGCTCCCGGATCTTGTCCTCCCCGAGGCGTTTGATGGAGTCAGCAAAGTCGAGGTAAACGCCCAGGCCGCCCGGACCCACCCCGCGGCCCTCGTCGCATACCTCCTTCGCTGAACGTGAGGAAATGTCACGGGGCGCGAGGTTTCCGAAGCTTGGATACTTCCGCTCCAAAAAGTAATCCCGTTCGTCGTCGGGGATCTGTGCCGAGGGGCGGGTGTCCCCCTTTTTCTTGGGCACCCAAACCCTGCCGTCGTTTCGCAACGACTCGCTCATGAGGGTGAGCTTGGACTGGTGGTCGCCGGCGACGGGGATGCAGGTCGGGTGGATCTGCGTGTAGCAGGGGTTGGCAAAAGCCGCACCCCGCCGGTGTGCGCGGTAGGTGGCTGTCACGTTGCTGCCCTTCGCGTTGGTGGAAAGGTAGAACACGTTGCCGTAGCCGCCTGTGGCCATGATGACGCAGTCCGCAGCCCAACTCTTGATCTCGCCCGTCACCAGGTCGCGGGTGACGATGCCCTTGGCGTGGCCGTCGATGAGCACCAGGTCGAGCATTTCCGTGCGGGAGTGCATCTCCACGCTGCCGGCTGCAATCTGGCGGTTGAGGGCCGAGTAGGCCCCCAGCAACAGCTGCTGCCCGGTCTGGCCCCGAGCGTAGAAGGTGCGGGATACCTGCGCTCCGCCGAAGGAGCGATTGTCCAGAAGCCCCCCGTACTCGCGGGCGAAGGGGACCCCAAGGGCCACGCAGTGGTCGATGATCGAGACGCTCACCTCCGCCAAACGGTGCACGTTGGCCTCGCGGGCCCGGAAATCGCCGCCCTTGATCGTGTCGTAGAAGAGGCGGTGCACGGAGTCGCCGTCGTTCTGGTAGTTCTTGGCGGCGTTGATGCCGCCCTGTGCGGCGATCGAGTGCGCCCGGCGGGGGGAATCCTGAAAGCAGAAGGACTTCACCTTGTAACCGAGCTCCCCGAGGGTCGCAGCGGCCGCGGCGCCGGCAAGACCGGTGCCCACGACGATGACCTCGAACTTCCGGCGGTTAGCCGGGTTGATCAGCTTGGATTCAAATTTGTGCTTCTCCCACTTCCCTGCGAGCGGGCCGGAGGGGATGTTGGAGTCAAGGGTCAGGCTCATGGGACGACAGTTTGCTCCGGTTGAGGTTACTTCAGAATGCCCAACAGTACGGCGGTTGGAATGGACGCGTACCCGACGAAGATCGCTCCGGCGAGCAGCCTGCCCGTCTGGCGGATTCTCTGCGCACTGCGCTTGGACTCCAGTCCGAAGGTTTGCACAGCCGAGGAGATGCCATGGCTAAGGTGCAGCGAAAGCAGCCCGACGCTCAGGAGGTAGAAGCCGGAGATCAGAGGGTTTTGGAACCCCATGAGCACCATCTGGTAGACGTCGTGGGTGGTTTGCAGCAAACCGCCCTCGGTGGTGAGTTTGAACCTGGGGTCCGTTACCCGGAACGTGTAATGGAGCAGGTGGAAGACCACGAAGGAAAGGACCGTCAGCCCGCTATAGGCCATTGTCCGGGTGGAAAGCTTCGCCTGCACGTTGCGGTACAGTTGGTAGGCGTAAGGGCGGGCGCTCTTGTTCTGGATCACCAGCGTGATCGTGGCTGCTATGTGGAGGGCGAACGCAATGATGAGGCCGATCCGGGCGACCCAGAGTGGCTTCTGGTTTGCGTGCAGAAACTCGGCGTACGCATTGATCTTCTCCGGTCCGGCGAACATCTGGAGATTGCCGGCCAGATGGCCCGCCACAAAACCGAGGAGAGCAAGCCCTGTGAGGGCAACCAGCCATTTTTTACCGATGGAGGATCTCCAAAATGAAAGCAGAAGTTTCACGGTGCGTTGGGAAGAGGGCTGTTGGGTCGCTTGTGAGAGGGCGGCCGCCGGTTAGGCAGGCACACAACTAGAAGTATAGCCCTTAGGATGCCAAGAATGTTCATTTTTTATTTTCAATTAGATTTACTTATAAATGCGGGGCCGTGCGTGTTGGTGCGCGCGGATTCCGGTAGTTTCTGTGCCTTCCGCCTCGGCCTGGGAGCGGCCTGTCTCCCTCCGCGATACCTTCTTTTCTTCCACGAGCGGTCCGGATCGCCTATCGATCTGTGTTTGCCACAAACCAGAGGCTTTTCCTTATGAACGCAACTTCGCAGACCCTGCATCCCCAGAGCACCGACCCGCTTCCCAATTCCCGGCGGGTGTATTTGGAGGGGCAAATCCATGCCGGGTTGCGTGTTCCGATGCGCGAGGTGTCGCTGGCCTCGACCCGTCTCCCGGACGGTACGCTTGAGGAGAACGCGCCCGTGCTGATGTACGACACATCGGGGCCTTGGGGGGATCCCGAGTTCAAGGGAAGCGTGGAGGACGGTTTGCCGGCGTTGCGCGAGGAGTGGATCAGAGCGCGGGCCGACGTGGAGGAGTACGAGGGGCGCAACAAGACGGCAAAGGACGACGGCTTTCTGTCTGAGTCGCATGCTGTTTCGAGTGCCCAGCGGTCGGGCCAGACTGCCGCACTGCAGGCGCCTGCATCGGCGGGACGGCGCCCTCTGCGGGCGTCCAGCGGACACCCCGTCACGCAGCTCTGGTATGCGCAGCAGGGGATCATCACTGCCGAGATGGAGTACATTGCCATCCGCGAGAACCAGGGCTTGGAAAAGTTGCGGGAGGAATTGTCTGAAAAGGCGAAGCGCAACTCCCTGGCGCACCAACATGCTGGGACGACCGGCCGGGCCGACGCGCCCGAGGTGTTCCGGAGGTTTCCCCAGAACCTGCCCAAGGAAATAACCCCCGAATTTGTGCGTTCGGAAGTGGCACGCGGGCGGGCGATTATTCCGGCAAACATCAACCATCCGGAGCTCGAGCCGATGATCATCGGGCGCAATTTTCTGGTCAAGATCAACGCCAACATCGGCAACTCGGCGGTGGCTTCGAGCATTGAGGAGGAGGTCGAAAAGATGCGCTGGTCGACAAAGTGGGGCGCCGACACGGTCATGGACCTTTCCACGGGAAAGAACATCCACACCACGCGGGAATGGATTTTGCGCAATTCACCCGTGCCCATCGGCACCGTGCCCATTTATCAGGCGCTGGAAAAGGTGAGCGGCCGGGCCGAGGACCTGACCTGGGAGATCTTCCGGGACACCCTGCTGGAGCAGGCCGAGCAGGGGGTGGACTATTTCACGATCCACGCGGGGGTGTTGCTGCGCTTCATTCCGATGACGGCGCGCCGTGCGACCGGGATTGTGTCCCGCGGGGGTTCCATCATGGCTAAGTGGTGCCTGTCTCACCACAAGGAGAACTTTCTGTACACGCACTGGGACGACATCTGTGACATCATGGCGGCCTATGATATCAGCTTTTCCATCGGGGACGGGCTGCGGCCGGGATCGAATGCGGACGCCAACGACGAGGCGCAGTTTGGGGAGTTGGAGGTGCAGGGCGACCTGACCAAGAGGGCGTGGGCCAAGGGGGTGCAGGTCATGAACGAGGGGCCGGGCCACGTGCCGATGCATCTGATTCATGAGAATATGATGAAGCAGTTGGAGTGGTGCCATGAGGCGCCGTTTTACACGCTTGGACCGCTTACCACGGACATCGCCCCCGGTTACGACCACATCACCTCCGCCATCGGAGCCGCGATGATCGGCTGGTACGGCACGGCGATGCTTTGTTACGTGACGCCCAAGGAGCACCTGGGCCTGCCCAACCGAAAGGACGTCAAGGACGGCGTTATCGCCTACAAGATCGCGGCGCACGCCGCCGATCTGGCGAAGGGCCATCCCGGCGCCCAGTACAGGGACAACGCGCTTTCTAAGGCGCGGTTCGAGTTCCGTTGGGAGGACCAGTTCAACCTGTCCCTGGACCCGGAAACGGCCCGTGAGTTCCACGATGAAACCCTTCCGAGCGAAGGCGCCAAGGCAGCCCACTTTTGCTCGATGTGCGGGCCCCACTTCTGCTCGATGAAGATCACCGAGGACGTGCGGCGGTACGCTGCCGAACAGGGAGTAAGCGAGGAAGCGGCCCTGGAAAAAGGAATGGAGGCCAAGTCCAAAGAGTTTTTGGACAAGGGCGCCGAGGTTTACCACACCTCGCTCAGCTAGGCCCGGCAGCAGCGGGGCAGGGGCGTGTGCACGGTCAATCCAACCCAGGTTCGAAAAAGTGAAACCCGTGGGCTCTCCCAGTTGAAGTCTCTAAACCCCTTCTTCAGAGATGTATCCGCAAATACAGATCCAACAGGGCAGAAGAAAACCCAGAAAACATCTGTAAATTTCTGCGCCATCTGTGGATCGCTCCCCGGTCCCAGAGGATTCGGCGGTGAACACGCCCCAGGCTGTTCAGGATCCCGCTGGGGAGGCCGTTTTACCAGCCCGTGTGCTCGGTTGTGCAGGTGCCTGGCGCGCACGGATCGGATATTTTGGTGCATTCTGAGGTTCCCGCGAGTCTCGCCTCGACACAGGGCTGGGACGTGGCTTCGATCGCCGCCACAATGAGCACACTTTGGGATCGTTTTCAGCACTATCATCTGCGCCATGCGGGCCTCGGAATTTCCCTGGACGTTTCCCGCATGGGGTTCGGGGAGGATTTTCTTTCCAAAATGGATGCCCCCGCACGGAAGGCGGTTGCGGCCATGGCTGCGCTGGAGGCGGGAGCCGAAGCCAACCCCGACGAGCACCGCATGGTGGGTCACTACTGGCTGCGTAGCCCCGAACTGGCGCCCTCCAAGGAACTCGCGGAAACCATTCTCAGCACCAACGCAGACATCCACGCCTTTGCCGAAGCCGTCCACGCCTCGGGGGAGTACACCGACGTGCTCGTCATCGGGATCGGGGGCTCCGCTCTTGGGCCGCAGTTTATTTCCGACGCGCTTGGGTGTTCTTCCAACCCCATCCGCCTGCACTTTTTTGACAACACCGATCCTGACGGCATGGACCGGGTGCTCGACGCCCTGGAACCCCGGTTGGAACACACTCTGACGGTGGTCATCTCCAAGTCGGGTGGCACCAAGGAAACCCGCAATGGCATGCTGGAAGCCCAGCGCCGTTACGCGCAGGCGGGGATCCCCTTCGGGCCTAGGGCAGTGGCCGTCACGGGCGACGGAAGCGAACTGGACCAGTACGCCGTTGCTCAGGGGTGGCTCAAGCGCTTTCCCATGTGGGATTGGGTGGGTGGCCGCACTTCGGTGATGAGCGCCGTGGGCATGGTTCCCCTTGTGCTCCAGGGCATTCCCATGGACCGGCTCCTCAAGGGTGCCGCAACGATGGATGTCTGGACCCGGGAGGCCGAGCCACTCAAAAACCCGGCGCTGTCGCTGGCCCTTATGTGGCATTACGCGGGGGGCGGGCGCGGGACCAAGGACATGGTGGTGCTGCCCTACAAGGACCGGCTCACGCTCTTCTCCAAGTACCTGCAGCAGCTGGTGATGGAGTCTTTGGGCAAGGCGCTGGATCTGGACGGCAAGGTCGTCAACCAGGGGATTGCGGTCTACGGCAACAAGGGGTCCACGGACCAGCACGCCTACGTGCAGCAGCTGCGCGACGGGGTGCACAACTTCTTTGTGACCTTTATCGAGGTGCGTAAGGAGCGGGGAGGCGCCGCCTTCGAGGTCGAGCCCGACACCACCGCGGGAGACTACCTGCAGGGCTTCCTGCGCGGCACCCGCTCGGCACTCTTCGACAGTGGCCGGGAATCTGTGACGGTGAGCCTTCCGGACGTGAGCCCTGAGAGCGTCGGAGCGCTCATCGCCCTCTACGACCGGGCGGTCGGTTTCTATGGCTCGCTGGTCAACATCAACGCTTACCATCAGCCGGGTGTGGAGGCGGGAAAAAAGGCAGCGACCGCTGTAATCGACCTGCAACACAAGGTTGCGGGCGCTTTGGGGGCTGTGCCGCACACGGCGGCCGAAATCGCCACGCCCCTTGGCGCAGACACGGAGCAGGTCTACCATGTGTTGCGGCATCTGGCGGCCTCTCGTCCCGGCGTGCAGTGCGCGTTCGGCGACGGCCCCGGCGCGGACCGGTTTAGCCGCCAATAACATGAAGCTCGACATGGGCAATCTGGCGTCCACGGCGGGCGTCAACGCGGCGGGTGCAGGGGGCGGCGTCTCGGTGGAACTGGTGGACGCTTTCCTGCGCCAGCTCTCCCACGATGTGCGCAACGATCTTAACGCGATGGATCTTCTGATCTCTTACGCGGAGGATCTCGGGGCGGGCGAGAAGGCGGGTGCCGCCTTGGAACAGCTGCACGGGGCGGTTCGTTACGGCTCCCAGCGGATGGTGCGCATTTCCAAGGCGTTCCAAGTCCCCACACCGGAGCGGATACCCTACCCCGTGGATTTGTTGTTCGAAGACCTCAGGGACCGTCTTTCCGTAGAGCGGCCCGAGCTTTCTGGCCGTCTGCGGTGGGCATTCTCCGGGGAACCCTGCCTGGCGCTACTGGACCCGGTACTGGTGCTCGAGGCGATGACGGAGCTTTTGCAGAACGCTGCGGCGTTCTCCGCCCCGGAGGAACCAGTCCATGTGGCGGCACAGGGGGACGGAGACGGCGCCATCTGGAAGGTTGAACAGAGCGCACCCCTGCCTCTCAAGGGGATGCCGCACTGGGGGATGCGCCCGCTCGAAAGCACCAGGCGGGCCCACTATGGACTGGGGCTGTTTCGCGTGCGCCGCGTGCTGCAGGCGCTCGGGGCTAGCCTGACCTTTTCGCATGACTTGGAGCGAGGTGTGCTCCGGAGTGAAGTGTTTTTTCCAGGCACCGGAGGTTGAGCAAGGAGCCAACCAGGGTGTTGGTTGTGGACGACGAGCGCCCCGTGCTGCTGACGCTGGGGGCGTTGCTGGAGCGGCGCGGTTTTGCGGTGCAGACGGCGGCCACGGCCTCGGCCGGGATGCAGGCGTTCCGCAGCTGGGAGCCGGCTGTGGTCCTGCTGGACCTGGGGTTGCCCGACGCGGCCGGGCTCGAGGTGCTGAGTCAAATGCGCGCAGAACGGCCCAAGGTGCAGGTGCTCATCCTCACGGCCAACGACTCGTTGGCGAACGCCATTCAGTCCATCAAGCTCGGGGCGTTTCACTTTGTCAGTAAGCCCTACGCCCCCGAGGAGCTGCTCAGCCTCATGGGCCACGCACTCGATCAGAGGCGCTTAGAATCTGAGACCCGCCAACTCCGCGAGGAAAGCGCACGGCTCGTGCGCCGGTTGGAGGAGGCCGAACGCCGGACCGAGCCCGTATTCCAAAGCCGTTCGATGCGGCAGCTCGAGGAGCTGCTTAAGCGGGTGGCGCCCAGCGATGCCAACGTCCTGCTCTTAGGCGAGAGCGGCGTTGGCAAGGAGGTGCTGGCCGGCCGTATCCACCAGCTCAGCCGCCGCAGCGCGGCCCCCATGATCCGGCTCAACTGCGCCGCCTTTCCCGCAAACATGATCGAGGGGGAGCTCTTCGGATACGTAAAGGGCGCCTTCACCGGGGCGGTGGCGGACTTTGCGGGGATGATTTCCGAGGCCAACGGCGGGACGCTTTTTCTGGATGAGGTGGCCGAGATGCCCTTGCAGTTACAGACGCGCTTCCTCCGCGTTCTTCAGGAACGCGAGTACAAGCCTTTGGGGAGCACGCGGATCCTCAAGTCGGACTTCAGGCTGGTGGCGGCCACTAACCGACCCATGGCGGAGGCTCTGCGCGCAGGTCTGCTCCGGCAGGATTTCTACTACCGGCTCAACACCTTCCAGATTGAACTCCCGCCTCTGCGCGAGCGCCGGGAGGACATCCCTTCGCTCGTGGCCCGGTTTGTCGCGCAGTTTGCCGGCAGGCAGGGCATCTCTCCGCCGCCGCTGCTGCCCGAGGTTCTGGAGCGGCTCTGCAGTTACGCGTGGCCGGGCAACATCCGCCAGCTCCAGAATGCCATCGAGTATGCCGTGATTCTTGCCGGTGCCGAGGGGATTGAAATCAGGCACCTGCCCCTCGAGTTGCAGGCGCCCCCGGAGCTTCAGAACGCACTGGCACAGACCGGCGCAGGGCTGAGGTTGGAGGACCGTGAACGCGAAACGATTCTGCAAGCCCTGGTGGACACCCGAGGGAACAAAAAAAAGGCGGCGGAACTGCTGGGCATTCAGAGGCCGACTCTCTACTCAAAGCTGCGCCGCTACGGGATTGGACCGGAACAAATGTCTTGAGCCCGCCGATCCGCGCTGCGGGGGTGCGCCGGAGCGCGGCATTCTGGATTTCCCGCCGTCCGTTTCGTGTGCAATGTAGAAGGATATGAGGAAGGTTTCCCCCAAAGCAGGGCCTGCGCCCTTCGTAGCGTCTCCGGCCCGACGGGGGCGTTCGATCGTCTTGGGCATGTTGCTGCTTCTGTGTGCGCTTGGATCCGACGCGGCCGGGCAGGTTTCGTATGCAAAGCCACTTGCGCGCGTGGTCCGCAACGAGGACGGCACCCGCCTGAGCACCAAGGTGGATCCGCACAACCAAACAGTGGAGGAGGTTCTCTCCGACTCCAAGGGGGGAGTCCTCTGGAGGCTGGTGAGGGAACTGGACGAGGCGTTGCAGCCGTTGAAGGCGACCAAATACGACGGCCAGAACCGGATTCTTTCAAGGCACCGGTACCTTTGCATTAAAGGCAGGGTGGAGGAGGAGGACGTTTTGGACGCGAAGGAGGCACTGGTGGGGCGCCTCGTATTCTACTATGACACCAAAGGTCGGATGAGCCGGATCGAACAATTCAACGCGGCCGGCGTGCTGCTGACGATTGCGCGTTCCTCCCAGGGCAAGGGCGTCGATCCGGTCGTGCGCGAGTTCCCGACCGAAGCGGTGGCCACGCCCAGAAACGCTCCAAAGCCCCAGCCCAGGTAAAGTCCGGGTCTCTGGGTCGAGATGCCGTCTGCGCACGGGTGTTCTGGACCGGTGCGCATATCGAGAGAGAGGATCACGGCCTTTTTCCTGGTGGGCAGCGAAAAGTTGCCTGCCGTAAACACGCCCTAGACTAGTTCGGAAAAGGAGCCTGTGCTGTCGGAGAACGCGCCGGTGTCTACGCCCATCTTTTGGGCGACGGTGAGCAGTACGTTCGATAGAGGCGGGTGCTTTTCTGGTGGATGGGCGATGTGCTGGCCGTGCTTCAGTCCCCAGGCGCCTCCCCCAGCCACTAGCAGGGGCAGGTTTTTTGGGGAGTGTTCCCCGCGCGGCCCGCTGTTCATCCCCGAGCCGTAAACCACCATGGTGTGATCCAGCAGCGTCCCGCTGCCTTCCTCCGTGGAGTGCAGGAGCGAAAGGAAGCGGTTCAATCGCGCGAGGTAGCCCCGGTCCACCGCGGCCAGCTTTGCAAGCATACCCGCGTCCCCGCCGTGGTGGGAAAGTTCGTGGTGGTTTTCTCCTCCAACGCCCAGGCCGCCGGCCTCGCGGGCCCACTCAAAGGTGATCGTGCGCGTGACGTCCGTGACAAAGGCGAGGTAACAAATTTCGAGCATCACATCGAGCCACATGGGGCGGTCGTGTGCATCGCCCGGCCTGCTCGCCAGTTGGAGGCCTTCGGAGGAGACCACCGGACGTGGCACGTCGATCCACGCCGCCTGTCTTTCCACGCGCAGTTCGGTTTCACGCACTGAGGCGAGGTACTCCCCGAGCTTCTGCTGGTCGCTGCGCCCCAGCTGTTTCTCCAAGCGCTTTGCCTCGCCGAGCACCTCGTCGAGAATACTCCGTTTTTCGGCATAGCGCTTGAGGGTGGCTTCCTTTGAGGCGGCGTTTTCCGGCACGAACAGCCGCTCAAACAAACGTTGCGGATGGTTTTCAGCGGGGAGCGGCGTGCCGTTCCGGTCGAAGGCCAGGGTGCTGCTGTGCAGAGCCGCGCCCGTGCCGGAGGTGTCGCTCAGTTCCAGCGAGGGAAAGCGTGTCTGGGCGCCGATTTTCTCGGCGATGAGTTGGTCGATGGAAAGGGAGTTGGTGTACTCCTTTCCCGGAACAGAGCGCAGGTCGGCGCCGGTTAGCCACGTGTCTCCGCCGCTGTGGCCCCCGGTACAGCGCGGATGCCCCAAGCCGGAGAGCACGCTGAAACGCGACTGGTGTTCCTGAAGCGTGGCGAGGGTGGGGGAGAGTGCGTAGTCTTTTCCCTGGGTGCCGGGAACCCAGTCGAGAATGTTCACCCCGTTTGAGACGTAGCAGAAGATCGCGCGCGGCGTCGGCTTTGTGCCGCTTTTGGCCACGGGCTTGTAGGTGGAGGGCGCCGCCTGCAGCGGGCGCGGGAGCATCGCCTCCAAAAAGGGCAGCGCGACCGACACGCCGGCGCCGCGCAGCAGGGTGCGTCTGGAAATGGGAGTGTGAAACAGAGGGGAAATGCGCATTTGAAAAACGGGTGGAAGGAAGGTGGGTGTCGGTGGGACGCACCGGGAGGCAGCTTGGACTTATTTTGTGGTGAAGGCCGACGAACTGACAATCGCCTCAAGCAGAGCCTCCAGCGTGTAGCCCCGCTGCTTGGTGTGCGCGGCAAAGTCCCGGACCATCTTCCGATCCGAGAAGCCCAGTTCGCGGCCAAGCGCGTAGGTGGCTAGCTGGGAGGCGAGTGTTTCCAGAAAGCGGTCCTCGTTTTTGAGCAACTGCTCTTGCAGCCCCTCCACCCCGGCAAATGCCGTTCCGTCCGGCATTTTTGCCGAGGCGTCTATCACCGGGTCGTCCTTGTTGATCCGCCCGTTGTAGCCGTGGCCTTCCCGCTCGCGCCATTCGCCGGCGGCGTTGAAGTTCTCCAGGGCGAGTCCAAGGGGGTCAATCTTGTCGTGGCATCGCGCGCAGGAGGGCGTTTCCCGGTGGATGGCCAGCCGCTGCCGCACCGTGGCCTTGTCGATGCCAGGAACCTTTGACTGGATCTCCCCGACGTTCGCCACGGGAAGTCCCGGGTCGCTCCCCAGCAGGGTGCGCAAAATCCAGACCCCGCGCACCACCGGCGAGGTCCGGGTGCCGTTGGAGGTGAGGCACTGGATGGAGGCCTGTGTCACCAACCCGCCCCGGTGCGCCTCCGGTGGCGCCTCCACCCTGCGCATCTCGTCGCCCCGCACCCCGGGGATCCGGTAGAACCTCGCGAGTCTTTCGTTGATGGTGACAAAGTCACTTTTCAGCAGCGTCCGCACATCAAGCCGGTGGCGCAGAATCTCGCCAAAGAACGCCTCGGTCTCCCGTACCATGGAGACTTCGAGGTGCCTGTCGTACTCGGGATAGAGTGTGGCCGAGGGCGGGTTCGCGCCCATTTTCCGGAGCCCCAGCCACTGGCCGGCGAAGTTTTTCACCAGCGCCTCGCTGCGGGTGTCGGCGAGCATGCGCAGCAACTGCGCCCGCAGTCCGTCAGGCCGAAGCAGCTCACCGGTGGTGGCCGCATTGCTCAAGTCGGTGTCGGGCAGGGAGGACCACAAAAAATAGGAAAGCCTCGAGGCCAACTCGTGGGAGTTGAGTTTGCGCGTAGCGGCGTCCCCAGGTTCGGGTTCCACAAGATAGAGAAACTGGGGAGAGGTGAGGACCGCGGCCAGGGGCACTTTGATCGCTTCGACAAAGGAGGGTTTCTCCGCGCGCAGTTTTTCAAACAGGGCCACCTTGGACGCCACCTCCTCGGGGCGGACGGGCCGTCGGTAGGCGCGGGCCATGAAGCGGGAGAGCACCTCGCCTGCGTACTCTTTTTCGGAGAGCCCCTGGTTGGGGGAGTCGAACAGAAGCCGCGTGTGGCTCTCCGGCGGCCAGGCGGAATGCACGGGCCCCTCCAGTTCGATCCAGTCCAGCAACAGCACCGGCCGTGCGAATTCGTCCCGTGACTGCAGCCAGAAGTTCTCGAGCATCTTCGGAATGGCGTAGTCGTAGTGCAGGTTAATACCGGCGCTTTGGGTGGTGAAGTAGCCCCGCACCTCGTACTCATGGGGAGCTGCTTCCGGTGCCGCCACGTCCATTTCGGCGAGCACCCGGGGCGTGCCGCCGAGATGCTGGGTGAGTTTCACCCGGGGTGGCCCGTAGCCGTAACACGGGTGCGTTTCAAAGTGGCGCAGGTCGTCCTGCATGTGTTTCTCGTTGCGCTCCTTGAACTGGGGGTTTTTCGCATCCGCCTCGACCCTGCGCGCCTCGAGGATGCCCCGCGCCGAACCGACGACCGCCTCCCTTTCCGGCACCCGGCCTGCTGCCCGAAACCGCACGATGTACTCGCCCTCGGCTGGCACGCTGAAGTTGCGAAAACTGGGCACCTTGTTCCACGAATCGTGGTGGATGACAGTCATCCCGCCCTCCACCGGATTCTCGCCTTTGTTGAGGAGGATCGATTTCTGCGTGTCGCGTTGTACCCTGAACCGGTCGGTCCCAAGGGTGTTCTCCTCGGGTTCAAACCGCCATTTGATCGCGGGTGGCCGTTCCCCTTCGACCAGGGCCCGGTCCAGAATCTGGCGCGCCGCAGCGTAGTAGAGCTCCAGCTGAAGCGGGGAAATCGAGAGCGCCCGGCCGATGTTGTCAAAGCCGCCGGCGGGCGGATCTTCCGGAAACCTTTCGGCGGGTTTGAAGTCGACCCCAACCAGATCCCTGATGGTGTTGTTGTACTCCGCGCGGTTCATGCGCCGCAGCACGACCAGTGAGGAGCGCTTGGAGAGTTCCGCACGGGAGAGCTCCCCTTCAAGCCATTCGGCAAACCGAGCGGCCGCAACCGGGGCTGGTTGCGGCTTTTCTTCGGGCGGCATCTCGTGCCGGTTGAGGACGTGGACCACCTCGGCCCAACGCGCAGCCGTGGCCGCGTCTTCGAACCGGTTGGGAAGAGTGTCCAGACGCAGTTCGCCCTTTTGCTTCTCGGGACCGTGGCACGAGACGCAATGTTCCTTCAAAAACGGTTGGACTTGTTGGCCGAAGCCGGCGGCGTCAGGCGTGAATGCCGATTTCACCAAGGCAGGCTCCGGCGCCACGGGTTTCCCCTTTTTCTCGCTCGCGCCCAAAACCGGAGGGGAGGGGGGAAAAAGAAGCAGGGACAGAAGGAGCCGGGAAAACGTTTTGACTGCTGGAGCCATATCAGGGGGGACTTAGATATGTATGCCCGACACGTACCTCAGGCAAGCGCGCTAAGGACCTGTCCGGGGGCACACAAGCACCGCTTCCCGCGCAACACTTCGCCATAGGGAACATTTTCGTGGGAAATATATCGCTAACGTTCAGTGGCATGAGGCCTTTCTCCACCCGCCTTTTGCCCGCCGTACCGCTCGGACGCGGGTGCTCGCGTGACTCGACGCGCTCTGCGCCAGGGAGGGAACCGAGGCTGGGTGTCCGATTCACGCCAGATGTGAATGAGTGCATCCGGCGCAGCATAAACGTCCCGCAATTGCCTGCGCAGGCGGAGCCACCGGGCATTACAGGAGCCGGGAGCCTGCCCAAGGCATATACAAATACTCCTTACTCTGTAGCGTGGCATTAACTAGTCATGCACCCGCACAGTCAGAGGCACTTGCATTGGTGGAGCCATCGGCACAAGCTTCGATCTGCCCTCCCCCTTCGACGGTTCGCGATCCATTTCCGAACCGACTTCAGGAACACTGGGCGCCTGCTCCACCAGGTTTGTCCACCCCCCCCATGAAATCCCCATCCTGCTTCCGGCGCTGTCCCCTCGTGCCGAGGATCTTCTCTTTAACCAGCGCCGTCCTGCTCACGGCAAACGCCCTCCTATGGGGGGCGCCAATTTCACCCGAAGCGTCGAGGGATCAGACGAGCCTTCCCGCTTCACAATCGCCAGGCGCCGTGGGCGAGCCCATTAACCTGCGTCAGGCAGCCCCGATGGCGCCCACTGTTGCCTCAGCCGATCCTGTGGTGCGGCTAAAACTGCTGCCACCGGGGCCAGACAATCCGCGCAACAGCGAGGCTGCATTCCTCCGGCTGAAGGATGGCCGCATTTTCATGGTCTATTCGCACTTCACAGGCAAGCAGGGTGCGGATGAGTCGCCTTGCCACTTAGCGGGCCGGTATTCGAGCGATGGCGGCAAGACGTGGACGAAGGAGGATGTCGCAGTAGTCGCGGGTGACGAAGCCAAGATGCGCAACGTCATGTCGCCTTCTCTGCTGCGGTTGCAGGATGGGCGCATCGCTTTGTTCTACCTGCGCCTCAATGGCCCGCTCGACGACCGGCCCATCTTGCGGGTGTCGACGGACGAGGCCCGGACATGGAGCGAGCCGCGGGTGTGTATCAGCGACGAAGAGGTGGGTCTGTATATCCTCAACAACGACCGCGCGGTGCAACTCAAAGGCGGGCGTCTCGTCCTGCCACTCGCGCGCCACGACGATCTGACGAAGCCGAACAAGTTTAACGACTATCCGCTTACCCTCTGTTTTTTGTCCGACGACGGTGGGCAGACCTGGCGGCGCAGTCAGACCGTGCTCAATGGCAAGCCTGCCTCGGGAAATCGAGTGGCCCTGCAAGAGCCCGGGGTGGTGGAGCTCAAGGACGGCCGTCTCATGATGTTTTGCCGGACGCACACGGGTTACATCTACCGCTCTTTCTCAGCGGATGGCGGTGACACCTGGTCGCCGGCTGTGCGTTATCCGGGCCTCTTCGCGCCGGTCTCGGCAGCGGCCATAAAGCGCATCCCGAAGACCGGCGACCTCCTGTTGGCCTGGAATGATCACACGGGTGTGACAACATCCGCCTCGTCCCCCTACAAGGGAAGACGGACTCCCTCCAATGTCGCGATTTCACGCGATGAAGGCGAGACGTGGGAGAACGTAAAGACCCTCGAGGCTGATCCCAACGGCTGGTATTGCTACTGGGCGATGGAGTTTGTCGGCAACGACGTGCTTCTGGCCCACTGCGCCGGCTGGCAGCCCGGACCCGGGGACGCGCCTGGCCACGAGACCAAGCTGGCGCTCACCCAGTTGACGCGGTTCCCGCTGTCGTTTCTCTACAACGGGACGCCGGTCTCAGCCGCTCCTGATTTTTCAAAACAAAAACGCCTTCAGCTTTTTCTCCTCACCGGGCAGTCAAACAGCCTCGGCACCACGGAAGATCCAGATGAAAAAGACATCACGCCGGGCATTGAGCCGGTGGATGGGCAGATTCCATTTTTTTGGTCGAACCGCTCCACCCGCTCTGGTGACGGGCCGGCGATGTTGTATGGCAATTCCGGCGGCAAAATCGTCACGCTGCGCGCGCAGCAGGGCGAGGGACCGGATCCGCTGTTCTGGGGACCCGAGATGGGCTTTGGCCGCGCCCTGGCCGCTGCGGGGAAAAAGGATTTTATGATCGTGAAAGCCAGCCGTGGCGGCGGCGGGAACGGCTATTGGCTCAAGGGAAACGGAGACGACCACATGTATCGCCACGTCGTAGCCACGGCTCTAGAGGCGCTCAGACAGCTGCCGCCGGGCACCGAGTTTGACTTTGTCGGCCTCCTTTACCTGCAGGGCGAGAGCGACCACGCCGCTGAAGCCGCCGTGGCCGGTGAACGCCTGCTCACGCTGGCCGCGAACCTGCGCAAGGATCTGCCGAATGCGAGCGCGATGAAAGTCCTCGTCAGCGGGATTGTTCCCAGCGGCAAGAACCAGGACATGGTGCGCGCACAGCAGTCAGCGTTACCCGCAGCAGACGGAAGGGTCCGATACCTCGACAATCTGGAGTGGAAACCCCGCCGCTACGACGGCGCGCACTACGTGAAATCCGCGAAGCTCGAGCTTGGCCAGCGCCTCGCAAAAATGTGGCTGGGGTGGACGGAATAACAACGAACCAGCGGAGACATGAAATTCACAGCGCTATTCACGCTCTTACTCGCGGCCGCCTCGCTCTGTTTTGCCGAGAGGCCGGACTCGCTCAACCGCGGGGAGACGAACCTGATGACCAATGGCTCCTTTGAAGCGTGGGGGCATTACGCCACCGAGAGCTTGCCGGGTTTGCTGAAGGCCGGAGGGTCTTTTGAGGATGCAAAGGATCCGCTGGTTCCGGTGCGGTGGACTTGGCGTCTGGCTGGGACGACGTTGTTGACGCGCAGCAGCGTGGAGGTTCACGGTGGAAAATCAGCGCTGGCGATGACGGGCGAGGGGGGCGACTTGCGCTGGTCGTCGCTGGAGGTGGTGCCGGGGGCGACATACTCCGTGGGGATTTGGGCGAGGGGCCAGGGCCAGGTCAGCGTCAACCTCTGGGGGCAGGCACCAGAGGGGCTGCAGGTGTTGGGCGAGGTCAAGAGTGTTGTGAAGGGCGGGTGGCAGCTCATTGAACAGAAGGTGAAAATCCCCGGCCATATTCGCGTGATTGATTTTGGCGCGACGCTTTTGCCCCTGAATAAAGGAAGTTCTGTTGTGGTTGATGACGCGCACATTTCCGCGCCGCTCGACTTTGCCTACGACGCTGATGCGGTGCTAACGCAAAGGCTCGTCGCGGACGCGGACACGATTTTGCTGGCGGACTTCGACAAGGACGACGCCAGCATCAAACTTACCGGCAGAAGCCACTATGTGAGTGAGGGACGCTTTGGCCGGGCACTGCGGGTCGAGGCGCCGGACTCG
>CAMCIN010000064.1 GCA_945874745.1 Akkermansia muciniphila | reverse complement strand
ACCGACACCTTGAGTTTCTGCGAGGCCACCTCCCAAACCTGCACTTCGCCCAACCGGGCGGGATCTCCGGCAGCGACCGCCAGCCACTTGCCGTCGGGGGAAAACCGGACCGATTGAATCCGCTCGGACAAGCCGACCAAGCGCGCCTTGAGCTCCTTCCCATCAGCCTGATGGAGCAACACCTCGTGGAATCCCGCCACCGCCAGAAGCGAGCCGTCCGGCGAGTAATCAATGGAGCTGACCACTGGCAGACGCTCATACTGCGGAGGGTGCGCCGCGTCAAAATGACGTTTTGCGTCCGCCGGCGTGTCGTCCTTGGCGCCCTCTGTGATCCAGCGGCGGATCAGTGCGATTTCGTGCTCAGCCAGGGGTGGCTTGTTCTTGGGCATCTCAGCCGAGCCGTTGTGCGGAGTGATTTGCTCCAGCAGGGAGCCCTTGGCCGGGTCTCCGGGGACGATCGCCACACCGTCCTTTTCGCCGCCTGCCAGAAGCTTTTGAAAATCGGTCATTGTGTAACCGCCCTTGAGCTTGGCCGGTTGGTGACAGCCCTGACAGTTGGCCTGCAAAAGAGGGCGCACGTCCCCGTAGTAGCTCACGGGCGCCCCCGGCGCGCGGTTGGCGACAAAGCCGGAAGCCGAATGCAGCCCGAAGCAGAAAGCCGTCCCTAGAAGGATCGAAAAGACGGACAAAGGGCTGGGCAGGGAAGGGCGGAGGCTGGGAAGAATCATAGGGCGCTGGGGAGAAACAGGGAGCTTACACTTTCCGAGGACTGCCTGGAGTGAGACGCAGCGATCATTCAAGGAAAATCACCCATGTTTGCTCCAGCACTCAAAACGCAGTGCGTGACTGTACTAAAGAGCACCGGAAACCCCCACTTTTCTTAGATCCTGCCTTGTCTAAAACCGGTTTGTTCGCCAAGGCCTGAACCCCGGTTTTTCCGGTGCCCCCGCCACTCTTTTCATGGCTAACGTTTGCCGGCTGAGGCAGAGTCTTAGGTCGCCTCCCCTTCATGGACTTTTTCACCCAACTGCTCGACTTCCTCAAAATCCACGGTGCACCCGTAATTCTGCTCTGGTCGCTCGTGGAGACCGACCTGGTTTTCCTCGTGGTAGGCGCCCTGGCCAGCACAGGCGCCATCCACCCGGTCGCAGGCTTCCTGGCTGCCGTCCTTGGCGCCCTCACCCACGACTCCTGCGTCTTCTGGCTGGCTAAACACCGCGCGGCCTGGGTGCGCTCGAAACCGTCCTACCAGAAATTTTCCGCCTCCGTCGAAAAGCTCGCAAACAAGACGGGGCCCTGGCAACTGGCGCTTTGCCGCCCACTTTACGGCACGCGCTACCCCGCTGTCATCTACTGGGGGCTCCGGGATCTGCCCTACCCGCGGTTCCTTGGGTTCACTCTCGCGGGGCTGCTGCCCTGGACCCTCCTGCTTGCCGCCATCGGCTTCCAACTTTCGGGCCACATCGACCAGTTTGACGACTGGCTCAAGGAGGCCAAGAACGTCATTTTCGGGGGCGTTGTGACGGTGGCCGCCCTGCTGTACCTGCGTTACAGGCTGACCCGGAAAGCGCCGGCCTCAGTCGAGGCCCCCTCCCCTCTCCTGCAGGTCGCCCCCAACCCGCCGGAGGCAGCTGGCCCCCGGGCCGAGGCGGTTTCCGCCGCACCGCCTCAAACGGCGCACCCCTCTGGGCGCCCCAGTTGACCCAACCGAGCGTCCCGGCGCCCATGCTCACGAAGCTTAAAGTTGCCCAGTTCCGGTGCTTCGAGGCGCACGAGGTTTGTCTGGAACCCGGCATCAATCTGATTGTGGGCCCCAACGCCCGCGGTAAGACCTCGCTGCTAGAAGCCGCCTGCGTGTTGCTCCGGCTCCAGTCCCCGCGCACTTCCCGGCTCGGCGAGATCATCCGGCACGGGCAACGGGGCCTGCTGGCGGACGGCTTTTTTAACGGGGCCCACCTCCAATTTTACTACAGTACCGAGCGCAAAAAACTGGCGCTCGACTCGGTAGAACAGCGCACCGCCACGGAGTATCTGCGGCTTGCCAGGGTGGTCTGGTTCTCCAACACGGATGTGCAGATCATCCGGGACGGGGGCGATACACGGAGGCGTTTTTTGGACTTTGTGGCAATGCAGGTCGACCCGCTCTACCGGAGTGCCCTGCGCGACTATGAGCGCGCCGTTCGCTCCCGGAACATTCTCCTCAAAGCACCCGTACCCCGCTGGAAGGAAATCCAGGCCTTTGACGAACCCCTCGTCGCGGCGGGCCTGCGCCTGATTGAAGCAAGGGCAGCCCTCACCACGGCCCTCCGCCCGCTGGCGCAACTCGCCCACAATACGATCAGTGGAGCCCGCGAAAAACTCGACCTAGAGTACAGCCCGAACCCGCCCGAAAACTTCGCCACAGCCCTGGCCTCGGCGCGGCCCGAGGACACGCGTCTGCGCCAGACCACCGTTGGCCCACACCGGGACGAACTCGTTCTCTCCCTGAGCGGACGGCCCGCTACGCTTGGCTCCGAAGGCCAGCAGCGCACGCTGGTCCTTGCGCTGCGTCTGGCGGCTGCCCGACTGCTGGAAGCGCATTTCGGGACACCGCCGCTCCTGCTATTAGACGACATTTTCGGCGAACTGGATGGTGCACGGCGCGCCGCGCTCTTGGAGCAGTTGCCCAAAAATGCGCAGCAAATTATCACCACCACCCAGAGGGAGTGGCTCCCCGCGGGACTCCCCGCGCAAGTGATCACGCTCCCGTGAACCCACTCCCCTCCCACACCCTGCACCTCGGCGCAAACCAGGTGACAGCGCTATCACCCTGCAGTTGCTTTCCTGTATGAGACTCGACCTCTGGCTCTGGGCCGTACGCGCCTTCAAAACCCGGCCCCTCGCCGCCGGAGCGATTCGAGGAGGCACGGTCAAAGTCGAGGAACAACCCGTCAAACCGGCGCACACGGTGCGGGTCGGCCAGGTCATCACCATCCGGATGGATTCTGGAGAGGTCCCGTGGATTCGCACCCTCAAAGCCATCGACTTTCCCACTTCCCGAGTCGGAGCCAAATTGGTGCCCCTCTACATGGAGGACACCACCACTCCCGAAGAGCGTGAAAAATCGGAGCTCCGCGGCTCCCTCCAACCGGGCTTCCGGGCATACGGCAGCGGGCGTCCCACCAAGGCCGAGCGCCGGGCGATTGACGAAATGTACGGCACTGCACCGGGGGAATAGCACCAAAGACAAGCAAACGTTGTATCTTCCTGAAACCACTAAGAAATGGGCCATTACAGGCCAACGCAGCAAATTGACTAATCCGAGGTCTGACCGGCAATCGTCCCTGTATGGAGGGGCTAATTAACTGCGGTAGCTTTGAAGCTGTTTCCCCAGCGGCCCCCCACAGGGTTCGCCCCTGACTCGTATTTACACTGCTTGCTGCGCTCTTGCACGCCTCAGTCCCCCGCCCGTTCGAGGACCCAAATGTTGCGGTACAGCACCCGGCGGCCGAAGGCCTCGAACCAAATGGGGCCGTCCGGAGCCTCCGGTCCCTTGAACCCATGCGGCGTTGGGCCGTTGATCTCCAATTTTTCGACGGTTGGCTGCCCGTTCAACTTTACAGAGATCACTGCTTTCGAGGTCTTCTTGCCCTCGCCGTCGAACCGCGGTGCCTGAAAGTCGATGTCGAGCGTCTGCCACACCAGCGGCGGAAAACATGCATTGGGTACCTTGCTGGAATAGGTGAAAACGCTTCCGCAAACGCGCGGTGCGCCGTTGCCCTTGGCAACCGGAAACTGCTGCGTCTGGGTTAGGTCGTTCCCGAACTTGGGGCGGTCCGGGCTCGTCGCGCCGGACAGATCGAAGTCGAATCCAAAGCTGTCGCCGATCGCCACCTCGTAGCGGGAAAGCATGTAGATGCCTGCATCGGCCCTACGCCATGGGATATTTTGAGGTTCCCAACCCGTCATGAATTCGACGTGCATGGTGTAGTCTCGGAACTTGCGCTTCGTTACCGCCCCCGCCATCAAGTGCTCGCCGTACATCACGGGTGAGGTCAGGCCCTCGATGTCCGTGCGCTGCTCGAACATGTCCACATTGGGCTTCGCACCCCCAAAAAGCACGACCGCACCTGTTGGAGGCTGCAGTCCGAGCATCTTGCTCCTGCGCTCCACCCGTTTTAAGAGAGCCTCATGACCGCCGCGTTTAAGCAGTAGCCCCCCTTCGTCAAGCACCGCGCTGACCCCGGCATCACTTGGGGAAGCAAACTCGACGCGACCCTCCGCCCCCTGAGCGCTTTCCAACAGACCATACCGCTGCCCGTCCCAACCGTCTCCCGGCAAGCCACCTTCCAGAAGCAGCGCATGAAAACATCTGTCTTTCCTCGCCACCACCTAGACACCGACCCGCCTCTCTCCGTCTTTGCCCACGTATTCGCCCTGCAACCGCAGCGCGCTGCCAATTGCCTGCGGCTCGAACAGTTTTTTCGCAGCCTCTTCCGCGGCTTTGTCCAACGTTTGCCCCCGCGTTTCTCCGGTCAACAGGACGCCCACCGCTACAGCCAAACGGAATGGAAGGAATGTGCCGGGGAGCCATGCCTTTCGGGCCTCAGCTCCTGAGATGGTGCGCGATGTTTTCTGAAGGCGCGTGCCCGCAGAGGGAGTGGATTTACAGGGGGAGAACATTCGACGATTTTGGCCCCGCCCACCGAAACTTCCAGCAGAACCCCGGCGAGGGCATCATCCGGGTGCGATTCCCTGAGAAAACCAGCCGCAAACGCAAACGCTGCAATGCGACCGCTGCCTTGCTCTCAAATTACTGGAGGATCTCCAGAAATCGGCCCTCCGAGGGAAAGACCTTTTGGCAACAGGTGCGCTCGACTAACCGTTTACATTGAATGAAAGCCCCCGAACAAAGTTGGTTACTGCGGCAACTGGAGGGCTGGGAGGCCGAAGGGCTGGTCACGGCAGATTCAGCGAAGGTGTTGAGGGAACGTTTCAAGGCGCAGGGTGCGGCTTCCGCCGGAACCGGCGCCTTGATGCTGGGGATAGTTGGCGCGCTGTTGCTCGGCTCTGGTTTGATCGTGCTCATAAGCCACAACTGGGATGCCTTTTCGCGTTTTCAGCGTCTGGCTTGTGCCTTTGTGCCGCTCCTCCTCTCCCAGGTCTGGACGGCGTCCCTGCTCCGACGGGGCACAGTAGAGGTGTGGAAACGCGAGAGTGCGGGACTGCTTCAAACCTTGACCACCGGCGCATGCATCGCCCTTGTTTCACAGATCTACCAGATGGGCGGAGAGTGGACCCAGTTCCTGCTGGTTTGGTGCCTTTTAACCGTCCCGCTGGCTTGGGCGCTGCGAGCCAGGTTCGTCGCAATTTTTTACGCTTTGGGAATCGGCGTATGGGCCCTGAGCCAGAGTCGAGTAAACGCCCCCTGGCACGAAACGCCGTGGATTTATCCGCTGCTGCTTCTTGCGCTTTGGCCGTACTGTCCGGGGTTCAGGCTGCAGCAACTGCCAGACCTGCTTTTTAGGCGGGTCCTCACACTCAGCGTGGCCGCCGGTATTGCCGCGTGTTCCATACGCACGTGCTTAAACAGCGGTCTACCGGCGCCCCAGGTGGAAGGAGCCGCTTTTTGGCTGCTGCTCTTGGGCGCCTCGGGCTTGAGTTTATTCCCGCTCTCCAAGACGGCTTTAACGGATTCCTTGAACACCAAACCGCAGGTGGTATTCCCCTGCCTTGTCCTCCTGCACTACGGATTTTTTGCAACGTTGCTGGAAGGCGGCGAAGCATTCACGGCGGCGGCTGTGAGCGGCATGCACACGCACTGGGGCCGGCTGTTGCTGGTGGTTTTCGCCGTGCTTGGCGCGGTGGCTGTCCGGCAGCGGCGGTTCGCTTTGCTTTCGCTGGCGATGATTCCCCTGCTGCCGCTTTTGGCCACGCTGCTGCCGGTCAGTCTCTCAACCCTGTCCACGTTGCATCTGACGGCGGTGGGGCTCACGCTCATCGTTTTGGATTTCTATGGGAAACCTTCCTCGCCGCGTGGGGGGGCGGCCATTTTGACGGGGCTGATTGTCATTCGGATATTTGACAGCCATTTCTCATTGGTCGCCAAGGGCCTTGTTTTCATGGGGGCCGGGATCGCCTTTCTCGCGTTCAATCATTTCATGTCCCGCCGCAAACAACACCTAGGAGCACCCGCTGCATGAAGCCTGACTTCCGACTCCTTGCGTTTGGAGCCGCGTGTGTCGCGCAGTGGGCCGCGCCGCTGGCCTCGATTTACGTCCGCGAAGATGCCATCCAGCGGGGCGCGGTGGTTCGAGTCGCGGTAAGCGCGCCAGATCCATTTGACCCCCTCAGAGGGCGTTATCTGCAGGTGCGTCCGCTTGAATCGGAAGTGGTTCTCGACCCCGAACTCGCTCACCTCACGTCCGGGCAAAAAGTATGGGTCCAACTCCAGAAAGGTCCCGACGAGCTGCATCATCTCGGCAAAGTGACCACGCAGAAGCCCGTATCGGGCGACTACCTCCTGATGACCCTGCGGCTCCCCCGGGGCAGGAGTTCCGCCCCAGCCGACAGCGCTTCGAGGCTCAGCGTTGATTGGCCGGTGGATCGTTTTTTTGTGAACGAAAAATCAGCACCGCAGGCCGACGATTGGCTGCGCGAAAAAACCCGCGGCGGCAGGACCATCGTGGCCGAGTTGCGGGTACTCAACGGAACAGCGGTGCTGACAGACATCGCCGTGGACGGTCGCTCTTTCAGGGACGTATTGAAGCAGCCAGCGCAATAATTTTGGGGTTCGCAAACTGCGACGGCGACGGCGTGGCCCGACAGGGTTGGGCGCCCCGCTGATTTCCCCAGGCCTCAGGGCTGCTTTACATGGAACGTGCGCGTGGCGGTCGTTACTCCGTTGGAAACCTCCAGCGTCCATTGGCCCTCCCGTAGCGGCCAAAGGATGCGGCCCCCCTCTCCGGGCGGCAGGGATTCACCGTTTAGTTTCCACCGCGCCCCCTCGGGCTGGCTGATCGGGAATTCCACCTGTTGCTGGCTTTCGGGAAGTTGGGGTTCCAAAAAGTAGACCTCGTCCTTTCGGGGCGTGAGGATCGCAAGCGCTTCGGGATTTTGACGGACGCCGGCCTGCAGGTGGTTTTCACGGTCGCGACGACCAGCAGAGGGGCGCTCTAATCCAGAGCAGGGCGACGGGGCGGACACCGAAGCGCTGCGATGCGCTCCATCACGGTCTCACTGACCCGCTTGTAGGCTGCCTTCGTGTCGCCCTTGAAATCAGCCGGGGTAAAATGCAGGACCTCGCCGACGACAAGCGTCACGGGCTCCATACGGATCTTGGAGTTGTCACGCGGGAAGGCCTCGTGCGCGCCAAAAATGCGCATCGGAACCACCGGCGCCAGGGTTTTAGCCACAACCAGCCCCAGTCCGGACTGGGCGGGCAAAAGCCGGCCGTCCCGGCTGCGCGTTCCTTCCGGAAAAACGACCACCGCATCCCCTCCTTTGACCACGCGGATGACCGACTTGAGCGCGCTCATGTCGCCCCCCTCCTGGTCGTAGGGAATGACATTGAGGTCTAGCAGAAGTCCCCCGAGCACCGGAATTTCCAGGAGGGATTTACGTGCCAGGAAATAAACCTCCCGGTCGCAAGCAATCCCCGCAAGGGGCGGATCCAGAAAGCTCTGGTGGTTCATCGCCAGAATCAGCCCCCCGCTCGGAGGGATTGCCTCCCTGTTGATCACCCGGTAGTCGAAACAGCAATGTGCCAACGCCCGGGTCAGGTAGTAGGCAGTCTGGTAAACGAGGCCCATTTCAAAAGGGTGCGTAAATTCGGCTACTCTGACAGCGGAAGGATGCCCAGAGGCTGCAACAAACGCAGCATCTCGGTCACCACCTCGGCGACATTCATATCGGAACTGTCAATGACCCAAGCGCCGGCCGGCACCGTCAAAGGGGAGCTTTTGCGCGCGGAATCCATCGCGTCGCGCAGGGCCACCGGATCGTTGAGCCCCTGCCCCAAACGCCGGGCGGCGCGCACCTCGACGGACGCGTCGACGTAGAACTTCGCAGGCGTCTCGGGAAACACGACCGAGCCGATGTCGCGCCCCTCCATCACCGAATCGCACCGCAAACCGTACTGCCGCTGCATTTCCACCAAGCGGGTGCGTACGCAGGAGAGGGTAGCGATTTTGGAGACTCCCGAGTTGACCTCGGGACTCACCAACGCCTCCGCGGGATCCACCCCGTCCACGCGAAAACAGGACTGGCCCTCTTCGATCCCAGCCTCCAGGCGGCTGTCTTCCAGCAGGCGCTCCACGGCGGCCGCGTCGGAAAGATCCACCCCTTTCTCAAGAGCAAGCCAGGTGACGGCGCGGTACATGGCTCCCGTGTTGACGTACACGTAGCCCAGCTTCTGCGCGAGCGCACGGGAGACGCTGCTCTTGCCCGAAGCCGCGGGTCCGTCGACCGCAATGACGCGGAATTTGTCAATGCTCATGGCTGCGCCTCCGTGGCCTCGGCCGCAGCCTCAAGGCGCCACTGAAAAGGGTCGCTCCCGGCCTTCTGGGCCATCACGCGGCGCAGCAAATCGTAGAACCCTGGATAGGAGGTGTTCACGCAATCGGTTCCCGTGATGATGGTCTGGCCCTCGGCAAAAAGCCCCGCAATGGCAAATGCCATGGCAATCCGGTGATCCCCGAAGCTTTCCAGAGTCGCACCGCGCAGCAACCCGCCGGTGATTTCCAACCCGTCGGGCTTCTCCACCACGGCCACTCCCATCGCCTTCAAGTGCGAGGCCACCGCGGCGAGTCGATCCGTTTCCTTCACGCGCAGCTCGGCGGCGTCCGAGATGACCGTCGTACCCTCCGCCAGGGCCGCCGCGACCGCCAGAATCGGAATCTCGTCGATTACATTCGGAATTTCCTTCCCTTCAATCCGGGTCGCCTTCAGCTGGGTGCCCACCACGTCGATGGACCCGACGGGCTCTCCAAAATTGCTCTCCTCAAACTCGCGCACCCGCGCCCCCATTCGCGCCAGCACGCCCAAAATCCCGGTGCGACTCGGATTGAGCCCCACCTTGTTCACCCGCAAATGCGCCCCCGGACTCGCGGCGGCCGCCACCAACCAAAACGCCGCGCTTGAAACATCTCCAGGCACGCGGAAATCCCGCGGCTCAGGGCGGACCCCGCCATTGACACTGGCCCGCAGTCCGTCGCGCTTCAAGGCGACGCCGAAGTACTCGAGCATGCGCTCGGTGTGATCCCGGCTCAGGTGGGATTCGGTGACGGAAGTGGTTCCCTCGGCAAAAAGACCTGCCAGCAGGACGGCGCTTTTGACCTGGGCGCTGGCCACCGGAGAAACATAGTCGATGGCGTGCAGGGGCCCGCCTTCAATACGCAGGGGCGGCCGGCCCTGGGCCCCCTCGGCAGTGATGCGCGCCCCCATCTGACTGAGCGGGTCGATGACGCGCCGCATGGGCCGATTTGACAGCGAGGCGTCCCCGAAGAGCCGGCTGGGGAAGGGCTGGGCGGAGAGAATCCCCGAGAGCAGGCGCATCGTAGTGCCCGAGTTGCCGCAGTCGATGTCCCGCTCCGGTGCGTGAAAGCGGCCGCCCGTGCCGTGAATGATCAGGGTCGTCGGATTGGGGCGCTCGATTACGACCCCCAAGGCCCGAAACGCCTCCATCGTCGAAAGGCAGTCCTCGCCAGGGAGAAAACCCCGGACGACGCAGGAGCCGGAAGAAAGAGAAGCCAGAATGACGGAGCGATGGGAGATGCTTTTGTCACCGGGCACTTCCAATTCGCAGTGAAGGGCTTCCGCCCGTTGAATATTCCAATCCATGTAATTAAAAAGTTGTCCCGGGGGAGAGTCCATCCCGGCGCTCCTTGGCTGAGGCTAAAAATGAATGGATCGCGGCCTCTGCCTCCGGGCCGCCCCCCTCCAGTTGCGCCGCAAGCGGCTCCAAAATCGCAATCAGGGTCCTGAGGCTACCAGCAACCGCACTGCGGTTGGAACTCAGGATTTCGGTCCACATGGCGGGCAGCCCGGCGGCGATCCGCGTAGAGTCGCGAAACCCCGGCCCGCAGAAGCCGAAAGCCTCGGGACGCGCCGCTGCCACATTGTGCACCAAGGCGGCGGCAGTCAAATGGGGCAGATGGCTGATGAGTGCGCACACCTCGTCATGTGTTTGCGGGGAAAGGGAGCGCACCCGGCAGCCCAGGCGCGTCCAAAAAGCTTCGGCTCTTTCGATCGCAGCCGGCTTGGTGTGACCCGGTTCTGGAGTCAGAATGCAAACCGCGTTTACGAACAGGTCCGCGCGGGCGGCTGAAAGCCCCGCCTTTTCCGAACCCGCCATCGGATGGCTGCCCACAAAGAGAGCGCGGTCGGCGACCAGGGGCGCCAATGCGTCGCACACGGACTTCTTGACGCTGCCCACATCTGTGACAAGGGCGGAGGGGGACAATCTAGGCAGCGCCTGCCGGAGCACTCCCTCCATCGCGCCCACGGGCACGCACAAAACAACGGTGTCGGCACCGTCCACAGCCTCCTCCACGCCGCCTGTCACCAAGTCTGCGACCGCCAGAGCACGCGCCTCCTCCCGGGCCTCTGCACGACGAGCCCACAGACGCACGTGTATTTCGGGATCTTCCCTGAGTGCCAGTGCGATGGAGCCTCCCAGCAGACCGGGACCAAGAATGGCAACGCTTTTCATGAAAAGAGAACCCCGGTCCGGCGGCACTGCCGCAAGACCGGGGAATTTCGAGAAGGGGTGGGAGCGGAGCAACAGCTATCGGAAAGCAACCGGAAGCCCCCGAAATCAGGGCACCAACATCACGCGTCCCTTTGGATCCTTCACCTCCGTGCCTGGAGGGAAGCGGACCCCGCTCTGGTCTGTGGCATCCAGGATCGTGCCGTCATAGGGACTTTTGATCCAGTTTGGCTTTCCCGGGACGCGCTTTGCGTATTCCGGGGCGGAGGGCTTGCTAGGTACAGGAGCCGGGGTGGGAGCTGGGGCCGGAGGTGGAGGCGTCTGAGGAGGGGCCGGAGGGGTAAAGGGAGCCGGTTGCGGCGCCGGATCTGGCAGCGAGGAGACCGGCGGAGCGCTCCCGACAAAGCCCGGGCCGGTGGAAGGATCTTGGTTCGTCGCCCCAGACGGGACCGCCAGAGGATCCACCGTACCAAAGTCGTCCTGCATTAAGGGAGTGGATTGCGAACGGAACCCCGCACGCCTGGCCGGGATATACGAATCGTCCTGCTGGGCACACCCCCCGAGACTGATTGCGAGGGCTGTACCAAGGGCTGTTCCTGCCAGAACGATTCCTGAATTGCGTTTCATCTTCATAACTCTATTCCAAAGAAAGCTTCTGCGGCAACTCTTGCGAACGGAGAACATGGTTTCATGTGGGAGACCCCTCACCCGCCTGCGCCACTCCCCCCAGCCAACCATAGCCCATCCGTAGCCGGAATCCCCGCACTAGCGCCGGGGCACCCCACATCCTGAGAATCGCAGCCCACCATCGGAACCGTCGCACCGGCCCGACAACTCGGCAACCCCACCCCGCGGCAAGCGCAATGCCCCCGAGTCATTATTTCCATGAGCGACCACGTAGACAACCGCCTGCCCCTGCCGCTCTTCCCGCACCTTGTACTCCCCGGCCGGAAACGCGCAGTCCACAAGCGCCCCTTCAACCCCTCCAAAAAGCACCAAGGTCAGCGCCCCGGGTTCACGCGGATCGGGTCGCACCCCCGCCACCCGCCCACGCAGCAGGACCTTCACTCCCCGGTAAATCTTGTCCGCCCTTTCCTTGGAGGACTGGTAGGCTTGGTAAACCTCTTCGGCGCTGACCTGCGCTCCGGGAGAGAGGCGTTGTGCGGGTGAGGTGGCGTCCTGCAACCGCTGGATGGCGCTGCGCACCTCCACCGCCTCGTCCAGTTTTCCGGCGACCGTCAGCGTTTTCTTCATGTCCACGAGTTTGGGCACCACTTCCAACACCAGCTGGGAGATCATCTCAGACTGTTTTCCGAGCAGCTCCGTCTGGACCTCTCTGAGACTGCGGGGTTCCTCGACCAGATGGCGGGTCTCCAGCGGCCGCTCGGGCTCGCCGAGGATCCGCTGTTCCTCCGAGCGCACGGCCAGGGCGCCCTCCAGGTCGCCTGCCTTTTGAAACCCTGCCCGGAGCTCCAGAAGCTTCTTTTCGTACCGGTTCCCAATCTCCACCCGCACCGCTTTCATGTTACGCTCAGTCCTATCCAGCTCTGACTGGACGATCT
Source organism: Akkermansia muciniphila (assembly GCA_945874745.1). Lineage (GTDB taxonomy): Bacteria > Verrucomicrobiota > Verrucomicrobiia > Chthoniobacterales > Chthoniobacteraceae > Chth-196. The sequence continues at coordinate 4,852 of CAMCIN010000064.1, read as the reverse complement.
CCTTGGCCAGCAACTGTGCCCCCGCCCGCGGCGGATCCGTCAGGAAGAGCGCGATTGGAAGGAATCCGAGCAGTGGAAAGATAAAGAATCGGGGGAACATCCCCAAACCAGTGCCAAACATACGGCCCCTCCGCGAGTGATAAAAACGGGTGCTGCGGCTTCCCTTTTGTTTGGGCAACGCCATCCACCGCGCACTCACGTCCTGCCAGCGAGGGGCAGCCACCTCCTCAAGCGTCCCGTCCCGCGAGAGTCGAACGCAGGCTGCCCTGCCGGCGCGTGGGGTTTTCCACCGCCGCCCGCAACGAGGCTTTGCTGTACCAGAACTCCACTCCCCGCCGCGCCCGCGTCAAACCCGTGTAGAGGAGTTCCCGCGTCAACACGGGGACAGGCTCCTGCGGGAGCACCAGCAAAACCTCGTCAAACTCCGAGCCCTGGCTTTTATGTACCGTCATGACAAAGGCGGTCTCGTGCGGGGGTAACTGCCCCAGGGGAAGCCCTCGCACCCCGCCGCCGGGCGCTGGAAAAAAGGCCTGGAGTACGCCGTCCTGCATCCAGACAACGCCCGTGTCCCCATTGAAAAGCCGCTGCTCATAGTCGTTGCGAGTCACCAACAGGGGGCGCCCGTGGTAATGCGTCTCGACGCGTTGTGCGCTCGGCAACAGGCGCCTTTCCACAAGAGCGTTCAGCGTTCCCACTCCAAACGGGCCCTCCCTCAGCGCGCACAACACACGGAAACGTTCCAGAGCACCCAGAGCCTCCTCGGGAGTTCCCGACTGCCGCAGCTTCCAGAAGGGTAACCAGCCTCGGGCTGCGTTTTCCTGGAGCTGCACGCCGGAGGCCTCCCCGTCCTGCGGCAACAAGCGCGCCACCAAATGGGTGCCCGCCCCCCGGGGGGCATCCTCCCCGAGTGCGGCGAGTTGCTCGAGCACAGCGGACGCATCACCCGCCTCGTTGTTGACCGCCGCACTGATCCGCCCGATGGGGCTGTCGGAGGGAAACCGATGGCTCACGGTGAGATGAATGCAGCGCTCCCCCAGCGCACTGTTCTCACGGGCTGCCGCCTGAATGTCCGCAAGCACCGCCCCGCCCTCAACCGAGGGAAGCTGGTCCTTGTCCCCCAGCAACAACAGGCGCGTATGCGGCAGTAAGGCGTCGAGCAGCTGGGCAAAAAGCGGGAGGGAAATCATCGACACCTCGTCCACGACCAGAATATCCGCAGCCAGCGGATTACCGGCGTGGTAGCGAGGGGGCCGGCCCTCCCCCGAAATCCCCAGCAAGCGGTGAATGGTGGAGGGCTCCTCGGGCACCTGCTGCGGCAACGCGCGCAGATCGGCCACCCGACCGGCCGCATTCCGCAGGGATTCCTGCATGCGCGCCGCTGCCTTGCCCGTGGGCGCCGCCAACCTGATGCGCAGGGGTTGCTCCTGCTCTGGATGGAGCGACAATAACAGCCCGAGAAGCTTGGCGACTGTCGTCGTCTTGCCGGTGCCGGGCCCCCCAGTGACCACGCACAAACGGCTTTGCAGCGCGCCGTTGGCGAGCTTGTGGAAGAGCCCCGAGGGATCGTCTCCAAAAAAACGGGCGATCGCCGCAGCCCGCAGTTCCTGCGGAATGGGAGCCGCCTTTCCATGAGGCGCAAGCCGGGCCAGCAACCCGAGGGCGAGCCCCTGTTCCCGCCGGTGGTCCCTTTCAAAGAAAAGACGGTTCGCCCCGTCCAGGACCAGCGGCCGCCCCGACCCCGGGGCACCCACCACCCTTAACTCACGCAGTTCTGCGCACTGCGCAGCCGTGGGGTTTTGAGGAAGACACACATGCCCCTCCGCCTGAGCGGCCCCCAGACGGAGCACCAGTTCGCGCAACAGCGGGGAGGGCGAACCAGCAAGCCTGCCAAGCAGATCGGCGAGGGCCTGGTAGGCGGAGGTGTTGTGGTCTGGGGGTGCGGCCCTTTCGCCGGCCGGGCGGGTGTTAGCAAGCATGTGGGGCGGATTGAAAATGGCGCTCCAAAGCGAGGATTTCGGCCTCGGTGGGGTGCACGTGGTAAATCCCGGTTCCCGGCGATTCCGGACTAACGCCCCGCACAAACACGTAGAAGGCGCCACCGAAATGGGCCACATACGAGTAGTCCGGTATCCGGGAGGAAAGGTACCGGTGCAGTGCGAGCGCGTAGAGACTGGCCTGCAAAAGGTAGCTGTGTTGCACCATCGCGGCGTGCATCCCGGCCGTGTCATAGGCGCCCGCCTGCGCGCCCAGCCGGTTGGACTTCCAGTCCACGATGTAAAAGCGCCCGGCATGTTCAACCACGAGATCCATGAAGCCCTTGAGCCACCCCTGCCTCGCCTCAAAATGCAGCCGCCCAGCAGCCTCCTCGCCCAGCGAAGCCCGGAGCTCGCGGGAGGAAACTGCGCTCATCGGCAGCAGAAACTCCACCTCCACCTTCCGCTGTGCCACCGGGATTTGCCCCAACGCAAACCCCTCCCCCAAAGGCGCCCGCAAAACCGCCCGCAACATGGCGCTGACAACCCCGGTCCAACGCTCCGCAGCAAACCCCGCGATGACCAGCCGGCGCCCCACCTCGGACTCAATCTCGGTGAGCGCCGTAAACTCGATGTTCTCAAAAATCGAATGCAGACAGCTGCCCGCATTGGCCCCGGCAGGAAAGGCGTGGATGGATTCGCCATCAGTCGCTTCGAGCCAGGCAGGCCCCGACACATTGTCGTTGTCCCGCTCCGCATGTTCCGCCCCGGCGCTCAGGCTACTGAAACTGTGTACTCCCCAGCCCATGGCCAGTGCCCGGGTATAGGGGCGCGCGCTCAAAGTCCGCACCTCGGCGGAAGGCGGACTCCAACAAGCACCAGAGCGCTCCGGCCAGTCACGCACGTGAATCTGCGCAGAGCCCGCTTCCCGAGCCTCGCAAATGGCGGACTCAACCAGCTCTGGAGTCTGCAGCTGCTTGAGCTGCCGTTCGGCCTGCGCCCAGTTTTCCGGGCTCACAGCCAGGCCGTGAAACAACCAGGCCGTGCCTGAACTTTCGGCGTCCTTGATCGCCCCCCAGGCAAGATGGCAAAGCCTCTTGGCCCGGGTTGCCGCCACATAAAGAAGCCGGGTTTGCTCCGCCGCAGCCTCGCGATGAATCCGAGGCGCAATTTCGGACAGCACCGCCGCCGCGGCCTGACTTTTCCCGAGGGCGTCCACACGCAGGGCGGGACGCTGCCCGCGCGCTTCGGGTGGGAGCACGGCCTTCGAGCGCTTGTACTGTCTGGAGGTGCCACTCGCCCACGTGAAGGGACAATAGACCACCTCCCACTCCAGGCCCTTGCTTGCGTGCATGGTCAACACCTGCACCGCGTGTTCGTCGCTCTCGAGCCGCATTTTGGAGGAGTCCTCCACCTCGGCATCGGTGTCCCCTGCGACCTGCTGCTCCAGCCAGCGCAGGAGCGGCCCCGGCAGGACAGGACAGTGGCGCGAGGCCGTTGCCAGCAGTTCTCCCAAGTGCAGCAGGTTGGTCAGGCGCCGCTCTCCGTCTGGGCGGGCAAGCAGGCGGTTGCGGATCCCCCAGTTTTGCAGAAGCGCATGGAACATAAGCACAAAACCGCGCCGCGTCCAAAGCGCGAGCAAACTACGAAACCCATTCCATTGGCGCTCCCATTCAGCCGGGTCGTCCTGAAGTGCGAAAATGTCGGCGGCGGTCCGCCCCAAAAAAGGAGTCACCAATGCACGCCGCACCACCCGCGCCTGCCCAGGGGACTCGACAGCACGCAACAGCGCCAGCAAGTCGCGCGCGTCCGGTGTGGCAAAGACGCTCTGGTCTGAAAAAAGCACGCTTGGCACGCCCCGCAGCCGGAGCGCCTCCTGAATCTCCGGCCCCTGGCTGTTGGCGGAAAGCAGCACCGCAATTTGCGATGGCTCGAGCGGCTTCCCGTCGATCCGTGCGGAGGCGAGCGTCTCGACCACAGAAGCCGCCACGGACTGGAAAAGCTGCTTTTTTGCCGCCCCTGCGGAAAGGGGCTTTTGCGGAGTGGCGAGCCAAATTTGAAAAGGCGGCGCGTCCACGCCGTCTGCCCGGAGGGGGCTCAAACCTCTGGCCCCCACCGGCGCAAAGCCAATGTCCGAAAGGATGAACGGGTGGCTGTGCCGCTGGAACAACTGGTTGACCGCTTGGACAAGGTTTTCCGCCGAGCGGTGGTTGGTGTCGAGGCTGTAGCGGTGGTGGGCGCGGGCGCCTGCGGCAATGTAGGTGTGGATGTCCGCGCCGCGAAACGAATAGATGGCCTGCTTCGGGTCCCCAATGAGAAACAACCAGCGCTTGGGGTCGGGGGCTGGCTCGCCTCCAAAAAGGATTTCAAAAATAGACTCCTGTACCGGATCCGTATCCTGAAATTCGTCCAGCAGTGCGGCCCGATAGCGCTCGCGCAAGCGCTCCCGCAGGGCCACCGCCCCACGCTCTCCGAGGGCGGTTTGCAGCTCCCTCAGCAGGTCGTCGAACCCCAGCAGGTTCCTTTCGCTCTTGAGCTTCAAAAACTCAACCGGCGCGCGCTCCAGGAAATCCTGGTAGAACGCGGCGTGAAGTTTTGCGACCGTTTCCTGCAAGGCTTCGACGGCGTTAAAAAAGGAATGGCGCGGAGTCACCCCACTTTTAAGGGTGCACTTTTCCAACCTGGCCGGGGCGAGAATCTGGAGTGGCTCAAGGCCCCCCATGGCCTGAAATGCGAGCGCCTCCTCCGCGGGGCCGCCGGCGGAAAACCACGCCGCAAGCGAGGAAAGCAGCGGCTCCATCTTAGCGGGGTTTGCCGCGCTTCTTGCGTCGTACCACTTTCCAGAATCGAGCAGGCACTGGCGGATTTCCCGGGAATGC
>CAMCIN010000063.1 GCA_945874745.1 Akkermansia muciniphila | reverse complement strand
GATAAATCACAGAAGCCTATTAATCAATAATTTACACTGACATTTGACAGATTTTGCAGAGGAGAAGAAACCTTGAAAAACATCTGTGCCATCCTCTGTGCCATCCTCTGTGCCATCTGTGGATCACTCCCCGTTCCATCCGCATTGAGAAAGGCCACCCACCACAGAAACGCCCTAGCTCAGGATCAGCCCGGTGGCGGGCGAGTCCGTGAGGATGATTTTCCCCGGACTCTTGAGGGTGGCGGTGATGTCGAGTAACCGGAAGAGGGCGAGTGAGACCTCCGGCTCGCTTTGGATACTCGCCAGCGCGCGGCCTACGACCTCGGGCCGCACAGCCTGGGCCTGGCCGAGCCTCTGGGAAGCCTGCTTATCCGCCTCGGAATGGATGATCGCCACGGTGTTGTCGCCCGCCTGCTTCATCGCAGCCGTCACCTGCCGTAGCCGGTTGACAACCTTGCGCTGGATTTCGGCGATCATTCCCTGGTCCCTGAAAGCCACCTTCCGGATGTAGGTGGAGCCCAATGCAAAGCCCCATTGCGAGGAGGTGGGGGAGACCTCTTCGCGCACCTTACGCGAGAGCGCGTCGCGGTCCTCCAGGAGCACGTCGAGCTTGAGGTTGGAGAGCTGTTTGACCACGGCCGTGGCCACATTTGCGTTTAGGGATCCCATCGGCGAGGAGTTGCGGAACAGAAAGGCCTCCGGGTCGTTGACGTACATCTCAAACCAGACGCCCACGCCCATCGGGGCACCCTCCTCGGAGTTGACCAGTTGGTTGCGCAGGTAGGACTGGAAGAGTTGCGTGCTGACGGTGTAGGCCTTGCCGAAAAGTGGGAAAAGCAGGGCCTTCGGTCCGAAATGAAAGAGTGGAAAAAACAGGCCGGGCTCCTCCACCTTGCCGACGACCTTGCCGAAGAAGGTGTAAACCAGGACCGTCCGCTCGGGGAGGACGCGCCATAACTCAAGGGCGCTGCCCAATGCGGTGAATATGGGGATGCAGATGAAGGTCAGCGCCAGGCCAAGGAAGATGGAAACGGGAAAGTTCATGCGGAAAAGGGGAGTCGGGTTTGTGTGCCGGGATTTAAAGGGGAAAGGCTCAGAGCTTGAGTATGGTTTCCGCGGCCCGTTCCCTCAGGGGCAGGCTGGCATTGCGCAGGTAGCCCTCGAGGGCCGCATCGCCCCCCATCTGGCGCATGGCACTGAGGGTCTTGGCCAGCTCCAGCAGCGGCGCAGCTTCCGCTGCGGCCTTGTTCTGCGAGATCTGGACGGCCTGCTCCGCCATCTTGAGCTTGGTCTCCGCATCCGCGCGCGCCTGGCTGATGGCCGCGGCGACCTGGTTCTGGGTGGTGTTGATGGAGGCGAGCGCCTCGTCCACGTCGCTCGGCGGATCAATGTTGGTGATCAGGGCGGCGTCAAACTCGATGCCGTAACGGGCCGCGGTCTTGCGACAGGCCTCCTCCATGTGCCGGTTGATGAGCGAAAGGTTCCTGCGCAAGTCATTGATCGAAACCCCCTCGACGGCGCCCTCCGCGCTTTCGGCATCAAACGTCGCGATCCGGTCCCGTAGCGTGGAGATAAAGTATCCCACCACATGGGCCGCGGGCTGGGCCGCCCCAAACAGGTACGCGTACAGGTTGCGCTCGCAGGGTTTCCAGCGGATCTGCCCCGAAATCTGAACGGTCAGGTTGTCCTTGGTGACTGCCTCGATGAAGTCCTGCTTGAGTTGCGGATCCCAGGTGATGTCCGCCGTCTGGATGGTCATGTCCACCTTGTAAAGCCGCTGCCAAGGCCACTTGAAGTAGGGGCCGCCCGGCTGGATGACCCGCACCACAGGATAATTATACCGGGATTTTTCCTCAGCGCTCAGCAGTCCTCCAAGTTCGGGGTCATCGCCCGTGCTGCCGTCGAGGCGCTGTGCGCGGCCGAATGTTGTGATCACCCCGCGCTGGGTCGGGCCGATCGAGTACACGCCGAAGAGCAGGGTCAGCAGGGCCGCTATTCCGATACCGAGCAGGAGGCCAAAGAAGAGAGCAGGCATCCCCAAAGAATAGAGCGTCTTCTGTGGACGGCAATTCCAGAGCCTAACTTCGCGGGGGCGTTTGGTCCCGGGTGGGTTGATTCGGTTGAAAGCAGCTTTCCCCCCCATTTCCACGCCGCGCGCGGTGTTGCTGCAAGGCGCGCTAAACCTGAATGGTTAGCCACTTTGACTTCGTACATTGACAGGCGCGTACGCTTTGACGTACGCCTCGTGTGTGAATTCAATGCCCGTCACGCAAGCCAGATCGAGACTCTATGAATTACTGGATCTTGCGGCTGCCTCTCATGAACCAATCCACATCACTGGAAAGCGCTCAAACGCTGTTCTGATTTCCGAGGATGATTGGAGAAGCATTCAAGAGACGCTCTTTCTGCTCTCCGTCCCCGGCATGAGAGAATCCATTCGTGAAGGCCTCGCTGAACCGTTGGATCAATCTTCTCATTCTCCGGGATGGTAAGCTGGGCGATCGTCTTCACAAAGCAGGCGCAGAAAGATGCAAAAAAAATTGAGGCATCAAACCTAAAGGCTCAGACACAGCGCCTGCTCGCTATCCTCGCGCTAAATCCATTTCGAACCCCTCCCCCTTACGAAAAGCTCGTTGGAGATCTTTCCGGCGCAATATCACGAAGGATCAACATCCAGCTCCGGCTCGTCTATCAGGTATACGCAGAAGAGCAGACGGTTAAAGTGATCCGTATGTGGACTCACTACGAATAGGGAAATGGTGCCGGACTTCAGCGAGGCCCGTGTCCACGGCATCGTGTCTAGGCGGGTTGGTGACGCGTTGATTGAAGGACGTACTGTCTTCGTTTCAGGAACAGGCAAAGGAGCTGTCTTCCGAAACATCACAGCCACCGGACAGGAAAGAAGGCGAACGGCGTAATCGGCTGAGCACCGGCGGCAGATTGATGCGCCTGAAAGCCGATGGAAATCAGAACGGGTAGGCCTGGAGGGATTTGAACCCCCAACCAAGGGATTATGAGTCCCCTGCTCTAACCATTGAGCTACAGGCCCGCGCACGACGACCAAACCGTATGTGAGGGAAAGACTCAAACGGAATCCTCTTCTTTGGTTGCAGACCCCAAACTTGCGTGGAAAACTAAACAACCTGCCCTATGTCATCCCAGGTCCCTGCCTGTCCGCCATCTCCCGTAGCCTCTGACCGCGTCCATTCCGTTGAAAACTTGCGTGTCAGCGAGGTGAAACGTCTCGTCACGCCCGCGCAGGTCAAGACGCACCTGCCCGCCAGCGGGGCGCTTTTGGATGGGATCCGGCAGGCCCGCGCGACGGCACGGCGGATTCTAAGCGGGGAGGACCGCAGGTTGATGGTGGTGGTGGGGCCTTGCTCGATCCACGACCCGGTGTCGGCCATGGATTACGCGCGGCGTCTGGCCGCCTTGGCCGAGGAACTCAAGGAACGGGTTTTCATCGTCATGCGGGTGTATTTTGAGAAGCCCCGCACCACCGTGGGCTGGAAAGGCCTCATCAATGACCCCCGGTTGGACGACTCCGGCGAGGTGGAGGAAGGGATCCATTTGGCGCGCAAGCTCCTGCTGGATATTGGGGAGCTCGGGCTCCCCGCAGGCACGGAGTTTCTGGACCCTATCATCCCCCAGTACATCGCCGATTTGATCAGCTGGGCGGCCATCGGCGCCCGGACCACGGAATCCCAGACACACCGGGAGATGGCCAGCGGGCTGTCGATGCCGGTGGGTTTCAAGAACGGCACGGATGGAAGCATTCAGACGGCCATCGACGCCATGCGTTCGGCCTGTGCCGCACACAGTTTTCTAGGAATTGATCAGGAAGGGATGACCAGCATCGTCAAGACCGCCGGCAACCCCGACAGCCACATCGTGCTGCGCGGTGGCCGGGACGGCGCCAACTACGGACCCGAACACACGGCGGCGGCTGCTGAAAAACTGCGCAAGGCCGGGCTGCACGTGTCCTTGATGGTGGATTGCAGCCATTCAAACAGCGGAAAGGATCCGCTCCGCCAGCCTGAGGTGTTGCGCAACGTGTTGCAGCAACGCAAGGGGGGACGCGAGGACCTCGTGGCCGTGATGCTCGAAAGCCACATTCATCTGGGCACCCAGGCGGCCTCCGCCGCGGGTTTGAAATACGGCGTGTCCGTGACGGACGCCTGCCTCGACTGGGAGGCGACCGCTTCCCTGCTGCGGGAAATCTAGCCGCGCCGGCAACAGCACGTCCGCGCACAAAGAGGACTTCCTGCTGGTTGGGTGCCTTCTGGATCCCCAGGGAACGGGTGAGGCATCCACAGATGGAAAAGATGTTCGCAGATTTTTCATCAAGTTTTGTCATCTGTTGAATCCGTAAAATCTGCGGATCCACTTACAGACAAGCAGCTTGCGCGTTTTCCTTTCCGAAATTGGGTTTACTTGACCTTGAACGCAGCCTTAGCGCTGCCCATGGGGGCACCGTCATGGAACGCCCAGCCGCCCCTGCTGAAGGGCTTGCCGTTTCTCCGGAGCGGCACGGAGATGGCGCTTGAGTCAGCAAAGAGCGTATCACGGAATTCAGGGTCTTGGATTGGAAGCTAGGCCGCAAGGCCTCGCGGGAGGTGACTTACTCCGGGAAATGAAGTCAGCATCTGCGGGGAAGCCGAAAAAAGAGGAAGAAACTCCGTCAAATCGGCGTAGGGGCGGCAGCCAACAGGTGCAGGGATGCTGCTGTGGATCCAGCTCTTCTTGTTCTCTCCCCGCGTTCCCCCGTTTCCAAACACAGAAAATCCCTCCCAATGAAGTTCCCCAAGCGCTATCTCCAAACCGGAGCCGCCCTGTTCGTGAGCAGCCTCAGCGCCTTCGCCGCTACCGAGGCAGCGCCTGTCGTTAAGGTCTTGCCCCCCCACCAATACAACCCCTTCGGCACAGCGGGCGAAACGTCCCCGGAGTTACTCGCTGCATTAAACAAGATGAGTGAAACCGGGATCCTTGCGGGGCGACGCAATTCGTTACATCTATTCCGGTGGAGCGGGACTCCCCCAAAGCTGACGCATCTCGGACTGTGGGGCGCGAAAGTGAATAACGAGTTGATGTCCCTCACGGCGCTGATGCCTGACCTTGCGTTTGTCAGTCTATACGAAACCAGCGTCGATGATTCCGGGGTCGAGACGCTGCTCAAACTTCCCAGCCTGCGTTACCTGACGTTTGCGCCGATTGAGCGGTACGAGAAAGCGGGGTTTGGGGCGCCTCAATGGTCGTATCCGACAATCGAACGCAACAACGAGCGCCCGCGTGTCACGGGCAAAGTACTCAAGGCTTGTAGCCAGTCGAAGACATTGGAAAGCATTGATTTATCGGATGCAAAAGTGGATTCCAAAGATCTCGAGGCGCTTGCCGCCTGCCTGAAACTTGGGTCAGTAGGGCTCCCAAATATAATCGACCAAGAGACCGTAAAACATCTCCAGGCGTGCAGGCGGCTCTCAAATTTAGTGATTGGGAACCGCGAGGTGAGCGCCCAGGAAATCGAGCAACTGGCGGCGTGGAAAGGGCTCCGTAGCTTAACCATCATCCGGGCGCATCTTTCGAGGGAGACGCTCCTGGCTTTGTCAAAGTTGGAGACGGTGGAGGCATTGCATTTGGCGGACTGTGGGCTGACTGATGAGTCGCTCCAGTCTCTCAAGGGCTCCCCAAAACTCACGCTCCTGGATTTGACCCGAAACGAGATCAACGGCCCCGGGTTGATGCATGTTTCAAAGCTGAATTTGAAGGGACTGGAACTGACCTTCAACAACCTGAATGATCTGACGATAAAGCATCTCCAGCAGCTGGGCAGTTTGGAAACCCTCAACATTTCCTACAACACAGGGATCACCAATACCGGCATCCAAAACGGGCCGCTGCAGAGCATGACCCACCTGAGGAAACTGGAACTCCGCGGACTTAAAAAGGTGACGGATGCGAGCTGCGAGGATCTCGGGAAACTCGGATTCCTCACGAACCTGGGAATTCGGGAAACGACGACGAGTGTTGAGGCCGTGGCGAAGCTGAAAGCGGCGATGCCCAAGACGGATGTTTTCAAGTAAATTGGAGCGGTCCATGGGCTTTGTCCCCCCCACTCCACTAACCTCGGAAATAGAAAACCACCGACAGCAGACGACACCCCGCCCTGGCCCGGAGCGGCTCGGGTTTCTTTTTCTAACGGCAACAACGGAAGCAGCGTCCCCTGACTGATAGTCCTTATGAAAATGCGCCCTTGGATTTTTGCAGCCCTGTTTCCCTTGGTTTTACGCGCCGAACCGGTCGCCCCGCTTCCCAATGGCGCACTCCTCCTCGATCCGCAGCACGCGTCTTGGAATAAGGACGGCGTGTTGGCGCCCCCAAGGCTCCAGCCCTTTCCGGATGGCGACGGGTTCGATGCCGACGTTGTTTTAGCACCCGTGTTGCCAGCCGAGGGCGGGTTGGTCTGGGAAACCAATCTTCCGAAGGCGGGGCGTTATCTGGTGACTTTGGAATTTGCTCAGGCGCGGCACGGCAATGGATTTGAGATCAGTGCAGGGGAACAGGTGCTCAGTGGGTTTGCCCCTGACACGCGCCGTGGGATGGCTCTCCTAGAGGTCGGCGCGTTGGATTTGCCGGAGGGCGCACAGACGATCCAGCTCAAGAACACGACGACGATTGAGAATACGTTCATGTCGGTTGGAGCCGTGTATTTGCGCCCGGCGGCGGTGTGCGATATGACCCGGCCCGAGATCCGTGCAACCCTCGCCCAGTACAAGACGCACCAAACTCCCAAAGAGCTCAGTCTGCCCGGCGTTTTCAGCGATCATATGGTACTGCAGCGGCGGATGGCGGCGCCAGTTTGGGGGAGAGCGGCCGCAGGCGCCGCAGTCTCGGTACGGTTCCGGGGGCAAACCAAGGAAACGAGGGCCTCGGATAACGGACGTTGGAAAGTGGTTCTGGATCCAATGGAGGCGGGCGGGCCCTTTGAAATGGAAATCAGTGACGGCGCTCAAACCAAACGGCTTTCGGATGTTTTGGTGGGAGAAGTCTGGCTTGGCTCAGGACAATCTAACATGGAGGTTTCCGTGAAGTTTCTACCGGGCATCACGAAGCCAGGCGCTCCCTACGAGTGCGACGACGACACCAAAACGCTCCTGGAATCGGGGTGCGATCCGCTGATCCGGATCTCGGCGGTCACGAGGGATCACAACAAAACACCCCAGTGGACTGCCTTGACTCAGGAAAACTGTCTGGACGTCCCCGCTCTCATGTCGAGTGTGGCAGTTCTACTTCGCAAAAAGTTGAATATCCCCGTGGGCGTTGTGGTGCGTTGCGAGAGCTCCTCGTCGTCTGGGATCTGGCTGAGCAGGGATGCCGTGGAGGGCGACCTGGAAATACAGCGGCAGTTGGGGGAGTACGCAAAAAATGTGTATCCGCAGCTGGCTGCTGAATATCCAGAAAAGCTAAAGGCCTGGGAGTTGGCGCAGGAGAAGGCCAAGGCCGATGGGAGCAAACCGCCGGCCCGCCAAAATCCTCCACCGCTCCCCGGCGGGTTCGTCGTGGGAGCGGCCAGCAACGGGCGTTTTGAGCACTATGGCATCAACTACACGAACAGGATTGAGCCGGTAATTCCGTTCGCCGTCCGTGGCGTCGTCTGGGATCAGGGGGAAGGCGGGACGGGGATTGCCGGAGCTGACCAGACAGCCGTCATGCCGGCCCTGGTGCGTTCGTGGCGGACGGCTTGGGCTCGCCCTGAACTCCCGTTTCTTTATGTGCGCAAAAACCAGCACCCAGAAACGCTTCCGGGGGCAATGGAAGCGTTAGGCAACACGGTGCAGATCAATAACCGGGGGCTTGGCCAGATCAATCATCCTCCCGACAAAGCAGCCTATGCGCGGCGTGTCTTTGAGCAGATGGAACGCTTGCTTTACTGACGCCCGCCCCAGCCGGCGAGTCTCTCGGGTTCCTCTCTATTTTCGTTGGGTACCCTCTCACTCGCTCAGGATGGACCGGGCAGTCAGCCGCAGATGACTCAGATTAGCACAGATGTTTTTATGAGTTCCACTCATCTGCTAAATCTGTGCCTGCAAATCTGCGGCACGTGACCCAAATCAGCTAAAGTTTCGCATCGCAAGAAGGGCGCTCTTGCTCCCGGAGGGAGCGGAGATAGTGAGCCGGGCGGCAGCGAGGCTTTGCGAGCGCCCCCGGTCCCTTCCAACGAGAGCGACGGCCCCGGCGGGGCCGAAGAACCAGGGCGCGCGCACAGCGGGGCGGTCTTGCGCCCCTTCCGGGGCGGGCCGCTGTTTTTGGAGAGACCGGTGGCGGCGCTCGCGGGGCTCGCTTGCCGAGCGGCTAGCTATCGGCGGACCCGCAGGGCCCGGCAGCCAGGGCCAGTTTTTCAGAGAAAGGGAGCCGAACATTTGACAGATTTGGGGGGCTCGTTGTCCAAACAACAGGCCGACTGGCCCTCTTTAGGAGGCCCGACGGAGTCGGACAGTGCGTCCTCCAGAGCAACAGCCATTTAAGGCTCATGCCAGTGCTCGAAGTGTCCTGTCTCGCTTCCCAGAAGCGCTCACCCAATGAAAGGAGCGAGGAGCCGTCTTTCGGGGTGCCACATCCTCGCCCAAAGGGGTTTCTGCCCTCTTTCCAAAGCTCGCCGGTCGCCTACACTCGTCGCCGGCCCGTCTCCGCCTCGGTCCACTTTCCGGGGCAACTTCACAGACGGCCTTCCAGCGACGATATGGACATCCAGCACAAACTCGAAATCCTCGCCGACGCAGCGAAGTACGACGCCTCCTGCGCGAGCAGTGGCGCGGCGCGCAAGGACTCGCGCGGCGGCAAGGGGGTCGGCTCCACCGGAGGGACTGGCATCTGCCACTCCTACGCTCCGGATGGCCGCTGTATTTCGCTGTTGAAGGTGCTCCTTACGAATGCGTGCCTTTACGACTGCCACTACTGCATCAACCGGCGCTCCAGCAACGTGCAACGCGCGCGCTTCACCCCGGAGGAAGTGGTGCGGCTCACGCTCGACTTCTACAAGCGCAACTTCATCGAGGGGCTCTTCCTGAGCAGCGGCATCATCCGCAGTGCAGACTACACGATGGAACTGGTGGTCGAAGTCGCCCGGCAGCTCCGCGAGGAACACCACTTCCGCGGCTACATCCATCTCAAGACGATTCCCGAGGCGTCGCCCGCGCTGATCGAAATGGCGGGGCGTTACGCGGACCGTATCAGCATCAACATCGAGCTGCCCACGCAGCAGGGGCTCTCAAAGCTCGCACCCGAAAAAAACTTGGCGCGCACTCAGGATGCGATGGGGCACATCCGTGGAAAAATCGAGGAGCGCCACGCAGAAAAGCGGAAGCCGGAGGCGCCGAAGCCACCGCCCTTTGCCACCGGGCAGAGCACGCAGATGCTTGTCGGCGCGGACGACTCCACAGACGCGGTCATTCTGCAGCGCGCAGACCTGCTTTACGGGACCTACCGGCTGCGGCGCGTGTACTACTCGGGCTTCAGTCCCATTCCCGAGCCCTCCGCTCTGTTGCCGATCAAGCCGCCACCGCTCGTACGCGAGCACCGACTTTACCAGGCGGACTGGCTCCTGCGGTTTTACGGTTTCAAGGTGGAGGAAATCGCCTCGGCTGCAGCGCCGAACCTCGACCTGCAGCTCGATCCGAAGCTCGCATGGGCGCTGCGCAACCGCGCCACTTTTCCCGTCGATGTGAACCGGGCCCCGCGGGAGATCCTGCTCCGGGTGCCGGGGCTTGGCGTGCGCAATGTGGAGCGGATTCTCAGCGCGCGCCGCTATGCGAGGCTGCGTCTGGCCGACCTGCTGCAGCTTCGGGTGCCGATGAAAAAGGTGCTGCCTTTCATCATCGCCGCGGACCACACGCCGGCGCGGCTCGGACTCGACGACGACAGCCTCCGGGCCCGCTTTCTTCCGCCCCCGCGCCAGATGGAACTGGATTTCGCCGCGCCACCGGTCGCAGGCGACATCGACTCCGTGAGATCTGGCGAGCTGTAGCCATGCGCACGGTGGTCATCCAGCCGGTGTTCGAGGAGTGGCGCGACCGGGCGCGCGGGCTTCTTGCCTTGCGCGTGCCGCCTGAGGAGGTGCTGTGGTCGGACGAGGCGCAGGAGCCCGGTCTTTTTGCCGAAGTGGAGGAGGCCTCCCCGCGCGGGCCAGTGCCGAAGGTGCCGGCGGCCTTCCTCGACATGGCGCGCAGCGTGGCGGCACACACTGACGCGCGGCGCTGGGGCGCGCTCTACCGCGTGCTCTGGCGCCTCACGCACGGCGGCGAGCGGCACCTGCTTGCGGTGGCCACGGACCCGGAGGTGCGCCAGCTCCAGCTCTGGTGCAAGGCCATCGGTCGGGACATCCACAAGATGCACGCCTTCGTCCGCTTCCGGCTTGTGGCAACCGACGAGGCCACTGGCCGGGAGCAGTTCGTGGCGTGGTTTGAGCCCGAGTACCGGATTGTCCGGCTGGCCGCGGGCTTTTTTGAAAAGCGTTTCGCCGGCATGGACTGGTCCATCCTCACGCCGCACGCATGCGCCCACTGGGACGGCAGCATGCTGCATTTCTCTCCCGGCGTCCCGCGCTCCGCCGCGCCGGATGAGGACGCGCTCGACGAGCTTTGGCGCACCTACTTCCGCAGCATCTTCAATCCAGCGCGGCTGAAGGTCCGGGCGATGCAGTCCGAGATGCCGAAGAAGTACTGGAAGAACCTGCCTGAAGCGCCGCTCATCGCCGGCCTGATTTCGGGCAGCGGCGGGCGCGTGGAGAAAATGCTCCGCACCGAGGCCCGCCCCGCCAAGCCCGCACCAAAGAACACGTACCTGGATTCCCTCCGCGCAATGAACGAGTGTGAACCGCCCCCCGGTGCACCTCCGGAATCCCCGTGAGGCACGGGCGGGCAGAATTGCAACTGGCCCTGCCTGCCGGGCCCGGGGGCGCTCGCAAAGCCTCGCTGCCGCTCGGCTAACTGTCTCCGCCCCCTCCGAGAGCGAGAGCGCCCCTCGCGCGATGCGAAACTTTGGCAGCTTTGGGTGCCGAGCCGCAGATTTCTCAGCGCGAGCAGCGGAGTGGAACCCATAAAAACATCTGCGGAAATCTGAGCCATCTGTGGATTACTGCCCGCCCTCTCCTGATCGAGTGAAAAGGTACCCACCGAAAACAGCGAGGAGCCAAATTATTTAGCCGTTGGCGCCGGACTTTCGGCTTCGGGGGAATGCTTCCCTGCTGCGGTGGCTTGGTCTTTGTTCACGCAGGCTGGATCTGGCTTGATGGGCAGCGTCGCATTCCAATCACGGACTAATTTGCTGAGGCGCAGGGTGATTTCCGGGTGCGCTTGGGCGGCGTCCTTGCCGGCGTCTTCGGTGCGATTCGCCTTGAGATTGTGGAGCTCGACCCGCTGGCCGTCGAAGGTAGTCACCAGTTTCCAATCCCCGTCGCGAACCGCCAGATCAGGCCAGAAGTTGGGGTCCTTCTTGTTGCCGTTGATCCGCCAGAAGATGGGCAGAGTGCGAGGAACCGATTCGCCCTTGAACGCCGGCAGCATGTTTTCGCCGTCGCCCTTGGCCTCGGTCGGCGGAGTCACTCCGGCGGCAGCGCAGAAGGTGGGAAGCAAATCCACCGCCGTCAGAACCGAGGCGTCGTTTTTCAGGCCGGCCGGAGCCTGGCCCGGCCAACGGACGAGGAACGGCACGCGCACGCCACCTTCAAAGAGACTGGTTTTCTGTCCCCGCAGGCCGTTGGTTTCACCGAGGTTATAGTGGCTGCGATATTTTCCAGGAACGCCTTTGTCGTTTTCCTTGGACTTTGCCGGGCCGTTGTCACTGGAAAAAACCACCAGGGTGTTCTGCGCGATTCCGCACCGCTCCAGCGCATCGAGGATCATGCCGACCTTGTTGTCGCCGTCGGTGATGACCGCCGCGTAAACCTGTTGCCGGGGGTCGAGATGTTTCCACTGCGCCATGGATTCCTCCGAAGGGCTGTGGGCCAGATGGCTCTCATGCAGCCACACGTTCACGTAAAACGGGCCGTCCTTGTTCGCCTCGATAAACTTCACCGCCTGCTTGGGAATATCGTTTCCATACGGTCCGGCTTTTGGCCCCGGCCCGTGATAGACCGCCGAGTTGTCGAAGCCGTAGTCCGCCATGGTTGGTTTCCCCTCCCCCAGGTGCCATTTGCCAAAGTGCCCCGTGCGGTAGCCCGCTGCTTTAAGCAAGCGTGGTGTCGTGGGTGCCTTCGGGTCCAACCAGTCCGGCATCTCCGGAGGCTTGCCGCCACCGAAGACCGTGTTGATCCCGAAGCGACTCGGAAAACGGCCCGTCAAGGCCGCCGCGCGACTGGGCGAGCAGATCGGACTGAGCACATTGAACTGCTGGAAATCAATGCCTTCACTGGCGAGCTTGTCCAGGCGTGGAGTTTTCAGCCATGTGTTTCCGTGACAGGATAAATCTCCCCAGCCCCAATCGTCGGCGTAGATGAATACGATGTTGGGTTTGGACGCATCCGCGGCTTGCAGCGAAGCCAGCGTTGCGAGCAGGAGGGCGGTGAGGAATGCAAGCGTTTGTCTCATGTGGTGTCTGGAGCTTCTTTCTACTGGTCGGTCTGGCCATTCTTCAGCACGTCGGGTTCCCCCTTGTCGCCGCCGAGTTGGATCATCGTGGGATAGAGCGTGTCCCACCACTTGTCATACGCATCGGCCCATTTGGTCACCAACTCAGACTTCTCCGTGGCGAGATCTTTCTGGCAGGTCTGGTCATTTTTCAGATCGAACAAAGACCAGCGCTCATGCGGTGTGACGCCCCAGTGAAATTGCGCGTTTGCTTTGGTGTAGGTCGCCCTGGTGGCGCCCGCTTCCACAGAGCGCAGGGTGGTGCATTGGCTGGAGTATCTTTTGCATGCCGGGTCCTCGCAGGGCCGGCTGCGCACAAGCAGGAAATCGCCCGTCTGCACGGATGCCATGGCATATTTGTGCGCGGCAGCCATGCCGCTGGGCCAGCGACCGACGTGATGAAACAGCAACCGGTCATCGCGCCATGAAATCGGTTGCACGGTTTCGAGCAAGGGACGCAGCGTGAAGCCCTCGAGCTTCGCGCCAAGCTCGGGAGGAATGGCTGCGCCGGCCACATCACAAAGGGTGGGCAAAACATCAAGGTGAGCCGTGAGATTTTGCACCCCGTGGGGTTTCCATTGCGCCGGCCATTTCCAGAACGACATGGCGCGGGAGCCGCCCTGCCAGATGGTGCATTTGGAGCCCCTCATTCCGGCATTGTAAACATCCAGGCCGTGCGTCTGACCGTTGTCGTTCATAAAGATAACGAGCGTGTTTTCTTCCTGCCCGAGGTCGCGGAGACGCTTCATCAGCCGTCCGATGTTGTGATCAAGGTTTGCCACCATGCCGAGGTACTCCGCTTCCTGCGCGTCTACTTTGCCTGCGAAGGGGGCTTTAAATTCTTCGGGCGCCTTTAGTGGCGCGTGGGGCGAGTAGGTGGCGAGATAACAGAAGAAGGGGCTATCTTTGGACTCTTCCACGAAGGTCATTGCCTCATCGAAGAAGATGTCTTCCCGGTATCCCTGCCTTTTCTCACGCTTGCCATTGCGGACGAAAACCGGATCGAAGTGCACATTGGGGCCACCGGCGTTGGTGGAACACCAATCGAAGCCACGCTTCGCCGGCGCATAGTCGCCATCATTGCCCAAGTGCCATTTGCCGACGAATCCCGTGCGATAACCGGCGGATTTGAGCAGTTGCGGCAGGAGCACAGCCTCCCTGTTCAAGTGCTCCCGTGGATTGGTGGTGTGCGTGACGCCGCTCCTGAACTCATGCATTCCAGTCATTAGCGCCGCGCGCGTCGGCGAGCAGGAGGGACTCACGTAAAACTTTTCAAAGCGCACACTCTGATCGTGCAGCGCGTCCAGATTCGGCGTCTTGAGCAAGGGATGGCCGTGCCGTCCCAAATCGCCATAGCCCTGATCGTCGGTCAGGATGAAGAGGATGTTCGGTTTAACCGGAGCGGCGTGCAGATTGCCGGCAAGAGAGAGTAGCGCGAGGAAAAGCGTCGTGAGTTTCAAGTGAGGGGTGGGGGTCGTTGCTAAGGGATCAGAGCGGAGCGACTTACTCAAGCAATTGTAGGGCATCGTGCGGCCGGGGTTGGCGCAGCGGCGGCACCTCCTCTTTGCTCCCAGCAGCGGGCGTCTGCGTGGCCCGCACGGTGGAGAGATTCGTTGCTGGGGCGGTATCCGGGCAGCCTGAGGCGGCGAGGGTCGCTTCGAAATGGACGCGTCAGTGCGGGGCAGCGGCGGCTTCTCCGATGAGAGCGGAGGTGTCGGCCATGCGGTGCGTGTGGTACCGAAGGAGACGCGGCGCTGGGGCACTCCGTGGACGGACCCGGAGCCCCGAAAATCCGAAACCTTTGCTGAATCCGGGTCTTAGCCCGACTTTCTACGTGCCACGCACTGGAGCAGGTACGGCAGGAGTTGCTTTTTGCGCGACACCACCCCGGCCAGCTCCCAGATGAAGGGGGAGGTTTCCGGGTAGTCGATCGTGCCCAGAAAGGCGTCCTCTCCGCGGACCAAGAGCAGGGAGGTTTGTTCGTTGATGTCGGTGACCAGCAGCGCGGAGAAGACGAGTTTCTTTTCGAGCCGTTGCGCCTCGAGCTCCTCCAGAAGGGCGTCGCGCTTTTCGGCAAAATGCGCGAACGAGAGCTCCTCGATCTGCGCCACGCTGAAACGGTACCCGTTTTCCACATACACCTTCGAGTCCGCCCCCACGGCCTGCTTTGGGGTCATGGTCAGCAGGGGGGAGCCGACCGCAAAGATTTCAGCGGCCAGCTGGCCGGGGGCGACCTCGGCGATGGCCGAGAGGTGCTCGAGCAGGCGCCGGTCGGTGGCGGTGGTCGTCGGGGAGCTGAGGTTGAGCGTATCGGAGATGAGCCCGGCCATGAGCAGGCCGGCGATGGTTTTGGGGATGGGCTCGCCCGCGTTTTGGAAACACAGGGCGACGATGCTGCTGGTGGAGCCCACCGGGTTGTTCCAGAAGTGGATAGGGGTGTGGCTGGCAAAGCCTCCCAGCTTGTGGTGGTCGAGGATTTCGATGATGGGCACTTCGGCCGCGCCGCGCACCGCCTGCGTCAGCTCGTTGTGGTCCACCAAAATCAACTGCCGTGGCACGGGTTTGATAAAGTCCGACTTGGAGAGAATCCCCACCAGGCAGTTTCCATCGTTGAGCACCGGAAAGACGAACTGCCCGCTTTGGGCCGCCACCTGCCGGGCGTCCTCCAGCGGTGTCTCGCTGTGGAATGAGACGTACTCGGTCTGGATCATCCGCTCCACCCGCACCGCGCCGCGCGAAAGCAGCACGGTGGTGGCCGTGTCGTGCGGCGAGGCAATCAGCGTGACCCCCGCCTTTGCCGCCGCTTCGCGTACCCCGTCGCTGATGCCCAACCCGCCGGTGACCACGATCGCCCTCACGTTTTCCTCGATCGCCATTTCCTGAATGTGTGGCCTGTCCCCGACAAACAGGATCACCGAGCGGTCTGTGTACCGGCGCAGCCGCGGAATGAAGGAGTCCTGTGCCATGGCGCACACCATCAAAAGGTGTTCGCAGGGATCGGTTTGGAGGGTGCCTGCCACCAGGGTCCCGCCGAAAGTCTCGACGATGTCGGCCACCGCGGCGGTCACAAGGCGCGCGGCGTTGGCCTCGTCCCGCGCTGGAAATAGGTGTTGGGTGATTTTGAAGGCGCTCAGCAGGCCGAGACACAGGTTGCCGCCGTCGACCACGGGCAGTCCGCGCAGCCCCTTTTGATCGATCAAATGGATCGCGTCGTAGACCGGCGAGTCGGCCTGCACGGAAATGACCTTGGACTGCATGACGTCGCACACCTTGGGGGAAAGGTCGGTGACCAGCATGGGGGCAGGATGCCCAAACTTGCGCAGGACGTAATCAATCCGTTCGTTGGTGTTGCCGCACCGCGCCGCGACCACCTCCGGGTGGCCGGTGAGCCTTTTGAATTCTGCGTACCCGATGGCCGAACAGATAGAGTCCATGTCGGGGTTGCGGTGGCCGATGACGATCGTTTGCATGAATAAGTGAATCGGGAGTGGGGAACGGCGCTGTTCCGGGGAAAGGGGCGCAGACTCTGATCCGGAAAATTGCGGGAATGAAGAAGGAAGTTGCACCGCACCCCAAGAACCGGTGTCTCCTCCGCCTGCCGGGGCCGCGCCCGCCCAGTTGACCCTTCCCTGATTGGGCATTAGCCTCCTGCACCTTTCGCCGGATCCGTTCCGGCATCGCCCCATCCTGTCATGAGCCAAAATTACAAAGACACCCTGCTGCTTCCCAAGACCGATTTCCCGATGAAGGCGGATTTGGTCAAGCGGGAGCCCGAACGCCTCGCCAAATGGGAGGCCGCGGGCCTCTATGAGCAGATTCTGGCCGCCCGCGCCGGCCTCCCCTCTTTTGTGCTGCACGATGGTCCGCCCTTTGCCAACGGGGACGTCCACATGGGTACCGCCCTCAACAAGGTGCTCAAGGATCTTATCGTCAAATCCCGCAGCATGGCCGGCTTCCGCGCCCCCTACGTCCCCGGCTGGGACTGCCACGGCCTGCCGATCGAATTCAAGGTCGTCAAGCAGCAGCAGGGACTGGCTCCCGCCGAAATCCGGCGCCGCTCCGCCGAGTACGCCTCCAAGTACGTGGACATCCAGCGCGGCCAGTTCCGCCGTCTGGGGGTGCTGGGGGACTGGGAAAAGCCTTACCTGACGATGGCCGCCGAGTACGAGGCGGACGTTCTGCGCGCCTTCGCAGGCCTCATCGACAAGGGGCTCGTTTACCGCAGCAAGAAGCCCGTCTATTGGAGCACCGGCGCCCAGACGGCCCTCGCCGAGGCCGAAGTGGAGTACGCGGACCGGGAGGACCCCGCCATTTTTGTGGAGTTCGCCGCGCTCAGCGGCCCGCTCGCCGGGCGCGCCGGGTTGGTGATCTGGACCACCACGCCCTGGACGCTTCCCGCCAATGTGGCCATCGCGCTCCATCCGCGTGAGCGCTACGGAGTGTACGCGGTCCAACTCGCAGGGGCCGCGCGCACGCTGTTGGTGGCTGAGAAACTCTTTGCAGCCTTCTGCGAGCAAACCGGCGCCCTGCCCA
This sequence comes from Akkermansia muciniphila, assembly GCA_945874745.1. Lineage (GTDB taxonomy): Bacteria > Verrucomicrobiota > Verrucomicrobiia > Chthoniobacterales > Chthoniobacteraceae > Chth-196. The sequence continues at coordinate 73 of CAMCIN010000063.1, read as the reverse complement.
CGGCCGAAGGGCCGGCGGAATCCTTTTTGGGAGCCGAACTCGCCGGTTCGGAGGCGCAGCACCCCTTCCTGCC
>CAMCIN010000062.1 GCA_945874745.1 Akkermansia muciniphila | reverse complement strand
CGCCATCCCCATCGAGCCAAATAGCGACCCGCCCCCTTGGTGTCGCTTTCTGGTTCGTTCCGGAAGACGCCCCCGCCCGTACCGGGCTGCTAAAAAAACAGTCGAGCCACCCCCTTGCGCCCCTCATTCCCAGTCCCAAAGTGCTTTCCCAAAGTTATTTAGGCACACCCTTTGGGTGTATGCAAAAAAGGACGCACCCAAACCGGCCGCCCCAGCCGAACACAACGGCGGCCCGCCGGGTACAACCGCGGCGGCTGCCCTGAACGAGCCTGCCCGCCACCCCGGCGGCAGCCTATTCCGAACGCAACATCCCGCCCGCGCTTCCCCTGAGGCTCAGCGCAAGCGCTCCGCGGACCGCCACCACGGCAACCCCTCCCAAAACCGCCAGCGCCGCCAGCAAGGGCCCGTGATCCACCGCGGCTCCCCGCAACCACTGCCCCGGTACCGTGACGACCCAGGCGCACAACCCTCCAATCAAAAGCCCTAAAAACACCAGCAACGCCAGCTCCCACCCCAGCAGGCGCAGCAGCTGAAACCGACTCCAGCCGCCCACCTCCAAAACAGCCAGTTCTGCGCGCCGCTCCACTGCGTTGCGCGCAGCCACCACGCCCACACCGACCGCCCCGAGCAAGACTCCGAGACCACCAAGCACCTGAAAGATCTGGAGATACGTATTGGCCACGGAAAGCAGTTCCGCCAGCCGCCGGACCGTCGGCACCAGCTCCAACCCCCGGTCCTGCAGCGCACGGCTCCACGCCCCCCGAACCACCTCCAAGCGGCCCTCAGGGACATCCACCAACAAAAACCGGTACCCGCCGGCATCCGGAAAGGCCCGCACAAACGCCCCCTCCTCAATCAGCAAAGCGCCCTGCAAAATCGACCCCCCCACGCTTCCGACCACCTTTAGTCGCACCTCGCCCCCGCGCCCGTCGGGCACCAACACTTCGTCGCCCAGCTTCTTCTGGAGCGCCCACAACAGGGTGTCCTCGTCGACCACCGCCGGGATCGCGCCGGAAACTTCTGTCCGCAAGACGCTCCAATCCGCCCCCTTTTCCACAAAGCGGAAGGCGCCAAGCTCCTCCAATTCTTTGGAGGGCGCCCCCAGAATCCGGGGCCGCACCGCCCGGTTCAAGTTCAGGCAGCTTGCGTCCTCCCCCTCGCGCACACGGAAAGAGACGGCCCGGACGCCTTCCTCCGCCGGCAGTCCGAGGGCGTCGCGCACAGCGGCCGAGTTGAGATCCTCGTACACGGGTGTGGCAAGCTCACCGATAAGGGCGAAGCCGCCAGTCCCGGATGCCCGCTGTTGCGGCCCGACGGGTGCCTCCTTGCGGAACACCTGTACCGAGAGCACCAGAAAAGCGCCCGCAGCGAGCACCGACACCACGGCTGTGGCGCGGCCCGGCCTGCGCCCAACGTTGCGCCAGGCAAGTTGCCGGATGGCCCGCACCGCACCCCCGGCGAGTCGCTCAAGCCCGAGCCTGCACACGAGCAGGAGGGAGATGAGCAGGAGGCTGCCCCCGCCGAAAAAAAGCTCGGGGTCCGCCTGGCCCTTGGACAGAACCATCCAGAGGAGGCCGGCTCCAGAAAACCCGAAAGCAGCCGCTAGAGTCGCATAGAGCCGCTTGCGCCGGGCTCCGGTCGCTGCCGTTTCTAAGAAGCTCCCGCCCTCAAGCAACTCCCTTGCGGAACGCTTCCAGGCGTTGCGGGTGACCCAAACCATCGCCAGCAGCGCGATCAGCGTCCCCGCGCAGGCCCCCGCAAACAGGGAGGTGCGCGTCGCGTGAAACACGATCGCCGTGCCGCCCGTCGCTCCGCGCCACACCCCCACTAGAGCACGCAGAATGCCGCGCGTATAGGCCACTCCCAGAACCGTCCCCAGCAATGAACCAGCCAGTGCCACGCCGACCCCCTCTCCCAAGAACAAGAGCCGCACCCGGTACAGCGGCCACCCCAACGCCAGCAGTGTTCCAGCCTCCGCCAACCGGCTCTCCACCATCAAGCCGAAGAGCAGTCCCACCAGCGCCAGCGCGGCGGCGATCAGGAAAAAACTAAACCCCAAAAACAACCCCGCAAAATCCACGGGCGAATCCGTAGCCGCCGCCGCAAGCTGCCGGAGGGGAAGCAACTGCATTCCGGAAGCCTCAAAACTCAGCCGTCCTCGGATTTGCTCCTCCAGAACGGCCGGCTCCTGTGGCGCGTAACGCACTGCGGTCACGCTTCCCCAGCGGTTCGCCCACATCTGACGCCCGGCTTCCATCCCGATAAACGCCTTGGGCGCCCCCCGGTGCTGCTTCCAGTACGCCTCGTCCTTGTCCCGGATGCGCTGGGTATCGAGCGCAAAGCCGGGCTTCCATTCGCGACAGTTGCCCGCATCTGCAAGCCCGGGAAAATCCGGCATCCACGAGCCGTCCCAGCCCTGCGTCCCGAGCGGCTGAATCGAGCGGACTTTGAACTTCCGCAGCCGCTCTTCAAACTGCCGCTTGGCATTCATGACCAGGTATTTCACCTCTAACTCGGCCCCCGGCCGCACGCCGGTGTCCTCCGCGAGCCAGTCGCTGACTACGATCTCGTTTTCAGCGAGATCTGGGGGAACGAAGGGAAGCGAGCCGGGCTCCACAGCGGTGACCATGGAGTAGGGGGTTGCCTTGCCGCCGCTGCGCAGTTCATTGACAAAATAGGTCAGCGACCGCCGGCCCGCAGGCAGCACTTGTACAAGCGCGTCGTCCAGAAAAACGCGGGACGAACGCACCTCCACCCCAGCCCCCTCCGGCAGCTGTTTTGTCTGAAGGGCGGCGTCATCGACGGACCAGTGGCGCGCAAGGGCCTCCCGGAATTCGGCAGGCGGCCGGTTGGAAAGCAGCAGGTTCACCCTGCCCTCGACACTCAGCCGCTGCTGGAGTTGCTCGAGGGGCAGAAACACCGTCGCGGGGGCAACCTGAGCGGCTTGGAGCGAAAACCGCCCGAAATGCAGATCGTCAGCGATTGCAGCCACCCGTGCGCGTAAGGCTTCTATGCCGTCCTCCTCCCCGGAGAGAGGGGCGTCCTTGGAAAAAGCCGAGGGCTTTTCCACCCGCACAACAAGGCTGTCGCCAAGCCCGATCCCCAGACGCGCAGCGAGCGCCTTGCTCACCACTGCATCGCCCGGCTGCAGTTCCTGGCGGTCCCCGCGCGGGGCCAACGCCCAAAACCGCGGGTCGACCCCAAGCACCTGGACCTGATTGAGCCGGGCCGAGCCATCCGCCCTGGAAGCACTGCCGCGCAGCAACAGCACGGGGGAGACGTCTGCCGCGACCTCCGCCGCAAGGGCGGTGCGAAACGTACGCTCCCCGCCGACCAGCGCGGAAAGCACGGAGCCGGTGCGCGCGCGGGCCTGGTCGCGCAGGGTACCCCGGAGCGAATCGCCCACGAGCAGTGAGCCCACCAGCACCATCGCGCACAGGGCGGCCCCCGCAAAGGCTCCGGCGTGGGAGCGCCAGTGGTAGCGCAGACCGGCTAAAACCAGTTTAAAAAGCGTCATGGGAGCTGCACGAGCTTGCCGTCCACCAGTTCCCAGACCTGCTGCATGCGCGCTGCCAGTTCCCGGGAGTGGGTGACCACCAGAAGCGCGACATTCCGCGTCCGGTTTAATTCCAGAAGCAGGCCGGTCAAATGCTGCGCGTTGGCACGGTCCAACGCTCCCGTGGGCTCGTCGGCCAGCAGCAACCTGGGCGCGCCGGCTAGGGCGCGGGCCACCGACACCCGCTGGCGCTCTCCGCCCGAAAGCTCCGAAGGCCGGTGCCCGAGCCGGTGTGCAAGCCCAAGCGCATCAAGAATCTCGCGGGCGTTGCTGTCCGCGTTTAAGCGCGCCTGCCGGCGGTCAGCCAGCGAAGGGGCCAGCACGTTCTCAAGCACCGTGCACTGCGGCAAAAGATGGTGCATCTGGAAGACCACCCCCACCGAACGCCTCCTGAAATCCACCAGTTCCCCGCCCCGAAGCTCCCCTGGGACCAGCCCGTTCACGCGCACCTCGCCGGAATCCGGTTGGTCGAGGGCGGCAAGGATGTTCAAGAGGGTGCTCTTTCCGGAGCCTGACGGGCCGACAATTGCGGCGGTGCCGCCTGCCTCCAGCTGGAAATTCAGGTCGCGCAGGATCTCGACGGGCTTTCCCCCGCCCGGAGAAGGGTGGGCTTTGCAAAGATGGCGGACGTCAACGAGCATAAAGGGGAGCGGCGTGGGGAGTTGGGCGGCGTGAGTGGGAGGTTAAACAAGGGAAGGGAGAATGTCAGCCGCAGTTCGGGGTGCGGACGCGAAAAGTGTAAGAAAAACGTACATTCCTGACACGTTTTCTTACACCAAAACACCCATACAAAGTGCTGTGCCTGTGTAATTTAAGGTTGGCACTCGCGCTGCTTAAGGAGCTGCACCCTTCAACTCCGAAAGCTTATGCTCTACTCCTTCGACTCTCACTCCGAATTCCTAGCCAACATTCAAACCTGCACCGACGAACTGCTCATGGCAGCCGTCCAGCAGGAACGCAGCGAGGGGCTCAACGAGCTCTACCGCCGCCACAGCCCAACCATCCGGGCCGTCATCTCCCGCGTGCTTCATAACGAGCAGTCCGTGGAAGACCTTCTCCAGGAGGTATTTTTGGAAGTATGGCGCCTCGCTGGCCGCTACTCCTCCGAAAAGGGCAAGGCCCTGGGCTGGATCATCACCCTCTCGCGCCGGCGGGCGATCGACCGGCTACGTCGCGAGCAGGCCTACAGCCGCGTGGAAGAACGCTACCAGAAGGAAACTGAACAGCAGCCGGAGGCGTGGACCCAGGTGCAGGGCAGCGACGACGTAGAGACGGCGGATCTGCGGCGTGTCCTGGCCGCGATCATCCAGACGCTGCCCGAGGCGCAGCGTATCGCGGTGGAGATGGCCTTCTACAAGGGGATGAGCCAGCGCGAGATTTCCAACCACACCGGAATTGCACTAGGCACGATCAAGACCCGGCTGGAGCTGGCGCTTAAGAAGATCTCCTTCAAGTTGAAGGAGCTCTCCTGCGATTCCCTCCCCTTCTCTGCCGCCGCCTAGAACGCTTTCCCTTCGCAGCCTGGAGCAGAGAGGCGCACCGCCAAAAGGCGGTGCGCCCCTTTTGTTTTTACTTCGAATCCTCCCCTCGGGAGGGTGTTCCAGCGCGATGCTCTTTTACCGGATGGGTGCGCGGAGCGCCCTGAATCTTCCGTTTGCTGTTGGTTAATTTTGTGCGTTGTTCCCCGAAATGAATGTGGCTCTCGAATCCTGTAGCGACACCTCCATCGCCCAGCCGCAAGGCGGCCTGCAGACACTGCTTCCTGCCCCCCTTGCGCCCCCCTCAGATGGGGCAAGACTGCGGCTTCTGCGCCAGCACGACAGGACCAGACCCTGGACCTCGGTACGCGAAAGGCGCGTCTGCATGCTGTGCGGCAGCGAGTTTGAGGGCGTCCAAATCCGGATAGGCGTACGCGCGGGTAAGCCCGTGTTTGGCTGTCCGGAGACGCCCTGCCGCGGGAGCCTGCAGCACTTTGCCGTGTCAGGTAACCCGCTGCTCGATGAGGCGGCGTGGTGCGACTGGATGCGCCCCCCGGAAGCGCTCCTCCCAGCGGCTCTAGAAGGCGAAGCCTGCTAGGGTGTGTTGACCATGGCAACCCCTGGCCGACTCCTCAAAAAACGGGGAGTGATCCACAGATGCCGCAGAGCGTCACAAATGCAGATTCCAGTTTTTCCTCATCTGTAAAATCTGTTCCATCTGCGGATGTAGCTCTGAATAATTGGCTTATGGGATTTATCTCCCGGACTTGGTTTTGACTGAGCGTGAACACGACCTAAGCCGGCAGCCCGGAGGCGGTGCCTCCGGTGTCGGCTTGCAGTGGGAGGTTGCCGGGGCTGGGGACGCTAAATTCCAGGCTCCGCTCCGCCGTGGAGTTCGGTGATTTCACTCTGCAACTTGGCGGCCTCCCCCTCCAGTGCCTCTATTTCCAGCTCCACCTTACGCGCCTGTTCCCTAGCCGCCGCCTCGATAAAGCCCGGCCGTTTCTCGTTCAACCGGTACAGTTCGTAGGCTGGGTCTTCGCGTAGCGTCTCCAACGAAGCCAGGGTCGACAAGATCATGCTTTCCAGCGCATTGAGCAGCTTTTTAAGACCCGAGAGCTCCTGTTCGCTCGCAAAGTTCAACCGGCTGAGCCCCATTTTCGCCATGAACTCCTCCGGATCCCGCACAATTTCGCGCAACAGCTCGATGTCCCCTTTGTCCCGGGCGTCGTTGATCTCCCGTGTCAGTTGTGCGTAGGCCTCCTGCTTGTCGGGCTCGGAGGCAAAGCGGTCCGGGTGAAACAGACCCACCAGTTTTCTCCACAGCCGCTTGAGCTCTTCCTCTTCCTCCTCGCTGAGCGTCTTGCGGTCCGCCATGGCCGAGGCGGTTTGTTCGTATTCTGTGTCGGTTTGGTGCGCGGCCGTGTCGCTCTCCCTGACCACCTCCTCGGCCTCCTCTTCGCCGCCGGTCAGGAGGGCTTCCAGAAACTTGCGCCGGTAACGCACGACCAAGCAGAGCTTGTCCCGCTTTTGAAAGTAGGGACGCAGGATTCCAAACAAGATGCTTTGGGCGGTTTCCACCGCCCGCCTGTCGATGGTGTAGGCCGCCTCCAGTTCCGCCAGACGTGTCCGTGCCTTGGCAACCCGGTCCTTTAGCCGTTCCTCTTCCGGATCAGTGACAAGCGCCACCTCGGTGGCCGGATCGGCGGAACCGCCGGGCTCCCCGCGTTGCGGCTGAGAAGCTGGTTCGCCGGCCTCCCGGGACCTTGGGGCGTCTGCTGGTAGTGAGCTGAGCTGCTGCAAATACCATGCCCCCATCGAGGCGCTCTGCTCATTTGAGGAGGCAGCCAGCCACTCCAGCCATTTTGCAAGCTCCGCGTCCTGATGGGCATCCTGAAACAGCCGCCCCTTGAACTTTCCAAACGTGATTCTCGAGGGAAACCAGGGCGCGAGCGTGAAGGCTACAAGCTCCTCCCAGGTTTCCAGCCCCTGCGCTTCCACGATCGGAAGAAGCACCGTTTCGATGAGGTCCCCAAGCGTCTCCAGTTGGCTCAGGGCGGATTTGGGAAGCCTTTCAGGAAGCTGGTAAAACTGTCTGAGCATCTCAAGCCGGCAGTTTGCCGCCGGCAGCGGATCCAGAAGCCTCTGGGCGAGGCTTGCCGCGCAAAAACCCCGCTCACCCGGCGGCAGAATCCCGAGTTGCTGCCAGTCGGAAAGCAGCACCCCCCAGTGTTTCTCCAGCTCATAGGCCACCCACGGAGCCTGTTCAGAGTACGCCAGTAGCTCCCGGTAGGCGGAGGCAGCTGGCAGCCCGTCCCTCTCGAGCGTTTCCAGCGAGTGCCCAAAGAGGGCCGAGGCTCCGGCTGCGGCCTCCTCACGGGGCTTGAGAAGCTGGTGGAACGCAACGCCCTCCCGGCTCCACCCCCGCATGCGCTGCGCCGCAACCTCCACCGCGTAAGGCGCGGCCGACGGCCCGGCGGAATCCAGGCAGAACAAGATCCAAGGGGTCTCCTTCACTTTATTCGGTGCCCCAGCGTTTGCCGTTCTGTTCGATCACTTTCACATGCGGATCCACCTTGATCTCGCAGGAGGCCGCCAGCGTGGCCGCGTTGATTTGGGACAGGCGGTTCCACCGGGCGTCGAGCGAGTGCAGATTGGAAAGTTTAGACACATCCAGCTCCGTCAACTGGTTGTTGCCGCAGTGGAGCTCCTGAAGATCGGCCACGTTAGTCAGATCCAGTTCCGTCAGCTGGCTTTCCCAACACTTCAGTTCCTGAAGTCCGGGCACGTTGCTCAGCTCGAGCTCCGTCAACTGGTTGTTCCCGCAGCGGAGCACCTGCAGATTGGGGACGTTGCCCAGGTCCAGCTCCGTGAGCTGGTTGTTGGAACAGTAAAGCTTCTGCAAATCGGGCACGTTGCCCAGGTCCAACTCCGCCAGCTGGTTGTCCGAACAATAAACCTTTTGCAGTTCGGGAACGTTGCCCAGGTCCAGCTTCCGCAGCTGGTTGCTGGAACAGTCGAGCCCGCGCAGCGCCGGTGCGTTGCCCAGATCCAGCTCCGTCAGCTGGTTGTTCGAACAGTCGAGACCCTGGAGCGCAGGCACGCGGCTCAGGTCCAGCACCCGCAGTTGGTTGTTCCCGCAGTTGAGTCCCTGCAGCGCGGGCACATTGCTCAAATCAAGCTCCCGCAGCTGGTTGTTCCCGCAGCGGAGCACTTGCAGATTGGGGACGCTGCCCAGATCCAGCTCCGCCAGTTGATTGTTCCCACACCAGAGGCTCTGGAGCTCGGGGGTGCGGCTCAGGTCCAGTTCCCGCAGCTGGTTTTCGCAACCAAAGAACACCTGCAGCGCGGGCACATTGGAAAGGTCCAACTTTCCCAACTGGTTGCTCCCACACCAGAGGCTCTGGAGCTCTGGGGTGCCGCTCAAGTCCAGCTCCGCCAGTTGGTTGCTCCAGCAGCGGAGCACCTGGAGGGAGGGTACGCCTGTCAGGTCGAGCCTTGTGAGCCGGTTGTTCCCGCAGCGAAGCACCTGCAGAGCCGGCACATCAGTCAGGTCCAGCTCGGCCAACCCAATTCCCCTGCACTCCAAAAACGAAAGGTCCTGGAGCTTTACCTTCAAAAACCTGCTGCCTGATTCGGAAGCCGCCGCTCCGTCGGCGTAAAAAATGGCCAGCGCCCGGATTTTCAACCCCTCCACCTGTGTCTCAAAGGACTCGACCGGCAGCTTCTCCAAATCCCAAGCCAGGCTGACAATCGACCCGTCGTCCACCCGAAAGCGGATCTCATCCACCTCGACCGAATCGTAAACGGTGTCCTGCAAATGTTTCACAAGGACCTCCGCCGTGACTCCCACCGCCCCGGCCCAGGCCTGAATCTGGCTGTGGTCCGGTTCGTTGAAGTCCACTCCGGCCACGGAAAAAAGGCTCTTGGCTCGCTCGAGCGCCTTTTGCGACGCCAGCAGCAGCACCGCTCCACTCATCCTTAAGAGCAGCGCCTTTGCAGGATCCCCAGCGGCCAGCAAGGTGGAATCGGACCGCAAAACCAGACTGTTTTCGTCATTGGCCATTACACAATCGGGCTAGCTGCCGTACTGCTTGTCCACCCAATCCCGGTAGGCGCCGGAGGTGACCCCCAAAACCCATTCGGGATTGGCCAAATACCATTCAACCGTCTTGCGAATGCCGGTCTCAAAGGTTTCGCTCGGCAACCAGCCCAGTTCGTTTTCCATTCGGGAAGCGTCGATGGCGTAGCGCCGGTCGTGGCCGGGCCGGTCTTTGACAAACTGCACCTGCTCCCAATAGGAGCCGCCGCCCGCCCGGGGACTGACCGCATCCAGGATGGAGCAAAGCGTCTGGACCACCTCCAAGTTGGTCTTCTCGTTGCGCCCGCCGATGTTGTAGGTGCGCCCGAGTTGCCCCGCCTCCAGGACCCGCCGGATCGCGGAACAGTGGTCTGTGACGTAGAGCCAGTCGCGCACGTTACGGCCGTCGCCGTACACCGGCAGCGCCTTGCCGCCCAGTGCGTTGAGGATCATCAGCGGGACCAGCTTCTCTGGAAAATGGTAGGGTCCGTAGTTGTTGGAGCAGTTGGTCGTGAGCACCGGCAGCCCGTAGGTGTGGTGGTAGGCGCGTACCAGATGGTCGCTGGCCGCCTTGGAGGCCGAGTACGGGCTGTTGGGCTGGTAAAGGTGCTCCTCGGTGAAGGCGGGGTCGTCTGCCCCCAGCGAGCCGTAAACTTCGTCCGTGGAAACGTGCAGGAAGCGGAAGGCTTCCTTTGGCCCCGCCGGCAGCCCGCCCCAAAAAGCGCGCACGGCCTCCAGCAACTGCAGCGTTCCCACCACGTTGGTCTGGATAAACTCGGCCGGGCCGTGAATCGAGCGGTCCACATGGCTCTCCGCCGCAAAGTTGACGACCGCCCGGATGGCGTGCTCCCGGAGCAGCCCCGCCACGCGCGCCTGATCGGCGATGTCCCCGTGCGCGAACGTGAAGCGCTCGTCCCCCCGGATGGCGGCGAGATTCTCCAAGTTTCCCGCGTAGGTAAGTTTGTCGAGCACGACCACCGGCTCCGAGCCGCAGCCGAGCCACTCCAGCACAAAGTTCGAGCCGATAAAGCCGGCACCGCCAGTAACAAGAATAGCCATATGGTAAATTCGAAGTGGGGGCTCCCCGCGCGCCTCCCTACAGGGCGTCGCGCAAAATACCGAAAATCTTGGTGTTGTCCATAAACCCGGTGAGCCGCTCCGAGCCGGGACCCCGCCCGAGCCCGAGCATGTCCTCCGCCGTGTTCAAGCCAGAGGGCTGCGCGACGGCTGCCGGCTCGTTTCGCGGGCCAGCCGCTCCGCCTTGGGGGCCGTTCGGACCGGTGGCCCAGCTCAGGTAGGGGTAGCCCGCCGGGTCCGGCCCGAAAAACTCTGCACGCTTCATCCGCCGCAGGGGATACCCGCTCATGGTCAAACCGCCCGTCCCGTGCCGCCCCACGGCCAAGACCAGCGCCTTGTCCCCGGCTTCCTGCAACGCCGCAGCCACCGCATCGTCCAGCGCCAACACTTCCCGCAACGCCCGCTCCCCTTGGTTCGCCTCGCACGCCGCCGTAAAAAGCGCCGCATCCACCACCAGCACGTACCCGCGCCGGTGCGAGCGCAGCAGTTCTATCGCCCGCCGCGTCATGTTCGCCAGCGAAGGCTGCTGGCTGCCGGACTCTATCTGGTTGGCAAACGCCAGAGGACCGCCGCTGAAAAGCCCCACCACGCGGCCCGCCTCCCCGCCCACGGCCGACTCCAGTTCCGCCTTGCTGCCCACCACCTCCACTCCCTTTGCCTTCCAGTCCGCGATGAGATTGCGGTCGTCCTTGCGCCGCCCCCCCTCGCTTTCAGGCTGGAAATCGCCGCGCCCACCGCCCAGCACCACCTTGATCCACTCCCGTTCGTGCAACTGCGTGGCGATCCCCTCGGCCTCCTGCGGCCGCGGCGTGTGCGCGTAGAACGCGGCAGCAGAGGGCGCGCACACCTGCGCATTGGTCACCAACCCCACCGCCCGGCCTTCCTTGTGCGCCCGTTCGAGGATGGTTTCCATCGCCTGTCCCGTCCCCGTCGAAGAGACCGCCCGATGCCCGCTCCGCCGCCCGGTAGCCAGTGCAGTCGCCGCCGATGCGGTGTCCGGCACCGCAAAATCCTCGCTCGGGTTGCGCAACAGCGCCGTATGGGGAAAGTGCTTCTCCATCTCGAACCGGTACTCGGAACCGCCCGCATACAGACGCGCGGCGGTCAGCGTGCGGGTCGAGAGCGCGTCACTGACAAAAAGAATGATCTGGCGGGGCTTCTGGACCACCCACATCCGCGCATACAGAACCCCCAAACCCGCAAACGCCAGAAGGCACAACAGAGCTATGATTTGATTGCGAAGTTTCATCAGGGGAAAGCTGGTTGCATTGAAAACCAAACCCCTGAGGGAAGGCAATCAACGCGCTGATACTTTATCAGGTTAAATCCTGCGAGCAAACGGGGATTCGGACGGCCGCCACCCAGTCAAACGCGCTCTCCACCTCGCCCAGAGCGTCGTCACTGAAGGCAAATATTCCCTGCCTCCGCAGGGAACGGGGGGTTATCCGCAGATTTCTCAGATTTAGCAGATGACGAGAAACCATAAAAACATCTGTGAGTCTCTGTCATCTGTGGATCGCTTCCCGGGCCGCATCCGATTCCGATACATGCTGGCAAAGGTATTCTCGGCGGCGGTGCAGGGGGTGGACGGACTGGAGGTGGAAATCGAGGTCAACTCGGCCAGCGGTCTGATGGCCATCGTCATCGTGGGGCTTCCCGACACCGCCGTGCGCGAAAGCCGCGACCGGGTCACCACCGCCGTTTCCAACAGCCTCCTCCACTGGCCCAAGGGGCGCACCACCATCAACCTCGCCCCGGCCGACGTGCGCAAGGAGGGCCCGTCCTTCGACCTACCCATTGCAATCGGACTGGTGGGCGCGTGCGAGGACACCCCCCTGCCCGACCTCTCCCAGTACTGCATCGTCGGCGAACTGGCCCTCGACGGGGCGGTGCGTCCGGTCAAGGGAGCCCTGCCCATCGCGATGGCAGCCAGACGCCAGGGCCGGCGGGTGCTCCTGTTACCAGCGGCAAACGCCCCGGAAGCCGCCCTCATCGAGGGCCTCACCGTTTACGGCATGCGCACCCTCGGCGAGACAGTCCAGTTTTTGAGGGGCGAAATCTCTCTGGAACCCGCCACGCACAACGCGCGCGCGCTGCTTCAAAAAGCCGCGGAGCAGTGTCTGGGAGAGGATTTTTCCGATGTGCGCGGCCAGCTCCAAGCCAAGCGCGCCATCGAAGTGGCCGTCAGTGGCGGACACAACCTGCTCATGCTCGGCCCGCCGGGTTCCGGCAAGTCCATGCTCGCAAAGCGCATCCCCTCCCTGATGCCTCCGATGCAGCTCGAAGAAGCGATAGAAACAACCAAAATCCACAGCACCTGCGGCCTCTTGGTTGGAAAGCAGCCCGCCTTTGTGGCCACCCGCCCGTTCCGGGCGCCGCACCATAGCATCTCGGACGCGGGCCTGCTGGGGGGGTCGGCCAATCCAACCCCCGGCGAGGTCAGCCTGGCCCACAATGGCGTGCTCTTCTTGGACGAACTGCCGGAGTTTAAACGTCCCACCCTTGAGGTGCTTCGCCAGCCGCTCGAGGACGGCTGCGTGACCATCTCGCGCGCCGCGGGCAGCCTCACCTTTCCGGCGGAGTTTGTCCTCGTCGCCGCGCTCAACCCATGTCCCTGCGGCTTTTACGGCGACCGCAAACGCCGCTGCCGCTGCTCGCTTGTGCAGGTCCAGCGCTACCGTCAGCGGATCTCCGGCCCGCTGCTGGACCGGATCGACCTGCATCTGGAGGTCCCCGCGGTCACCTACAACGAGATGTCGCGCGCCGAACCGGGGGAAAGCTCCGCGAGCATCCGTGTACGCGTACTCAAGGCGCGCGCGCTCCAAACGGTGCGCCTCGGGGGGAGCGGCCGCTGCAACGGCCGGATGCGCCCCCGTGAAATCCGGCAACACTGCGCCTTGGGCAGCCATAGCGCGGCCCTATTGCAGTCTGCGGTGCAGAGCCTCAATTTGAGCGCCCGCGCCTACGACCGTATTCTCAAGGTTGCGCGCACCATCGCTGATCTGGAAGAGGCCGCCCAGATCGAGGCGCCGCACCTTCAGGAAGCCATCAGCTACCGCTCCCTCGACCGCGAGATTTGGAAGTAAGACGGCGCGCGGCCAACAGCGCCGTTTACGCTGGTCTGAAACAAGACGCCCAAGCAGGGCGGCCGGAAAACAGTCTCGCGTGCGCTTCCTTCGGTGGCTTTACTTTCGAGCGCAGAAACTTATCCACCCCCGTGCCGCAATTCCTTTTACAGCATACCCCGGGGAACCCGAGGCCGAGACTGCAATGTGGCGCTTAAACCCCCTGCTCTTGGGTGCTTTGCAGGTATGCACGGTTGCATGGGACCCCCTGGCAGCCGCGGGACCGGAGTCGGTTCAGCCCGCAGTCCGGAGTCTGCTTTTAGACGGACGGGAATCCTCCTTTTCCGAGACCAGACCGGTTGAGGTGCCGCACGGGGTGCGCGACGTACAAATCCGCTTCGACGTTGACACCGCGCACAAGGAGACCACCCGGCTGCGCTACAGACTCGTGGGGCACGATGAAGGTTGGCGGGAACTGCCGGGCCTGATGCGCGCGGCCGTGACGGTTTTTGATCTCCAGGGCGCGGTAGTGAGTGCCGCCACAGCGCAGATGCAGGGAGCGAGCGCAGGCTGGGCAAGAGCTCTCGAACACTCGCGCTTTAGCGAACGCGTGCTGGAGACGACCCTTCCGGAGACCGCCCACCTCGCGCAGCTCGAGTTTGTTTCAGGCGGCGCGGAAACAACCCTCGGGCTTTACGCCTTTACGGATATCCAGGGGGACATCACCTCGGCCGATGGAACACACCGTCTTTTCAGCATTGCCTGTGGGGGAGGAGAGGGCGATCCCAGTTTGCCTGAAACTCCCTCCCCATGGAGGCGGAACGGCTCGAGACCCCAAATGGCCGCTGTACAGGCCATTGAGAGAGGCGCTGGCAGCGCCGCCATGCTGCTTGGCGACACCAGCACCTCGGCATACGCCTCTTGGCGCCTCAACCCGGGCGATCGCATTCCCGTGGGACCGCGGGACAAGTTGCTGCTGAGCTGGAAGGAGTGCTATTCCGTCGGCGGCGGCGGAGCCGGCCTTGCCGAGTACCGCTTTTTGAGACCGGGCCGCTACCGCTTTGAGGTTCTCGCAACATCGCCGGAGGGGGAGCCGCTGGGATCTCCCTTGCAGCTGGCTCTTTCGGTGCGGCCCCCGTTGTGGCAGGAGCCATGGACGTGGGCGCTGGTGGCCGCGCTGCTCGGCGGCGGAAGCTGGCTGCTTTCAAAACGGCTGACCCAAAAGCGGATGCAGCTCGCACTTGCCGAACTTGAACGTCAGCGGGCACTCGAATGGGAGCGGAGCCGAATCGCGCAGGACATCCATGATGATCTTGGGGCCAATCTCGCCCAGATAGGCATGCTCAGCGAGCTCATCCAGTCAGACACGCCCGGCAGCGGAGAGGCGCTCATGCACCTGGACGAGATTTTCCAAAGGGCACACGAATCCGGTCGGAAGCTGGACGAGATCGTCTGGGCGATCAACCCGGTGCACGACACGGCGGAGGAGCTGGTGGGCTACCTCGCACGCTTCGCGCAGGAGTATCTGCGGCTGGCGCAGGTGCGGTTCCGGTTGGACGTCCCGCCGCAACTCGGAGACATCCCGCTCAGCGGGGTGCAGCGGCACCACCTGTTTCTGGCGGTGAAAGAGGCTGTACACAACGCCGTGACCCACGCCGCGCCGAGGGAAATCTCTCTGCGGATCAGGTTTGAGACCCGCAGTCTCAGTATTTCTGTGGCGGATGACGGCCGCGGCTTTACAGACAAGCCGCCCGCCCTGTACACCCGCGGCTCCGCAGGAATGCTGCAGCGCATGCTGAAAATCAACGGAAGCTTCCATCGCGTCTCGCGCCCCGGCGCGGGCACTTCAGTCACGTTCCAACTCGCGGTACCAGCAAGCGTATGAGCAAGCAGATCCCCATTCGAGTCGCGATCGTCGAGGATAACGAAGGTCTCCGCAGAAGCCTCGCAAGCGTTCTTCGGCGCGCTGAAGAGATCTCGCTACAGGGCAGCTTCGCCTCCGCTGAGGACTTTCTTTCCAGTCCGCAGGCGACCGCCATGCAGGTGGTTTTGATGGACATCAACCTTCCCGGAATGACCGGCGTGGAGTGCGTGCGCGCACTCAAAGCCAAAGGGGCGGCGAGTCAAATCGTGATGCTCACCGTACACGACCACACTCAGGCTGTCTTTGAATCACTCACCGCGGGCGCAAGCGGCTTTCTCCTGAAACCGGTCCGTGCCGATGACTTGGTGCGCGCAATCCTCGAGGTGCACCGGGGCGGCGCACCGATGACTCCAAACATCGCCCGGCAAGTCGTTCAGACCTTCCATTGCGCTCAGAACTCCCCCGCGCCGGATCCCGCCTCCGAACTCTCCCCCAGAGAACGCGAGGTACTGGAGTTGCTGGCCAAGGGCTACCTGCAAAAGGAGATCGCAGAACAGCTCGGCATCAGCTTCCACACGGTCCAGACGCACACCGCACGAATCTACGAAAAGCTTCAGGTGCGCTCTCGTGCGCAGGCCGTCGCCAAATTTCTCGGCGCGTAGCGGGCCGTCACCATCCCTTATTTGAGGGACATGACCCGCCACGCGGGGGGGCTTACCCTCGCTCCCATGCCAATCGTTACCCCCGCGACCGCTGCCGCAGAATACGACGTGCTCATTGTGGGCTCGGGTGCCGGTGGCGGCCAAATGGCCTACACCCTTTGCCTCGCCGGCCTCAAATGCCTCATGCTAGAGGCGGGCCGAAGCTACGATCCCACCACCGAAACCGCCATGTTCCAGCGGCCCGATCAGGCGCCACTGGGCGGCAGTTCCACTCCCGAAAAACCCGCCGGCTTCTGGGACGCCACAGTCGACGGGGGCTGGCAGGTCCCCGGCGAGCCCTACACCAACGCGAGCTCCGATCCAAAGGAACAGTTTTTCTGGTGGCGAGCCCGCATGCTGGGCGGCCGGACCAACCACTGGGGCCGCGTGTCGCTCCGGAACGGCCCGTACGACTTCAAGCCGCGCTCCAGAGACGGGCTGGGATTTGACTGGCCCATCGACTACGACGAGCTCGAACCCTACTACACAAAGGTGGAGCTGCTCATTGGTGTGCACGGCACCAATGAAGGACTGGAAAACAACCCCAACTCCCCGGACGGCGTGCTGCAGCCTCCTCCAAAGCCGCGCGTCCACGAGTTGCTGTTGAAAAAACACGGCGCGCCTTCGGGTTTTCCGATGATCCCAATCCATCGGGCAGTGCTCACGCGCACCCAGGACGCCGAGGCAATTCCGGCGCTACTGCACCCGGGCAATCCCTCGGCGCAAAAAATCGTCGCAGATTCCATGCGCGGCCGCGCGGCCTGTTTCTGGTCCACCCCCTGCGGCCGTGGTTGCAGCATTCGGGCCAACTACCAGAGCACCACCGTCCACCTGCCTCCCGCGCTTGCAACGGGTAACCTGGATATCCTACCGAATGCGCACGCGCACGAGGTACTGTTGAATGCGGAGGGCAAGGCTGCGGGGGTCCTGTTTATCGACAAGACCACGGGCCGCGAGGAAAGGGTGCGGGCCAGGGTGGTTGTCCTGGCCGCCAGCTCTGGCGAGACAGTACGCATCCTCTTAAACTCACAACGCAGCCGGCGTGAGGGGCTTGCAAACAGCACTGGGCTCGTGGGAAAATATGTCATGGATTCGGTCGACACGGCGCTTGGTGCTCAGATTCCTGCCATGGAAAGCCTGCCGCCCCATAACGAAGACGGTGCGAGTGGGGACCACATGTATGCTCCCTGGTGGCTTTACAAGGAGCAGCTGGCGGGAAAGCTGGATTTTCCGCGGGGCTACCATACCGAACCGGGCGGAGCGACAAGACAGATGCCCTCGGGCGGCAACCCCGTCCCGGATTCTTTTCTGCAGGGCTCTTACGGCAGCAGCTTGAAGGCGGACATGCGCCGTTACTATGGCTCCATTGTCCACGTCGGCTGCAGGGGCGAAATGATCCCCAACGAACACTGCTTTGCAGAACTAGACCCGAGCGTTCAAGACAAGTGGGGGATTCCCGTGCTCCGGTGGCACTGGAAGTGGAGTGATTACGAACTCAAAATGGTCCTGCACGCCCAGCGCACTTATGCAGTTTTCCATGTCCTATGCATACCTCGGTCCTTGTGTGTCTTCCTCAAAACTGGGAGATGTGCCATCGCTACTGCGACTCGGAGCCGGCAAATCCCTCGGCTGGTGATCCCCCGTCACTCAACTTGCCGCACGCCCACAGCAGCCCGGCGGCGAGCAGACGCTGGTAGTGCACGTC
>CAMCIN010000061.1 GCA_945874745.1 Akkermansia muciniphila | reverse complement strand
GCTATGAAAACAGTGCGGTCAGGGGCTGGGACTTGTTGCCAACGCTGAACGGCCGCCCGCTGGGCGACATGACGATTTTGTCCGAGGGGAACCCCGCCGCATGGGCAATGGTGGCGTGCAGGTTTCCTACCTGGACCGGGTGCTCCTCGATCTTTGCCCCCTGTGCGTCGCTTTTGCCGTACACAAACCCGCGTTTGATGCCCGCTCCGGCGAGGACCGTGGAGAAAACAGTGGGGAAGTGTCCGCGGCCTGAGCCTGAAAGTTCCGGTTTTCTACCAAACTCTGATGCGACCACCACGAGCGTGCTTTCCAGCAGGCCGCGGGAGGACAGATCCTTGAGAAGCGCGGCATATGCCCGGTCAAAGGCGCCTCCGGTTGTTTCCATCGAGTCGGCGAGGTTGTTGTGCATGTCCCAGCCGCCGCTGCTGACCTCGACAAAACGCACGCCCGATTCGACGAGGCGTCTGGCCAGCAGGCAGCCGCGCCCGAACTTCGAACTGCCGTACTCGTCCTGCAGCGCCTTGGGCTCGTCTTTGAGGTCGAAGGCCTTCAGCTCCCGGCTTTTCATCAGCTTGACGGTGGCGTCGTAGAAGTCGTTGTAGGCTCGAACGTTTTCATCCGGGAAACGCTGCTCAAACAGGGAGTCCACCCGGCGTACCAGCTTGAGTCGCTCCTCGATGGTGGCGATGCCCGCGGCAGGGGTGGAGTACTGGAGGCCCGAATCCGGGTCGATGATGGGCAGCGGGGTGAAGGTGGCAGGGAAAAAGCCGTTGCCGTGGTCGGAGCTGTGGTTGATGCAAACCGAGGAGGGCAGTGTTTCATGGCTGACGCCCAGAAAGTTTTGGGCCCACGCCCCGAGCATCGGGTGTTTGACCGTACCCCGCGGCTCGTAACCGGTGCGCATCAGGTAGGTGGCCGTGGCGTGCACCCCGACCTTGGCGGTCATCGAGCGGATCACGCAGATCTTGTCCGCCACCGTTGCGGTGGCAGGAAGGAACTCAGAAACTTGAAACCCGGCTTTTGTGCCGAGCGCTCCTTTGGGGCCCTTCGTGGGTCCTGACTTAGGGTCGAAGGTGTCGATGTGGCTCATGCCGCCCCGCAATTGCAGGAAGATGATGCGTTTGGCTGAACCAAAACCGGGGCCGTTTGCGGCTGGCACCGAGGCCGCATTGGGGTGGTTTGGCTGCTGGGGTGTCCCAGTGGCGGCCAGGGCGCCCGCCGGGAAGGCAGGCAGGATGGAAACGCCTAGGGCCGTGTGGGCGCACCGTTGTAAAAACAGGCGGCGGGATTCCGGGGCAAGCGAGGAGAGGGGATCTTTCATCTAGGGATGACTAGGTGCGGTTTACTGTACGAAGAGAAATTCGCGGGTGTTGAGAAGCACCCAGGAGAGGTCCTTGATGGAAAGTCCCTCGGAGAGCATTGCGCCCGTGGCGCGCGCCTCCTCGGGAGTGGGCAACCGGCCGAGAAAGCTCACATAGAGAAAGCGGACCTGCCACGCGGGATCGCTGCTCTTGGTGGCTTCGCGCAACACCATCGCTTTCGGGTTGGCCAGCACTGTTTGGACCTCGCCGTTCATGAGCATCAGCACCTGCGGCACGCCGCCCTCGAGGCTGTCGGAGTCGGAGATTTCACGATCGGACTGGCCGAAGTTCCTGAGAAAGTGGGATTCCTTGGAGGGTTGCGGCAACTCGGAGGCCCGTGCCAGAAGCAGTCCCTCCAGTTTTGGGGGAGGATTGCCGTCGAACTGGTCCTCCGAAACGTCGGCCCCCTTGCCCTTTTTGCCGGCCCGCCTGGGGCTCCCTTCGAGAAGTTTCACCTTTTCGAGCACCGCCGCCTTGGTGAGTTTGTCGGTGTCGAGATCTAGTTTGCGGACCTCCCCGGCACGGCTGAGTTTGAACTGGTCGAGGCCATCGCCCACCACAAGGGTGAGCATGGAGTCCCAAGCCTGCTCTGCGCGCATGCGCCGCAGGATGGGGCCGGGAAACTGGTAGGCCCCGGAGTCCGGCTTTGGAGTGGGGCTGGCTTGCGCCTGATAGGACTTGGTGTGGAGGAGGATTTTCTGGAACTCACGCAGATCGAAGTGGACCCGCTTCATTTCCGCGGCCAGATGCTGGAGGAGCTCCGGGTTGACCGCCTCGTTTAGGTTGTCCAGATCCGTGATGGGCTCCTGCACCCCGAGGCCGAAGAACTTCTTCCATACGCGGTTGGCCATCGCAGCGGCAAAACGGGGGTTGTCCGGGTGGGTAAGCCACACGGCAAACTGGTCACGCCACTGGGCCGGAGCGCCCACGCCTGCGCCAGCGTAGGACGGGTTTTTTTCGTCTGCCTTGCTCCATGTGATCAGCTTGGGATGCACCTCGCCCCCAGGCTTGGCATCGTCGTACTTGTAGTCCTTTGGGAAGGTCAGCTTGTTGGCCTTGAGCGTGTCGACTTGCGCAAAGTTCGGGCCCAGGATCCGGAGCGCTACTTTTCTGTCGAGATCGAGGTCTCTGGTTGCCTTCCGCGCGTCTTGCTTGGAGAAACCCTGCTCGGTGGCACCGAAGAAGGCGGCCATTTCAAAGAAGTTGCGCTGGGTCCAGCTGGCCATGGGGTGGTCGTGGCACTGGGCACAGGCGACGTTGGCGCCCAAGAACGTCGTGAGCGTGTTGGAGAGATTGTCCAGGGGCATGCCCCGGTCGCGCAACAGGTAGCCCACCGGACCGGTGCTGGTGAGCCGTCCTTCCGCGGTCATCAGGTCGTAGACGAGCGCATCCCAGTGGCGGTTGGCGGCAATCTGTTCCTTGAGCCACTCCTGATAGACGTAGGATTTGACGCCCTTGCCGTAGTCGTCCTTGAGGCGAAGCATGTCGCCCAGCCAGTCAAACCACTGCGAGTTGTACCCGTCGGAGCCAAGCAGCTTGTCGATGAGCCGGCTGCGTTTGTCGGGGGTCTTGTCGTTGAGGTAGCCGAGCAGTTCCACCGCTGTGGGAATTCGTCCCGCCACGTCCAGGTAAAGCCTGCGCACAAATTGGTCCTCGGCGACTGGCGGGTTGCGTTTGACACCGCTTTTTTCAAGACCGGCCTCGACCAGAGAGTCCACCTTGGCCGCGGCGCTCGCCGCAGGCACGCTCGGTCCGGGCAGCAAACGGGCTGCTTTTTGCGCAAACTCCCGGTCCGCAGCAACCAGCTTTGTCAGGTTGAGCCGGTAGATCTGGCCCGCCTCGGTTTTGATTCCAACGTGGTTTCCATCCACATACTGCAACTCGCCCCGGACGGTGTGTCCCTCCGAATCGCTCCAGACGTGCCAGGGGTTTGTGGGGAGCGAGGGCTGAAACTCAACATTGGGCCGTGCCGGCAATTTCGCCTCCTTGCCGGCTTTCTCCGCCTTCTTTGCACGGGCCGAATTTGCAGCAGCACCCTTTTTTTTGACGGGTGCGCTTTCGGCCGCCTGCAGGCAGAAAAAGAAGGGAAGCAGCGTCCCGGTGAGGACCAGCATTCCTTGGGAAAGAGGGCGGGGCATAAGGATAAGAAGGGGTTCATTTAAACAAACACCCCGCGCAGGGAAAGGTTGCGAAGGCTCTTGCGCTGCCGCCCGCCCCACGGAGACCTGACCATCCAGCCCCGGCTTCCCGTCCCTCGGTTGAGCCGGATAAACTTCACCCGGCGGCAAGCCTTTCCCACCTACATGAAGGCTTCCCCAACGGAGTCCGCGAGCATTTTGCCGCGGCGGGTGAGCCGCACACGGTCTCCGACGGGCTCGAGAAGCCCGATTTGCTCCAGGTGCGCGACCTCGCCGCTCCAGGGCGCAAGCGTGGAGCGTTCCAGTCCGACTTCCCGCCTCAGGCCAAACGCAATGCGCTCCTTGCGCAGGGTGGCCTCGTCCAGCGCTTCGCGTGTGGCCGCGGCGCTCTCACCCGCCTGAATCCTGCGGGTGTATTCCGCTGTGTCGCAAACATTCTGTACGCGTTCTCCCGACAGGGTCGAAAACGCACTCGGTCCCAGCCCCAGATACTCGCGTCCCTCCCAGCAGGCCTCGTTGTGGGCCGATTCAAAGCCAGCCCGGGCGTGGTTGGAAATCTCGTAGTGGCGGTACCCCGCCTCGCCGAGGCGGTCCATGGTCAGTTCGAAAAAACGCGCGTCCAGCTCCTCGTCCTGCCGGAACTGGCCGCCGGTCAGCTTCCGGAAGTATTCGGTGTCTTCCTCGTAGGTGAGGCAGTAGGCGGACACATGCTGGGAGCCTATCGCGATGGTTTCATTCAGGTCCGCCTCCCACTGTCCAGCGGTCTGGCCGGGGACCGAAAACATGAGGTCGATGTTGACGGCGGGCAGACCGGCTTTTTGGAGCGTGTCAAAGGTGGTGCGCGCCTGGGCACCCGAATGCACCCTGCCTAGCGTTTTGAGGGTCGCATCGTTCCAGGACTGCACCCCCAGGCTGACCCGTGTGACGCCTGCGTCCTTGAGAAGACGTGCCTTTTCGGGACGAACGGTCGCCGGGTTTGCCTCCACGGTCCATTCAACGAGCGAGTCCAAGGGCAGGCGCTCGCGCAGGCCGCTCAGCAGGTATTCAAGCTGGTCGGCGAGGAGGGCCGTGGGGGTGCCCCCGCCGAGATAGACGGTCTTGGGCCGCACCGGGCGAAGGGCGGCATGGGCGTCCAACTCGGCAAGGAGGGCGTCCAGAAAGGCGCGGTTTTTGTTGCGGCTGCCTTCCTCCACAAAAAAGCAGCAGTACGGGCAGAGCTTCGGGCAGAAGGGGATGTGGAGGTAGAGATGCTCGATGGGCGCCATGAAGGGTGGGGCTTCCGACCGGGGCATTCCCGGCTAGGAGGCGGATGCGGGCGCCTTTTCCAAAGCGCGGCGGAGCATGTTGAGGGCGGCTTGGGTGACCAGGTTTTTGAAGCTGAGCCGGTCGGTTTGGAGAACGTGGTGCTCGATCTGGACCGTTCCCCCCGGCTCCGCCAGTGCGATGTAGACGGTGCCCGTGGGCTTCTCCTGGCTGCCGCCGGAGGGTCCCGCAATGCCCGTCGTAGCCAGAGCGTAGTCTGCCTGCGAGCGGCGTTGGGCGTTGAGCGCAAGGGATTCCGCTACCTGGCTGCTTACCGCACCGTGCTGTTCGAGCAGAGTGGGGGGCACACCCAGTTCCTGCTTTGCCTCGTTGGCGTAGGTGACGTACCCGTAGCCAAACACAGCCGAACTTCCCGGCACGTTGGTCACCCGATTGGCGAGCGCTCCGCCCGTGCAGCTTTCCACCGTCGCCAACCGCAGTTTCCGGCCGGCAAGCTCCGCTACGAGGAAGTGCTCCAAGGAACGCATCTCTTCGGGCAGAATGGCAAAGCCAAGCGCCGTTTGGAGGAGCTTTCCAGCCGCCTCGATTTGTTCGGGTGTCCCAATTACCCGCACATCCACCTCGCCAGGACGGGCGCAGTAGCCGGGCTCGATGCCCAGCGCCAAGAGGGCCTCTCCCACGGCCTCCTCCACATGGGATTCAGGGACACCCACCACGCGCCAGAGCCGCATGCGCCGGTTGGGGGCGGGGGGGAGCAGCGCGCGAAGACGCGGAAGCACCTCGGTCTCGACCATCGGTTTTAGTTCGCGCGGCGGTCCCGGCAACAGGAACAAGTGGGGCGAAAGAGCCTCACCACGCCCCGCAAGCCGCATGGGCGGAAAGTACAGCCCGGGCGCGGTTCCAAACCGGTTTGAGAGGACCTTAGCCTGCTCCGGTCGCTGGGCCTGTCTAAAAATGCGGTCCGTGATCCGGATGCCCCGTTTTTCCAACCGTTCGCGAATGACCGCCGCAATGGCGGGATCCTCCTGCATGTTGAGGCCCAGAAGTTCTGCAACGATGTCGCGGGTGAGGTCGTCCGTGGTCGGACCAAGACCTCCGGTGACGAAGACGATGTCCGCCCGCGCGAAGCTTTCCAGCAGCGCCTCCCTGATGACGGGGCCGTCGGGCACCGTGGTCTGGCGCGAGATGCCCAGCCCCAAGGGCCAGAGGGCATCGGCCAAAAACTGCAGGTGTGTGTTGAGGACCTGCCCGAGGAGGAGTTCGGAACCGGTGTTGAGGAGTTCGACGCGAAGCAAGGGAGAGTGGCTCATGTGGAAAGATTGCAGCTGGCCCGGGGCGGCTCAGGGGCGGCTGCAGTCAAACGAGAGGATCTCTCCCGGAGTGCACTCCACGCTGACAAGGATGGGGCTGCAGCACACCGTGCAGTCCTCGATGTGCTCGTGATCACCTGGCGAGGTGTCTATCTGGGTGGAAAAACTTTCTCCGCACCAAGGGCAGTCAATGAAGGCTTCCTGAATGAGATGCATGGCGTGGCTCAACCTAGGTCCTGGCGAGCCCAGCGACAAGCCGCCGATTCGCGCGGCGGCGGCTTCCTCCTACGCCAGGATGCCCTTGACAAGCTCTCCGTGAATGTCAGTCAGTCGGAAATCCCTGCCTTGATAGCGATAGGTCAAACGCTTGTGGTCGACGCCCATGAGGTGGAGGATTGTCGCGTTGAGATCGTGCACGTGGACGGGGTTTTCCGTGATGTTGTAGCAGAACTCGTCGGTGGCTCCGTAGGTAAGCCCTTTTTTGACCCCCGCTCCCGCCAGCAGCATCGTAAAGCAGCGCGGATGGTGGTCGCGGCCGTAGCTGGTTTCCGTGATGGCGCCCTGGGAGTAGATGGTGCGTCCGAATTCGCCGCCCCACACAATCAACGTGTCGTCGAGGAGGCCTCGCTGTTTGAGGTCCTTGATGAGGGCGGCCGTGGGCTGGTCGGTGTCGCTGCACTGTCCGCGCACCGCCGGCGGCAGCCCGCCGTGGTGGTCCCAGCCCATGTGAAAAAGCTGGATGAAACGCACGTCCCGCTCCGCGAGGCGGCGTGCCAGCAGGCAGTTGGCCGCGTAGGTCCCAGGGGTGCGGACTTCGGGGCCGTAGCTTGCCAGAACACTTTCGGACTCATTGGAAAGGTCGGTCAGATCGGGCACGCTGGCCTGCATCCGGAAGGCAAGTTCGTACTGGGCGATCCGGTTTTGGATCTCGGGATCGCCCAGTTGTTGGTGCTGGTGCTGGTTGAGCGCCGCCAACTCGTCGAGGCTGTCGCGCCGCAACTCCCTGTCCATGCCCGCGGGATTGTTCAGGTAGAGCACAGGCTCGCCCTTGTTGCGGAATTTCACCCCCTGGTATTTGGCGGGCAGAAAGGCCGCACTCCAGAGCCGGTCATACAGGGGTTGGTCGCCCTTGCGGCCCGTGCCGAAGCTTGTAAGGACGACGTAGGAGGGCAGGTCCGCGTTTTCGCTTCCCAGACCGTAGGCAGTCCACGCACCGAAACTGGGCCGGCCCGCAAGCTGGGAACCGGTCTGCATGAAAGTGATGGCCGGATCGTGGTTGATGGCCTCCGTGTGCATGGAGCGGACCATGCACCACTCGTCCGCGATTCCAGCCATGTGGGGCATCACCTCGCTAAACCAGGCGCCCGACTGGCCGTGCTGCGCAAACTTGAAGATGCTCGGTGCGATGGGGAAGGACTTCTGGCCGGAGGTCATCGTTGTCAGGCGCTGGCCTTTCCGGATGGACTCGGGCAGGTCCTTGCCCCGCTGCCCGACCATCTCCGGCTTGGGATCAAACAGATCCATCTGCGAGGGGGCCCCGCTCTGGAAAAGGTAGATGATGCGCTTTGCCTTCGGCGCGTGCTGCGGGAAACCGGGCAGCATGGTGGCGGCGGCGTTCGCGTGAGCGCCGCCAGCCAGCAGGCCCCCGAGGGCCGCCATGCCAATGCCGCCACCGGATTGGCGCAAAAAGGTGCGGCGCGTGACGGCTTCGCGGGCGGCGGCGTCCAGAGCAAGAAATTGGGAGTCGTTGCAGTTCATGGGTTCAGGGCCGGGAAACGGCTTCGTCGAGGTTTAGGAGGACGTTGGCGGTGACGGTGTACGCGGCAAGTTCGCCGGGCGGGAGGGAGGCTGCGGGCTTGGAGTGTCCAAGCGAGATCATCTTGAGCGAGGCTTCCTGAGCGGGAGCCAGTTTTTCGAGGCGCGCCTTGAGCCGCTGGGTGATGGTATCCCGCTCAAAGGTGTCCGGCTTGCGCGCGAGCACCCGTTGGAAGGCCCATTCCACGCGGGCTTCAGGCGTGGCGCCCCCTTCAAGGAGCATGCCCTCGGCCAGCTTGCGCGCGGCCTCGACGTAGGTGATTTCGTTCAAGAGCGCGAGCGCTTGGGTGGGGGTGTTGGAGCGGCTGCGTTTGACCGTGCAAATCTCCCGGCTCGGGCTGTCGAAAAGCAGCATCGAGGGCGGCGCGGCCGTGCGCTTCCAGATGGTGTAGAGCGTCCGCCGGTACAGGCCCTCTCCCTCGTCGTTCTTATAGTTGCGGAGGTTTCCGTAGACGCTGGTTTCGTCCCAAACCGCATCCGGCATGTACGGGCGCACACTCGGCCCGCCGATCTTGTTGACCAACAGGCCGCTGACGCTGAGGGCCTGGTCGCGCAGCGTTTCGGCGGGGAGGCGCAGCCGGGGCATCCGGGCTAGCAGCCGGTTTTCCGGGTCTTTGGCCAGATGCTCGGCGGCGACCACCGCGGACTGGCGGTAGGCTTCGCTGGTGACCAAAAGGCGCTGCATGGCCTTCATGTCCCAATTGAGCCGCACAAATTCCGTCGCCAGCCAGTCGAGCAACTCGGGGTGCGAAGGCCATTCCGCCTGCGAACCGAAGTTCTCCGTGGTTTTGACGATGCCCGTGCCGAAAATCCGCTCCCAGGCGCGGTTGACCCAGACGCGTGCTGTGAGCGGGTGCTCGCCCGAAACGAGCCACTTGGCCAGGCCCAGCCTGTCGTTGGGAGCCCCCTCTGGCAACGGCGGGAGCACCGCGGGCAGCGCGCGGGGGACTTCGTCCGCGGGCTTGTCATATTCGCCACGGTTTAGGACGAAGGCGGGGCGCGGCTTTGGCGCTTCCTTCATCACCATCGAGCTGTGCTGCGAATCGGTGGTGTCCTTGAGCTTTTTGCGCAAATCCGTCAGCCGCGTTTCGGCCTGGCGCACGGGATTCTGGGTATTGGCCAGATAGAATTTTTCGACCTCGGCGCGTTGTGCAGCCGAACGTTTTGCGGACTCGGTTTGGAGCGCGGTTTTGAGGCCGTCGGAAAGTGCGCCCCCTTTGAGGGAGAGGACGGCAGGGGGGAGCGCGCTGGTCTGGAGCTTGAACCGAGCGATGTTGTGGTCTCCGAAGCTTGAGGAGTGCAACAGCCGCACCGTCAGTGTGGCGCCCTCGGGAAGATCCTTCGGCTCGCAGACGAATAGGGCCTTCCTGGGCACCTTCTTCGAGGAATCCGCCCCGTCTACCGCCCAACCGACCTTGCCGCCCTTTTTGTCGGCGCTCCGTTTGCCTCTCACGGGCTTGGGTTGGGTCTCGACAATTTTGGCCACCTCAAACCCTTTTTGTTCGTAGTCAGCCTCCGCCCGGGTGAAGAGCGCGCCTTCCGGTTCCGCCACCCCAGGGAGGTGGATGTCCACCTCGACGCCCGTGAGCACAAAGTTGCCGCTGCCGCTGCGCCCGAGGCTTGCGCTGGGAAGCGAAGTGTCGGGAAACACCTCCAGTTGCAGGCCGGTGAACTGTCCGCCCGAAGGCTTGAGCACCAACTCGTAGGAGTCGTTCGGCGGGTTTTTGCCGCTTGCCAGATAGGAACCGTCCGGCTGCGGAGTCAACGCTGCGCCTCCTAGGCTGCGCGCGGCGAGAACTTCCGGGGTTGTCCAGATGGCGGACGTGTCCGAGAGCTTGGACGTAAAGTCCTTCTCCCAGGCGGCGATTCCAGCGGGCAGCCCCTTCCGGGCGTCTGCCAGCTGTGTCTCGGTGGCTTTTACATCAAGTTCCAATGAGGCAAGCCGCTTGGTTTCCTCCTCGGTGGGCAGAAACAGAACGGGGTGGGTGTTTCCGCCCTTGCGGGTTTCACCGCTGCCTCCGAATTCCCCGAGAACACCGGTTTCGTCGCCGGAGTTGAAGTAGCTGAAGAGCTGGTAAAATTCCTTTTGGGTGATCGGATCGTATTTGTGATCGTGGCAGCGGCAGCAGTTGAAAGTCAGCGCCATCCAGGTCAGGCCGGTGGTCTCCACCCGGTCAATGACGGTCTCGGCAAACCATTCCTCCACGATCCGGCCGCCCTCCCCGTTGAGACGGTGGTTGCGGTTGAATCCCGTGGCAAGAATCTGGTCCTGCGTGGCCTTGGGCAGCATGTCGCCGGCGAGCTGTTCTATGGTGAACTGGTCGAAGGGGAGGTTCCGGTTGAACGCCCCGATGAGCCAGTCGCGCCAGTGCCACATTTCACGGCTGGTGTCGCTTTGAAAACCATTGCTGTCCGCATAGCGGGCCAGATCCAGCCAGGGCGCAGCCATGTGCTCCCCGTAGGCCGCCGAGGCGAGCAACCGGTCTACCACCCGTCCGTAGGCGCCGGGTTGTGTATCGGCAAGGAAGGCGGCTACGTCGGTCGGCGTGGGCGGGAAGCCGGTCAAATCCAGTGTAACTCTGCGGATCAGGACCTCCCGGGGTGCTTCGGGAGAGGGCTTCAGGCCAGCCGGTGCAAGCTTGGCGCGCAAAAAGCCGTCGATCGGGTTGGGCGTATTAGTAGGAGGGGAGGGCCGCATCGGTTTGATAAACGCCCAGTGTCCCTCGTACTCCGCGCCCTCGGCCACCCAGCTTCGGAGCGTTTCCCTTTGGGCGGCGGTCAGGTTCTTGTGCAGCTTGTCGGGCGGCATCACCTCCTCAGCGTCCTTGCTGTGAATCCGGTTGATGATCTCGCTCTGCTCCGGCTTGCCCGGAACGATGGCGGTGGCACCCGATTTTGCCGGCTTGAGCGCCTCCGCTCGCAGATCCAGCCGGAGCCCTCCCTTGCGTTCCTTTTCATCCGGCCCATGGCAGTGAAAGCAAGTGTCCGAAAGGATGGGCCTCACATCCCTGTTGAAACGCACCCTTTCCGCCCCAAAAGAGTCATTGGCGAAAACAAGAAATCCGAGCGCTACGGTCAAAAGACGACAGGAAGGCATATTGAGAACCACCCGGAAACCTGTGATCCGTTAGAGGTGGGGAGCGCCAATTTGACCGTGTTTCTGCTGCCGCCCTCCAGCGCGGGTCCCAATCTCCGTTTCCTCGCAGCAGTTGCCGGCGAAAATCAGATGATCCAATCGTCCCAATCCTTGCCTCGGTTGTCCTTGTCCAGCACCTGTAGTTGGCGTTCCTCGTAAAAGACTAGGGAGCGGCGGGGCACGCTCTGGGTGAGAAAAACGCTGGCTGCCACGGTGGAACCAGCCCCGACCACCGTGTCCCCGCCCATGATGGTCGCGCCGGCATACAGCGTGACGTGGTCCTCTAAGGTGGGGTGGCGCTTTTTGCCCCGCAGCGCCTGCCCGCCGGAGAGGGACCGCGCAATGAGCGAGACACCCTGGTACAGTTTGACGTGGGCGCCCAGTTCGGCAGTTTCGCCAATGACGACCCCCGTGCCGTGGTCGATAAAGCAATGGGAGCCGATTTTTGCACCGGGATGGATGTCGATGCCCGTGCGGGCGTGCGCCCACTCGGTCATCATGCGGGGCAGAAGCGGAACAGACAGGTTATAGAGAACATGGGCCATCCGTTGGATGGCAAGAGCCTCGACAAAGGGATAGGCCACAATGACCTCGTCCACACTTGAGGCAGCCGGGTCACCCTCGAAAGCAGCCTGCACATCGGTGCAAAGCAGGGAGCGCACTTCGGGAAGGGCGTGCAGAAACGCTTCAAGGACGTCTTCGGCGTCAGGCGGCGTTCCCGGCTTTGGGTTGAGGCGTAGGCTTTTGCCGAGCTCTTCGAGTAGACGGTCTGCAATCGAAAATACCCGGTGCGAGGTGACCCGGCTGAGGTGTTGGGAATGGATGGGCTCCAGATCGTGAAACCCGGGGAATACCAACTGGAGGAGGTCCTCACAAATAGTCGCCAGCGCCCGTTTGGAGGGCAGGTTGGTCTGGTCGGCGTTGTTAAAGCCGCCCGCCTGCCGATAGGACTCCAGAATCGTCCCGGTAATTTTGCCCAAATCGAGTTTCATCACGATTGAAGGTGCGGTTTTGTAGGGGTTGCTTCAACTGAGAAGAAGGGGAGGGTTGAGGATTCAGGGGCGCGAGCTAAGGTCGCTTAGTGGACACCCCCCGCGTTCAAACGCCTGCCAGCCAGCAGGAGCCTCCTTCTGACACAGAAGGTACCCGAGCTGAGGGGATCCCGCATTTCTCCCTAGGAAACTGGCGTTGATCCGGTAATATTCAATTTGAAAAAAATGGCATTTAGTTTTGAGTGTCCGCACTGCGAGATGGGTTTCGAAGCCGAGTTCGAGCTTTGTGGCTCTACTTGCACTTGTCCGGGTTGCGGGGGGCTCTTCCTCGTTCCCGAAGTGGATCAAGCTGCGCTGGAATCGGCCCTAGATGCTGGCGATGCGCCTCCGGAGCAGGTTGGTTTGGAGGGCGCGCGTTCCGAGGTTTTTTTGGAACTGGCACGCCTAAGGGAGGAGTTAGCCGCGGCGGAGCAACGGCGGTTGGAATTGGAGCAGCAACTGGCGCAGGAGAGGGCGAGAGGCTCAAAGGAAGGAGCATTGTCTGCGGAACTCAAGGATGCTCTTGGAGCGAAAAAAAAGGCGGACATTCTCGCCAAGGATTTGGGTAAGCAGTTGAAGGAGCTCCAGGAACAGTTGAGCGCGGCGGAAGGAAACTTTAGTCGATTGGAGGAGACTACCCTCGCCCAGAGGCGTGAACTGGAGAGTGCCGGAGACCAGTTGCGCAATGAGTTGGCGGCTGCAGTGCAGGCGGCGGAGCGGGCGAAGCAGGCCTTGGAGCAGCCATCCCAGGAGATGGCCAAACTGCGCGGGGATCTTGAGAAGGCTGAAGCGAAGGCCCTGCGCTTGGACAGGGAGTTCGCCCGCGAGCGGGAAAGAACCGTGGAGCAGCTGTCGGACTTGCGCAAAGAGCTCGAGAAGGCTGTTTTGGAGCGCAAAGCAGCGGAGGAGCAAAGCACCGGACGCACTGGCGAACTGGAGCGTATTCAGGCGACGCTGGCCGCAGAGCGCAGCCTAGGCGCCGCCAATCTGGAAAAGCTTGAGCAGGCACAGCAGGCTGCGGACGCAGCGCGGCGGGAGCTTGAAAAGGAGGCGAAACGTACCCGCCTGATGACCGAGGAAGCGGCTCGCCAGCAAGAACTTGAGGGTGCCGAACTTCGAAAGGCCGTGGCAGATGGGGCGGCGAAAGTTGAGGCGCTTGAAAAGGAGAGGGACGGGGCGCGGACAGCTTCCAAAAGGGAGATGGAGACGCTTCAAAAGCAGCTGAGCGAGAGGAAGCTTGAATTGGAGCGCTCCGGGCTTGCCGCGGTCGAAGCCTCGCGTGAATCGGAACGTCTCCGAGCGGAGTTATCCGGGGTAAAGGCCGAGAAATGGTCGGCGGAACGTGGCTTTGCCGAGGAGCACGAGCGTCTTTTGGAACGCCTACGGAGTGTCGAAATTGAGCGGGACACGACACGGGAGGATTCCCGTCTTCTGGCGCGCGCGGCGGCACAACCTGATGGCGAGGTGGAGCGTTTGCGGGGCGAGTTGTCGGCGGCTCTGGCCTCGAGCGCCAACGCGGAGCGGACGTTTAGGGAGGATCGGGCCCAATTGGCGGGCAGATTGGAAATTTTAGAGCAGGCAAGGGAGGCCGCTGGAGAGCGCTCTCGGGGGTTGCTCGAGGAACTGTCCGGACTCAGGAGCCAGCTGGAACTCGCGCAGGCCCAATTGGCGGCTCAAAAGTCCGAAGGCGTACCCGCCCCTGGCTTAAGTGCTGGAGCGGAAGCCAGCTTGCGCCAGACCCTGGCCAAGCGTGATTTAGAGATTCAAAGACTGGCTTCAGAACTGAGGGGTGTCTCACAGAGTGCCGCCGCAGGCCTGCCTGAGCATTCATTCTTGGGTTGGCTCAACGGAAGAGTCGCGCTTGCGCTCTCTGTGGGGGCTCTGGCCCTCGGGCTTCTGGGCGGGGCGGCGATTTCTCGCCTAAGGCATGTGACAGTGGATCAGCCTGTTGCGTCAGTGAAGACCGGCCAGGCGCAGGGGGCGGTCTCCCCCAGTGTTACAGAAGGTGCGCCTAATGCGCTCTCTGTTTCAGGGACTCTGGTGGCCAGCGGAGCGCATGGGACAGCCCCAACCGGTACCACTGGCACGGCCCAAGCCACAGCGCCCGCCCAGGCTCCAGCTGCCGCGGGAAGTCTGGCAGCGAGTCGTGCGGGAATGCCCTCCTCTTTGCCTGATCAGTTTTTGGGGATCCGTTTTGGAACGGAGTTGGGTGAGGTCGCGGGCATCACGCAATGGAAGGAGACGGCCGGCAAGCGCCACCGCAAGGCGGAGTTGCTTGGCTCCGAAGTGGAAGCGGTCCTCACCACTGATGCGCAAAACCGCCTGATTATGGGCTCTTATGTCCGCGTGGCCTCAAGGCAGGCCGAGGCCCTGACACCGTTTTTGGAGTGGGCGGTCAACGTGCAGGATGCTGTCAGCGCGCTCTACGGGGAGCCGATTCGCGTCCACTCGGTTGAAGGTGCCACAGACGCAGGGGAGGTGGTCCGTAAGATCGCCGCCGGCGAGGATTTCTACCAGGCCACGTGGGAACGCGAGGTGGAGGATGGAATGATAGACCTGAGCATCCGCGTCTTCAACGAACGGAGCGTGGTGTTTAGGATGGAGTACCGCGCGCGTCAGATGTACGTGGGTTTCATTGAGGGGCAGGCGCCCAAGGAGGGTGCCAAGGACGGCGACAAGGACGCTGGTACTGTACCCGCTCCTTCCTCAAGCAAAGTGGAGTGACTCTTTTTCGGAGTCATTCTT
Organism: Akkermansia muciniphila; assembly: GCA_945874745.1. GTDB lineage: Bacteria > Verrucomicrobiota > Verrucomicrobiia > Chthoniobacterales > Chthoniobacteraceae > Chth-196. The sequence continues at coordinate 2,902 of CAMCIN010000061.1, read as the reverse complement.
TCCGGCGGTCCGCATTCCATGCGGGCAGGGCGTAGCGGCTCTCAGCAAGGCGTTTTGCGTGAAGAAGCGTCTCTGGTGAAAGAGGCACGTGTTGCACGCGAAACGCCAGCAGGTCGGCAAAACGCCGGGCCTCCTCAAAGCGAGCTCCCTGCAGTTGGAGGCTCCCCTGGTGCAACAGCCCCTGGCGAGTGCGCCTCTGCCCCGCCCCGCCGATCTTGTTTCCGCCGCAAAGCAGGTCGTCTGATACCGGGTTTTCGAAGCATGCCGCGCTTTGTTTTGGTGCACTTTCCGCCGCGAGCGCGATGTCGGGCAACCGCCTGCGCAGCGCCTCTGCTAGGTTCCCGTGGAGCACCCGGTAGGCGCTTGCCGCCCGCACCGCTGCAAAGGGTTCGCTTTGCGGGACAATGAGCGAGTAGGGCGCATCTTTGCCATGCACCACCAAACCGCCGCCAGTCCAGCGGCGAACCACCGGAAGCCCAGGATGCGCGGCTATTGCAGCCGCAACCGATTCAAAATAGCCAATCGTGACGCAGGGGGCGTCCCATTGGTACACCCTAAGCACCGGAATGTCCGTCACCTCCAGCAAGGCCTGGTCCAGCGCCATCTGAAGCGCGGCGCCCCGCGGCACCGAGTCTTCCAAAAAAGCGAGGACCTCGAAAATCGGCCCCCTCGGGAGCGGACTGTTCATAGGAATCTTGCCGGGGAAGGCTGAAAGCGGGGCAAACAGCGGGCCTCGGGAGGCGCCTCAGGCAACCGGGGCGGATTCCTTCATTTGGGCCATCCACTTGCTGTGGATCACTGGGGATATCTCCGAAGGCTTGATCTCGCTGCGGCCGCCCCAGAACACGTTGGTATACGCCACAGGCACCCCGCAGGCGGCAAGATGTGTGTCGATTGCAGCCTTGTGCTGCAGCACCCGCGGTTTCTCGGTGCCGTGGGCCACTGACATGATGTTCACGTTGTTAAATTCGGGACCACCTTCGCGCCAGTAGCAGTGCGTCAAAATGTCGTGACGTCCCACTTCCCCACCAGCCTCCACCTCGCGTCCCGCCGGCACAGCCCAGTGGAAAAGCGCATTGAAGCGGGTCACCCGCACCCCGGTTTGTGAGGGCTTTACGTGTTCGAGGAACGTCGAGAAGCGGCCGATCACCTTTCGGCTCTGCAAGTCCTCGGCGATCTGGAAAAACTCCTCCAGCGGGACTCCCGCCTCCTCTGCGCGGGGTGCCCATGGATTGGGCACCAGTTCCGTGGGTTCAAACTCCCGCTTGAGCGCCAGCAAAACGTCCCACTCGCGGGGGGTGAGCGGCACGTTCTTGACCTGCATCATCTGCGCAGCCGCCTCGCTGCGGTCGCCCGGTTCGATCGTTTTGCGCCTCACGTGGCCCACCCCGAGTGCGAAAATCCCCTTGGCGGGCATCAGCTTGTATTTCTCGCAACCGGTGTGCTGCATGAGCACCCGGCAGTGGTCGTCCATCGACGTCCCCACAGGGACTTTGAGGGTCGTCCAGAGCCGGTATTCCGAGCCCGGTGTCTGCTGGTCTGTGGAACGCACCACTACATGCCCGCTGAACGGGTCCTGCTGAAACATGAAGTCAAAGGCGCTGTTGAGCTTTTCCTCCGCAACCCGCCACGCCACCAAAGCCCCGTCGGCAAGGTTTGGCGCGATCAGCGTCTGTCGTACTCTGCGGATGGTACCCGCCTCAAGCATCGCGCGGATCCTTTCGTGCACCGTCTCAAGCCTCACGCCTGAAAGCTTCGCGATTTCAGCGAAAGGCTCGCGCACGAACCCTTGGATTTTGTCCTCGGAAATAGCGAGGATTTGCGAGTTGACCGGGTCGGAATGTTCGATGGAGAAGGTGCTCATGACGGATTGGGACTGAAGAGCGCCGCCAGACGGGCGCCGCTTGTGAAAAGTGGAACTGGGGCTGCCAAGGTGTGTTTACGGTCAAGGAAACCCAAATGAGGGACGGGAGATTTGCTGGTCTCCAACGAAGATTTAAGAAATGGCTTTTAGCTACTTTTAGTAGGTGAGACGGGATTACTCCGAGGTATGTCTGCAGATATCCCAGATTTGTAGAGAAGATGAGACCCTAGTGCGCATCTATAATTCTCTGAATTATCTGATCCATCTGTGGACAACTTTCCGATCCACGGGGAGTCAGCGAAAAGTTACCCAGCGTAAATACGCGCTAGTACGACTTTGCGAACAACACGCGCCGGGTGCTCGGTTGGCCCGTGATCACGCACTGGCCGGGCTCGTCCGCTCCAGGGATCTGTCCCAAAGTCGGAATGCAGCGAATTGTGACCTTGAGGTCTTCCTTGATCTGCTGCTCCACCTCGGCTGAACCGTTCCAGTGCGCAAGTGCGAAGCCTCCGTGGATCTCGGGTTTGTCGGCATTCTTCGGGGTGAAGAAGGCGTAAAAGGCTTCTTTTGAGTCAATCCGCACCGTGTGCTCATCACGGTAGGCAGTGGCCCTCGCCAACAATTCCGCCTGAATCTCGTCCAGCAAGCCGCAGACTCCCGCAGTAAAGTCCGTTGCCACCGGAAACTGACGGTCCTTGTGACCCCGGTCGCGGCGCGCCACCGCCACACTGCCTTTTTCCAGATCCCTCGGCCCGAGCTCCACGCGCAGCGGTACCCCCTTTTTGATCCACTCCCAGTTCTTGGTGCCGCCGTTGAGGTCGCGCGTATCGACTTCCACGCGCAGCGGTTCCTCGTGGTAACGCAAGGCGCGCAGCTCGGCGGCCAGTTTGTGGGCTGCGTCCAGGACCGCTGCACGGGTTTCTTCCTTCGGAACCACGGGCAGAATAACCACGTGCGCAGTGGCGACGCGAGGTGGCAAAATCACCCCGTCGTCGTCCCCGTGCGCCATGATCAGCGTGCCGATCAGCCGGGTGCTCA
>CAMCIN010000060.1 GCA_945874745.1 Akkermansia muciniphila | reverse complement strand
GGGTCGCTCTTGAGGATCTGATCGCTGAAGAGCTCCTCGATGGGCAGCACCTCAAAGGTGCCAGCCGCTCCGCGGTAGTTGATGATCTCGCTCTGCGGCTTGACCTCTTTGCCGGTAAACTTCTGCACGCCCAGGGGTGAGAAACGGAGCCAATCATCTGGCCCCGATTGAAGGTGCCCCAGGTTACTCTCCTTGAACTGGGACGTAAAAGTATCCACCCGGCGCACCACGCCGTCCGCGTCCGGTTGGAAGAAGGCGTAGCCGAGGCCGTCGACCCCTAACGCTTCGGTTAGGACGGGGTTTGGTTTGAGGAATTGGATGGTCGACTTCCCATTCTCATCGGTGGACTTGTTATTGGAGAAGGCCAGCACAACCTTGCCCTTGTGGCGTTCCAAAGTTTCGGCAAAAGGCTCGTCGCCATCCTTCACCCTCTTGCCCTCGCGCTTCAGGATCTGCTGAATGCGGGCCATCTGAATGTCGGTAAGCTTCAGCTGGCTCTTGGCTGCTTCAAGCCTCTGGAGACCCAGGTAGACGGCGGGGGTCAGGGCGCCTTCGTCGCCCAAAACCGCCTCAAGATCCCCGATGAGTTCGTCAGAAATCCCCACTTCGCCCTTGGCTTCGTCGATTCGATCCAGGGCTGCGTTTAAGCGCGGGTCCAGGGACGTCTGAGACGAAACGTACAATATGTCGATGACGATGGTCTTCGCACCCAATTCGAAGAGCCGCTCCAAGGCGTAGGAGTAAACGGCCCGGGGGAGCGGCCACCGGCCCTTGCCCATGAGCTTGAGCGCGTCGCTGTATTTTCGTTCAGGTGCGGCATCTTCCAGAGGCGCGGGCGCCTGTGCGGAAACCGGCGCGCTTTCAGCAACTGCAGGCGCGGGTGCTGGAGCGGGTGCCTTCTCAGCTGCGGGCGCGGGTGCTGAAGCAGGCGCGTTCTCAGCCGCGGGCGCGGGTGCTGAAGCAGGCGCGTTCTCAGCCACGGGCGCGGGTGCTGGAGCGGGCGCGTTCTCAGCTGCGGGCACGGGTGCTGGAGCTTCCCCTGGGGCAGCAAGACTCGCAGCCGAAGCCTGAGGAAGCGCAAGAGACGCCGTTTTCTTCCCAGACTTTTTTTCTTGCTCCTCCTCATACTGAACCTGGTCGTCCAGCAACTTTGTGAGAAGCCCTTGGTCCAGCGACTGGGTCGTAATCCCCACTAGTTCTACACGGGGATGCTGCCCATACTCTTCCAGAGTTCCAAAGGTGAGGTACTTCTCCCGGAAATCGGCGACCGCCCGGACTATACCATCAAGCGGTTTAGCTGGGGGAACCACGCCCTGCTCCTTCTGAAGCTGTTCGGTTTGCCGCCTGACATCCTGTTCGTCCAGAAACTTTGCGTCGTTCCAGCGGGTCATGAACCTGAAGTCAATCGCCTGCCCCTCCAGCTTCTTCATTGTTTCTGACTGACTCACCTGCGGGTTCTGAAAGATCGCGAATACCGCCATCCCCATGAGGAGAATCAACGGTGTGCGGAACTTACGAGCCTGACGCAGGTACGAGTTAAGTTTGCGGAGTAGCTTTTTGAATGTCATTTGAAAATCGCGTTTCTGCTAAGCAGGTTTCACACCCGCCACGCCGAGATTTTTCTGCCGCAGGTATTCCCCCCTGTCCACGCCCCCTCTCTCGCCTGTTGCCCAGGAGGAACGCACTGCCCGGCGCCAGATCCCTGCGGTTTCCGCCCTGCCAGCCCAGGGGTGGTTTCGGTGCACTAAACCCATCTGAAGAAAGCGAAGTTCTCGGAGCCCATCAAAGGCATCTGAGACCTCTGCGGATCACGGCCCTCTCCGTGGGGCATCCGAGGAAAGTGACCCGCAGAGAATACTTCCTAGGAGGCAACACGAACAGGCATCCGTGCAACCAAGCCAGCCTGCCCCGTGATCGCCGCTTCCAACGAATAACTTTTTCCCGCTCCCAGTTCCCGTGTCGGCAGTTGCAGCAAAAACTCAATCCGTTCCCCCGCGTTGAGGGTCACGAAGCCAGCTTCCTGCCCGGCCGAGCTTGAAGAACGGCTCACAATCCTGCCAGAAGCATCCCGAAGAACCGCCTCAGCGCGGTGGCCGGAGGCAAACTCCAGCAGTTGGGTTTTTTTCCCAGCATTAAAAAGCTGCACCTTCACGACAAACGAGCTGCCTTGCGCAAGGCGGACCGGATTGGCTGCACAAACCAGATTCAGGCTGAGTCCAGCAGGCTTTTTGGGGCCGGAAAAATCAAACACTCTGCCGACAGCACCCACCGCGGTTTTTGCCACTGCTCCTGCGCCGTCGGCCACCGTTTTGAGCCCTCCCACAAAGGAATGCCAGATACCCCCGGAGGACTTTCCCTCCGCCGGACTGCCTCCCTGGGCAGCGGTGAGGGAGACGCTGGAGGCAAAAAGTAAAACCAGAGACAGTCGGTAGAAACGCATTCTCCTATTCTAGAAAGGCCGCTGGCAGTTTGCAAACCCGACTCAAAACCTGCAGTTTGAAGGGCCATGTCCTGTTTCCTGCGAATTGTTGCCTTGCTGTTTTTGTTTCTGGGGTCGCCGCCGAATGTATCGGCCTTTTCACGGAAAGGAGCTTGTGCGGTGCGCTTTCACGTGGAGGTGGATGCTTCCGTCTCAGACCCATTTTCGCGTCCGGTGAAGCTCGCCAATCCACCGCGGCAAATTTACGTGGAGAGCTCCGCCGCATTGAGCGAGCGGCAGATTGAAGCGGTGTACACGTATCCTGCGACCGACGGCACCTGGGGAGCACTCTTCCGGCTGGATACCTCGGGCCGCAAAGTGCTGGCACAAATCAGTTCCTCAAACCGGGGCCGCAGCTTTGTTGTTTTTGTCGGCAACCACAAGCTGGCCCGCCAGTTGCCCGGCGATCTTCTGATTGACGCAAGTGTCCCTGACGGGTTGCTGCCCATTCCCCAGGGACTCACCTACCAGGAGGCGGTGCTCCTCCAGAAGAACTTCAAACCCCTGAGCCCGGGCGCAAAGCCCCTTCCTCCCTCCCGGTGAACTTCCTCCAGATTCTAGGCATCGTCACTCCAGTTTTCCTGCTGGTAGCCCTTGGCGGACTGCTGCGCCGGATCCAGTGGATGACCCCCGAGGCAGACAGCACGCTTCTGAAGTTGGGGGCCAATGTTTTGATGCCCGCACTCATCGCCGACTCCGTCCTCGGCAATTCCCTCCTCGCAAACGCCGGCGAGCTCTGGTTGCCGCCGGTGCTGGGTTTTCTGCTGGTTGCCATCAGCATGGCAGTGGTGGCCCTCCTGCTTGCTCCGTGCCGCGTTCCCCACGCAACCAACGGGGCGGGGATCATCTCGGCGGGCGTGCAGAACTTCGGGTACATGGTAGTTCCCCTGGCGGAAGTTTTTTACCAGAGGGAAACGCTGGGAGTTCTTTTTCTCCACAACCTCGGCGTGGAAGTGGCGATGTGGTGTCTGGGAATATGGGTCCTGACGCGGCAGGCCGGCGGCTCGTTCTGGCGGAGGCTGGTCAACGCTCCCACCTTAGCCATTCTGGTTTCCGGCGCCCTCAACCTGCTGCACGCAAACGAATGGCTGCCCGTCTTCTTCCGCAAATCACTTCACATGCTGGGCCAGGCCGCCATTCCTGTGGCGCTGCTTCTCGCTGGAGTCACCCTCTACGACCAGCTGCGCATCACCCACGAAGAGCGCCCCCGCTACGGCGCCCTCTCCCTTGCCGTCACCGCCCGCGTTCTCATACTGCCCCTGCTCTACTTTGCCACGGCCCGTTGGCTTCCCATGCCGGAGGCGCTGCGTAGCGTGCTGATTCTTCAGGGCGCCATGCCCAGTGCCATGATGCCCATCGTTATCTGCCGACTGCACAAGGCGGACAGTCGCTTTTCCATTCAGATCATTTTACTGACCACCCTGATCAGCCTGGTGACCATTCCACTCTGGATTCGGTTCGGCCTCTCCCTTATCGGGCGTTGACTCCCCCCACCCGTCCGCCTAGGGAAAGCGGGTCACCCACCCCCTTCCCGTGCGCGTACTCCCCCTCCAATTTCTCCAGATTCTCTCACTAGGCGTTGCGGCTTTGGCCGCAGTAAACCCGTATCCCCAACCCCCCTCCCCCCTTCAAGACTCTCCCATGGCTAGCAAATGCATCTACTGCGGCTCCACCAATCACGGTGGAGGCTGTCCCCACAGCAGCAACGGCAAGCATGAAAGCAACGCCGACGGTAAGGAGTGCGTTTTCTGTGGCTCCACAAATTATGGATCAGGCTGCGCCTACTCCCCCACAGGCAAGCACCGTCACGGTCACGGGAAGGGTTGCGTGCACTGTGGTTCAAGCAACCACGGCAGCGGCTGTGCTTACAATCCGGGCGGCAAACACGTCCACTGAGCGTTCCTGCCGACGAGAACGCCACGGCGTCCGCCCCCCCATTTCATCCCATGAGAATGTCCCCTCTGCTGACCGCCGCCCTGCTTTTCGGAAGCACCGCCCTGTCTCACGCAGAATCTCCGAAGCTCGTCGTGGCCATTTTGGTAGACCAGTTGCGCTACGACTACCTGGAACGCTTCAAGGACCAATTCGGCAAGGGCGGATTTCGGCTGCTCATGGAGGAAGGGGCTTTCCTGACCTTCGCCCATTACAACTACTGCCCCACGGTGACCGGTCCGGGACATGCAAGTTTTCTCAGCGGCGCGCCTCCCTCGGTGCACGGAATCATCGGCAACGATTGGTTCGACAAGCGCACTGGCAAGAGCCTCAATTGTGTGGCTGACCCGGACGTGGAAGGAGTCGGAGCGACGGGGAGCGTCGGCAAGCGCTCCCCGCGCAACTTTACGGGGTCGAATCTAGCGGACGAAATGCGGCTGCGCTACCGCTCCAAGGTGGTGGGTGTTTCACTCAAGGACCGGGGCGCTATTCTGCCCGCGGGAAAAAAGCCGACCGGCGCCTACTGGTTTGACTCTGGCTCCGGCAACTTCATCACCAGCACCCACTACATGCCGGAGCTTCCCAAGTGGGTGACCGACTTCAACGCGAGGAAGGTGCCGGCGAGCTTTATCGGGCAGGCATGGAAACGCCTGCTTCCTGAAAGTGCCTACCAGTGGGCCGACGAGCTTCCGGGGGAGGGCTCCACCGCGGGAGACCGTTCCAAGAAATTTGACCACACCGTCAGGCTTTCGCCAGCGGAGGGCTTTGAGAACATCGTGCCGACACCTTTTGGTAACCAGTTGCTGGCGGAATTTGCGGAGGCGGCAATTGACGGGGAACATTTGGGCGCAGGCTCCCACCCGGATCTACTGAGCATTTCGTTTTCGTCGCCCGACGCCGCCGGCCACATTTTTGGTCCATACTCCCAGGAGGTGCAGGATATGGCCCTGCGCTTGGACCAGCAGTTGGCAGCACTTTTCGCAAAGTTGGACCGCAAGATCGGTTTGGCAAATGTCACCATCGTACTGACTGCCGACCACGGGGTGGCACCCGCTCCAGAATTCGCCCAGGCCGAGGGACTCAACGGCAGGCGGGTGGACATAGCCTCACTGCTGGGAGAATTGTTCACTGTTCTCGAGAAGCAATTTGGAGCGGGAAAGTTTTTTCTCTCTCCTCGGATGCACGACGGGGCCCTTTATTTCGACCATGGAGCGCTGCGGGAACGTGGTATCGCAGCGGAGACTCTGGCTGTCGCTATTCGGGATTGGGCGCTCGAGACGGGCTACTTTCAGGCGGCATTCACCCGTGGCCAACTTCTGGACGGGCGCGCGCCCGGTGCATTGGGGCAACTGGTGCTCAATGGGTTTCACGCCGAGCGTAGCGGGGACGTGATCCTGATCCAAAAGCCGTTCCAGCTCTCCGGCACAGCCTCGGTCGGCACGACACACGGCTCCCCCTACACTTACGACACACACATCCCCGTCCTCTTTTTCGGGGCTGGGTTCAAGCCCGGCCGCTACGCCGACAGCTTCTCAATCACCGACATCGCCCCCACGCTGAGCGCCGCGCTGCGCCTGACTCCGCCTTCGGGCAACATGGGCGCCCCGCTGACCAAGATATTGAGCGGCCGTTAAGCAAGGGACCGACAACGCGCCATCAGACTGCATTCGCACCGCCATCCTCGCAGCTCAGGGCGCGGGCGCGTCTTTGACGCAGCGAAACCCGGTGTGCGACAGCCCGGTGTCTGGGGAGGTTTTCTGGCGCGCCGAAGGCCGGTAGCCTTTGCAGTACATGTCGCTGCAGAGGAACGAACCGCCGCGCCCCACGCGCTTTGGCAGGCCCGGTTCGGCCGGGTCCTCGCTGTCGGCCGGGCCCTCCGGATTGGCGTGCGGGCTGTGGCTGTAGTAGTCGGGCCGGTACCAGTCCGCCACCCACTCCCAAACATTGCCGGCCATATCAAGCAAACCGTACCCGTTGGGAGGGTAAGACCCGACCGGCGCCGTGGTGGGAAAACCGTCGAGAGCGGTGTTTTGCTTGGGAAACTGGCCCTGCCAAATATTCATCATCCACAGTCCCTTGGGAAAGGCTTCGCGGCCCCAGGGATAGGGGTTTTGCTCAAGACCGCCCCTGGACGCGTACTCCCACTCCGCCTCAGTGGGAAGCCGCTTGCCCGCCCATTTGGCGTACTCCACCGAATCAAACCAGGACACGTGCACCACGGGATGCATTCCCTTTCCCTTCAAGTCTGACTGTGGCCCCTCGGGATGACGCCAGTTGGCGCCAGGCAGGTAGCTCCACCACTGCATGTGGTCGTTGAGGGATTCGACCCGCTCGGGCGGGGTGAAAACCACCGACCCAGGGACCAGTTTTTCCTCTGGCACTCCCGGAAACTGGGCCGCTTCGGGCTTTTTTTCAGCGGTGGTCACGTAGCCTGTGGCCTCCACAAACTTGGCAAACTGGTCGTTGGTCACCTCGTAGCGATCCATCCAAAAGCCCCGCAATTTGACGTCGTGCAGCGGTCGCTCGTCGGGTTGGCCATCATTGGCGCCCATCGTAAACTTGCCGGCCGGAATCCAGGCCATATCCACCCCCAGCGGACTCGCCAGCGAGCGGCGGGTCTGCTGTTGGCGTACCACCCTGCGGGCCTCCTTGCTCACCCAAAAAACACTCAGCAGCAGCCCGCTAAAGGCAATACTTGCAAAAATAAAGGACGAGCGCGCTCTTGGTGTCATGTTTGGAGTGTACCCAAACCCAGAAAAAACACACGGTGTCGCGTCGAATTTTGCGCCCCTCTCCTAGGGGCAACTCAAAGCGAGCTTCCTTCTCGCGCTTGCCCAACAAAATCTGCCGCACTCACCTATGCAACCGACTCCCTCCGCCCACTGGCTTCAAAACAAGCGAATCACCCGCAGCCAGTCCCCCCAAGGCCTCCCCCTAGTTGATTTGCAGGGCGCCTTTGGAACGGCTCGCTTTTCCACGCAGGGCGCCCATCTGATGGAGTTCACGCCCGAGGGCCAGACGCCCCTGCTCTTCCTGAGCAAACAAACCGCCCTGAGCCCCGGCAAGGCGATCCGCGGGGGAATCCCTGTCATCTTCCCCTGGTTTGGCGCAAGACAAGGACATCCCGAATCTCCCATGCACGGCTTGGTTCGGACCCGTCATTGGGAAATCGCCGAAATAGAGGTGCCCGAAGAAGGGCCGGCAAAAGTGCGGCTGACGTTTAAGTCCACCGACGAGACTCTCGCCCTCTGGCCTCATGCCTTTGCCCTGAGTCTGGAATTTACGCTAGGGGAGGATCTGGCCATCCGCTGGGAGACGCACAATACAGGAGCCTCCGCCTTCGAGTTTGAGCAGGCCTTACACCCCTATTTTCCCGTCGCCGATGTCCAATCCGCCTCGGTACACGGGCTTGAGGGAGCGGCGTTTATCGACAAAACCGATGGAATGCGGCTCAAGACAGACACAGCCGACGCCGTTCGCTTTACCGGTGAAACGGACCGTCTTTATTTGGACACAGTCTCCGTGCTAGCGCTGGAGGATCCCGCCTCCCTTTCCCGCATTGTGTTTGGCAAGGCGTGCTCACAGAGCAGCGTCGTCTGGAATCCGTGGATTACCAAGGCGGCTGCCCTTGCGGATTTGGGCGACGAAGAATGGCGGGAGTTTGTGTGCGTCGAACAGGCCAACGCAGACCGGAATGCCGTCACAATTGCCGCTGGGGAAGTCCACGTATTTGAGGCCCGTTACATGCGCCAGTCCACCAATGAAACAAACCTGTCTTCGGCGCAAAAATTCCACTCCTCCATTTGAACGCTGAACCATTGAACCTGTCTTAAACGCTGGAACTTCTATGAAAAAACAATCCGCGAATTTTCCTCTGGCCCCACGGGCCTTCCACCTGCGTTCGGCCCAAGCGCTCCTTCTCCCAGCAATCTTGCTCGGAGCCTGGAGCCTCCCCTTGTTGCGGGCAGCCGACCCGGAAGCCTCCAAATCTGCGCCCGCCCCCTCAAAAGCACTGCCCGAGCTGAAGGTCGACAACGCTCCTCTGCCCGCAGGCACCCCCACCTACGCGCCAATCGTGGAAAAGGTGGCACCCGCCGTCGTGACCATCAACACCTCCCAGACCACAAGGAAGGCCGACCCCCGCAATCCCCTCAGCAACCATCCGCTTTTCGACGACCCGATGTTCCGTAAGTTTTTCGGCATCCCCGAAGACCAGCAGCCGCAGGGACCGCAGCCCAAGCAGAGGGGCCGCCGTTCGGAGGACTCCCAGCCCGAGGGCGGCGCTCCTCAAGGCCGCAAACGGGAACAGACCATGCCCTTGGGGCTGGGTTCGGGTGTTGTGGTGAGTGCCGACGGCTACATTCTGACCAACAACCACGTCATCGATGGCGCGGACAAAATCGAAGTCAGCCTCGGTAAGAACGGGAAAACCTATGTCGCCCGGAAGGTCGGCGGGGACGTTCGCACCGACATCGCCGTTCTGAAAATCGAGGCGACCGGGTTGAACGCCATTACCTTCGCGGACAGCAACCAACTGCGTGCCGGGGACGTGGTCGTAGCCGTGGGCAGTCCCTTCGGCCTTACCCGTTCCGCCACCATGGGGGTGGTAAGCGCTGTGGGCCGCAACACCCAGATGTCTCAGCTGGCCGACTTGGGCAATTTCATTCAAACGGATGCTGCCATCAACATGGGAAACTCCGGTGGAGCACTGGTGGACTACCTGGGCCGTCTGGTTGGCATTAACACCGCCATCTTCAGCCGTACCGGAGGAAACCAGGGCATCGGGTTTTCCGTACCGTCGAACATGGCCCGTTCCGTGATGGAAAGCCTGGTCAAGCACGGGCGGGTCCTCCGGGGATTTTTGGGAATCGGCCTGCAAGACCTCGACGAGGCAATGCAGAAGGAGTTCAACGTGGAGACTGGGGTCGGCGCCGTGGTCACCGACGTGCGCCCCGGCACCCCTGCCCAGAAGGCGGGCTTGCGGGAGTACGACGTGATCACCCACGTCAACGGAAGGAAGATCGAGGGAATGCAGGACCTTAGGATCACGGTAGCTGGAATGGTTCCCGGGACGAAGGTGACGCTCCAATGCATTCGCGAGAAAAAGCCGTTGGAAGTGGTCGCGACTCTGGGGGAGAACGCCGAAAAAGCTGAAGCGGCGGCCCCTGTAGTGGAGGCTGATCCCGACGTCCTCGATGGGGTTACCGTGGCAGATTTAGATGATGCGACACGCCAGGAGTTTAAGGTGCCGCAAGGAATCAAGGGCGCGCTGATTACTGCGGTCGACCAGGATTCAGTCGCGGCGGCGGCGGGCATCCGCCCGGGAGATGTCGTTCAGGAAATCAAGCGTCGCCCGATTGGCTCCGCTGACGAGGCGGTAAAAATGAGCGAAGAGCTAAAGAAGGAGAAGCAGGTGCTTCTGCGCATCTTCACCCGGGGTTCCAGCCGGTTGGTAATGCTTGAAGCCAAACCATAGGCATCGCAATGGGTCTCCCTCGCTCCCCGGTTAACCGCAATGGCGGAGACAGACCGGGGAGCGGGCAGGCCGAATTGCAAAATCCGCCCCAGTGCAGGTTCACGGTCAAATGTTCCGCACCTCAAGAACGGTGACTCGCTGGCCTTCCAAAGAAAAGGTTCCTCGCTACTTTCAGTGGGCGAGAGGTTCTGGATGGAAAGACCTGACACTTTGAGAGACGGCTGGAGGCGTGACTGGCCACCAAGCTGGAGGCCTCAGGGCCCATCCCGTCGCCGCTCTTCACCAAATCCTATGGGGCCGTGGGTTAGACAGCTGTCCGCAAATTCCTCAGATTTCGCAGCCGAGTGGAAACCCTAAAAACATCTGCGGAAATCTGAGTCATCTGTGGATCGCTTCCCTTTCCCTGAGGAGTGAGCGAAAATTCACCATAGTGAACCCGTCCTAGCATCCGTCCTCGTGCTCGACCTCGAAGACATGGGACTGCAAATTTGCCACCCATTGTTTGCCCTCGTGTGTAACCCGCAGATACCTCACGCCATCAGTGAGATAGGGCCTGACGACCTTCCAGAAAAACCCCGCGTAACCCTTGTGCATGTCCCCGGGGTTCCGGTAGCCCAGCCTCGGATTCATTCCCAGTTGCTCGAACTCGTAGTAGAGAGCGGGAACTTTCCGGAAATAGCTCGGATCCCCAAGCTGGCCGACGAAGTCCGCAGCGCGTACCAGCCCTGGATAGGTTCCCGTCGCTTCGTACTCAGCTTCCTTCGGAGGGGGGAACCGGGTCATTTCGATGCATTGGCAAACCATATCGATGTCCAGGCCTGCAACGTTGCTGCCGGTAAAGCGCTCCCGGATAAAAAGCTGGCTGCGGCTAACGTGATGCGGAGTGAGCGCCGCATCGGTGCTCCCCTCCGGCAGCTCAACGAGTCCACCGTCAACCCCGCTTGCGAAGAGCGAAGCGGAATCGGCACGACAGATCCCCCGCACATAGCCGATGTCATGAAAGAGCAGCGCAAACATGAAGTTCAGCCAGTCCTCGGGTGAAACGCCACCCTCGCTTAGGTGCTTGCCCGTAAGGATCTGCTTTCCCGCCGAGGTGACCAGCATCGTGTGCTCCACGTTGTGATAGAGCATGTCTGAGTTTCCAATGTTCTCCAGTGCCAACCGAGTAGCCCAAGCGATGACGCTGCCGTACTCAGGCTTCAGAACCCCAAAATTCCGGCGATAGTCCGCCTCAAGTGAGGCTGAAAAATCTTCGATGATGATTTTTTGACTGTTTAACATAGAGCGGGAAACGCGACCGGGAGTGCTCCGCAGATTCCACGCCACCCGAAGAAGAGGGCGGGAAAATCCGAAGGCTCAACCGAGGAGCCCAAAATGCGGTGAGATGGGTCAGGGTTCCAAGGCAATAAGTGCGCAGCTTATTTTTCCCCGCGTAATTCCTCCAACATGGAGAGCAGCGCTTCAGTCAGCAGCACGGAAGCCCCCTCCTCCACCACATTGGTGCCAAGCCAGGTTTCATAGCCGCCCAAACGGTGTTGCTCTGGGGTGGGCAGATAGCCGTGGCGACCGTTGGCAAGGCCGATCACCATGGTGAGTGGAAAGGGACTGCGCCTTTTGATCTCAAGCCCCATCTCGGCGAAGGTTTCGAAGGGCACCCCACAGACGGCCAAATCCCCAATCCGTAGCGCCTGAAGCTTAACCACCAACGTGTCCTCCGCCCTGTTTCCGGCGGCCACCACACTTCCTGCGTAATTTTTGGCGAGCCGCGGGAGCTTTTCAAGCGCCTCCTCCCCTTTGACTTCAAGGACAGCCCTTGCCTCCTCCACCGCCTCAGCGTGGGGGCGGCGGTATTTGAGGGAAACCTCCCGCTGGACCATTCCGAGTGGGGCTTCGGGCGTGTGGGTTTTGATTTTTTGGTGTGCAGTCCAAGCCGTGTCGGCCGCCTTCTGTGCGACGATCCTGATCTGTTCGAAAGGTTCCCTCGGAGGCCGGACGACTCCAAAAGGAATGTTATTGATGTCTCCCGAGGTTCCGTTGGACATCATCGAAACAAAGTCCTCCCCGGCCCGCAAACGGGAGGGCATCAGGCGCGCAAACTCCCCAAAGTAGTCGGCAGAAACCTGCTTGGGCGGCGTACCTCCCACATAGTGCAGGGAGTAATTGGCAAACAACGCGAGCGGTTTCCTTTTGAGATCCTGTATGGAAAGGACAGTGATGTCGGGGTCCGTTGGCCCAGCGGGCTTCTCCAATATGTCGGCGCCGGTGCCCGGGTTCATTTTTACTTGATCCAACTTCCCGAAAGGATTGAGCGGCATTTTACCCGGCTTGAGGTACCAGCGTCGGTTGAAGACCTCGTCGGCCAAAGGATGGGCCGCCGCCCCAACCGCAGCGGGCCTCAAGGCCCTGTGGGCCTGAACGATCGACTCGACCAATCCCTCCAGCAAAAGCTGCCGATATTGAACGACCGCCGGGGCTCCTGATTTGCCTGCGGACGGGCCGCTATGGGTGTGCGTCGAGCAGACGAGTATTTTTTCATTTGGAATGCCCGTCCGAGCCGAGGCCAACCCCTTGGCCTCATCCAAAAGGTCCGGTCCTGCGCCCAGATTATCCAAAACCACCATCGCGCAGGTGACCGCACCTTCCTGGAGCACCAACGCACGCGAAAACAGCGGGTCATGCGCGCTCTCCGCCAGATTTGCGCTAAAGCCCCCGGGCATGTTTACCGGGAAAATCTTCGGGGTCACATCAACAGCCGCGGCGCCCGCAAGCAAGGAGGCGGCCTCAGCCCGCGCAGCATACAGGCTGAAAACAAGGAGAGAAACGGCCAGGGGGAGCTTTTTCATTGTTGCAGAACCCTAACTGTAAAAAAGCGTTTGGAAAACAGAGACCTCGATCTGTTGCCCGGTGTTTTTTGTGGTGCGCAAAGCCAGGCGGAGCGCCGGATTCTTTCTGTCGGTTTTTTGCAGTCGTTGCGCACCAAACCGGGAAGCCGCTGGCAGGCCCGGTGGATTTTCTTGGGAAGCTGAAAATGAGGTTTGGTTTTGGGGGCGGTCCGCGCATTGAGTAGAAGCAATGAGCTCAGAAAGGCACCCCACACTTTGTCAGGTGGTCCACGAAGTCGTGGAGCGCACCCCGGTTTTTGACATCCACACCCACTTGTTCGATCCGGCGTTTGAATCGTTGGTGAGCTGGGGCATTGACGAGCTTTTGACCTACCACTACCTGATTGCGGAGTCCTTCCGGACGGCCGAGGCTCCGGAGGATCATTTCTGGGGCTTGAACAAGCAGGAGAAGGCAGACTGGATCTGGAAGCAGTTGTTTCTGGAGCGCTCGCCCCTTTCAGAAGCCTGCCGGGGCGTGCTCACCAGCCTGCGGTTGCTCGGAATAGATGCCAAAGAGAGGGATCTGCCCGCGTTGCGCCGCCACTTTGCACAGTGGACACCGGGGACTTTTACGGACCGGATTCTTGAGATCGCCAAGGTGCGGAAGGTTTGCATGACCAACCTTCCCTTCGACAACGAGGAGAGGGCCTACTGGGAAAAGGGCATCTCGCGGCATCCGTCCTTTGTCGCGGCGCTCCGGTTGGATCCGCTGCTTTTGGAGTGGGAAAAGACTGCCGGGCAACTGCACGCCTGGGGATACGACGTTCGGGCAGATCTGTCCGGCCAAACCATGGGGGAAGTGCGGCGCTTTTTGGGCGACTGGTGCGTCCGGATGGACTCCCAGTACTGCATGGTTTCACTGCCGCCTGACTGGACTTGTCCCGCCACCAACGGGACCAACCGTTTGCTGACGGAGGCGGTGCTGCCCGCCGCAAGGGAGCACGGGCAGGCCTTCGCCATGATGATCGGCGTGCGCCGCGGGGTAAATCCCCTCCTGCGCATGGCAGGCGACAGCCTTGCTCCAGCGGATGTGCCCTCCGTCGAGGCCATCTGCGCGGCGTTCCCAGAAAACAAGTTTGTCTGCACCATGCTCGCACGGGAAAACCAACACGCGCTCTGCGTCGCGGCCCGGAAGTTCCGAAACCTCCACATCTTCGGCTGCTGGTGGTTCTTGAATAACCCTTCCTTGATCGAAGAAATCACAAGAATGCGGATCGAAATGCTAGGCCTCGGGGTGACGCCCCAGCACAGCGACTGTCGCGTGATGGATCAACTCGGTTACAAGTGGAACCATTCGCGGCCGATTCTCGCCAAGGTGCTGTCGGAAAAGTATTCGGACCTCTCCGACACCGGTTGGCACGTCACCCGGGCCGAAATTGAACGCGACGTGCACTCTCTGCTGGGAGGAGAGTTCGAGCGTTTCATTGGCCGGAGCTAGCGCGCCGGCAGCGCCGAGCCTACGCCCAAAAGGGAGTGAGGGCGGCCAGTCGGGCGAGGCAACTGAGCGTATTAGCATCACAAATGAGGCCTTCAGCCACCATGCCGCGGAGTTCGCGCGGGCTAAATACGCGCACTTCCGTAATGCACTCGTTGGGATCCAGCTCCATCCCCCGTGCGCCGGGCACAGCACCGCGCACCCAAATCTGGTGGCAATGCTCGTCCGTAAAACCCGGACTGCTCACGTAGTGGTGCATGGGGGCAACCTCGCCGCCAGACGCCAGCTCGTAACCGGTTTCTTCCTGCAACTCCCGCAGCCCGGTGGCCACGATAGCCTCCCAAGTGTGGCCCGTTGCCTCGTCAATCTGCCCGGCGGGAAACTCCCAGATCGTCCGCCGGATGGGCACCCGCTCCTGCCGAATCATCACAAACCCACCCTCGGGGGTCTGGGCGGCGATTACGACCCCCGCCTTCCGGTGGCACACGGTCCACTCAAAAGGCTCGGGCCGCGTGGGGGAGGAAACGCGCACCCGCTCAATCTCCAAGTAGGGATTTAGGAAAAGCGACTCCCTCTGGTGAGTGTTCCAACCGTCCTTGTCAGGAATGGCGTTGTGAAAAGACATGGGCAAATGTGGCTACCCCAGCAGGACCTTCCAACGCCCCAACTCCGCCGCGACGTTGGCGGGAGACGGCGCGCCCACTGCCTGTCGGGACTCCATCGAACGGCTCACGTCCAGCATTTCATGCACATCCGCCCCAAACACCGGGCTCAACGCCTGATACTCCGCCAAGGACAACTCACGCAGGCTGCACTCTAGGACCCCGCAACGAGCGACCGCCCGTCCGATGACTTCATGCGCCTTGCGGAAAGGCACCCCGTGGTTGACGAGGTAGTCAGCCAGGTCCGTGGCCAGCAGGTTTGCGTCTGCCACCGCCTCAGCGCAGCGCACCTCGTCCACGGTGGCCTCCCGGAGCATCGGAGCGAAGACTCCCAGCGCAGCCTTGACGGTGTCAACCGAATCAAAAATCGCCTCCTTATCCTCCTGCATATCCCGGTTGTAGGTCATTGGGAGCCCCTTCATCAGCGTCAGCAGCGAAACCAGGTTCCCGTACACCCGGCCGGTCTTGCCTCGCGTCAACTCGGCCACGTCAGGATTTTTCTTCTGCGGCATCAAAGACGAGCCCGTCGTGAAGGCGTCGGATAGGGTCACAAAATGAAACTCGCTGGAGGCCCACAAAATGACGTCCTCGCTCAGACGGGAAAGGTGCATGGCAACCAGGGCAAGCCCCGAAAGCAGTTCCACAGCAAAATCGCGGTCGCTGACGGCATCCATCGAGTTGCGAGTCAGCGAGGGGAACCCCAGCAGATCGGCGACCAGTTGCCGGTCCAGCAGAATGGTTGACCCTGCGATCGCTCCGGAACCCAGAGGCAGGACGTTGATGCGCTTGCGGCAGTCCGCCAGCCGGTCCCGGTCGCGCTGGAGCATCTCCACGTACGCAAGCAGGTGGTGAGCGAAGAACACCGGCTGCGCCCGCTGAAGGTGCGTGTAGCCGGGAATGACCACGCCGCTGTAGCGTTCGCCCAGCTCCACGAGGGCGGCCTGCAAATCGCGCAGGAGAGCGTCCAAAGAGTCGCACTCCGCCCGCAGGTAGAGCCGGATGTCGGTTGCCACCTGGTCGTTCCGGCTGCGCGCTGTGTGGAGTTTGGCGCCTGCGTCCCCGATACGCCGGGTCAGCTCCGACTCGATGTTCATGTGGATGTCTTCCAGTTCGGCCCGAAACTGGAAATGCCCGCCTTCAATTTCAGCCCCAATGGCCTGCAACCCATCCACGATCGCCTGCCTTTCCTGTGGGGAAAGCAGCCCCGCTTTTTCCAAGGCCGCAGAATGCGCAATGGAGCCCTCGATATCATGGCGCCAAAGACGCCAGTCAAACGAGATGGATTGAGAGTAAGATTGAAGAAGTGCAGCAGTCTGCTGCTGAAAACGGCCTTTCCACATGCCACAGAGAGCTAGGGCAAAGGACGGTCCCTCAAAAGGCAAAAGCGGCTCCCAGCGCCCGAATCCACCAGGTGTGGCGGTATCCCCTCCCTCAGGCGCGCGCCCGCTTGCCCCGGCGTCCTTGCGCGCCTATCCTCCCCCTTATGCCCAATGCAGACGTCCCCCCCGCCGGAACGGGACGGCCGTCTCTAGTGCGCAGGCATCCGCGCGTAGCATTAATTCTTTTGGTGCTCCTCCTCGGGGCCATCGCCCACCGCCCCATTTTGCAGACCCTTCTGGGCTGCGGCCTCCAATTTGCAGCCGCCCAGAGGGGTTTTGTTTTTGAGGCGCAGATTTCCGGAAATCTGCTGACTCAGTGCAGCCTCAAAGGCCTGAGCCTTACGCCGAAACCCGGAGCGCAAACTCCCCTCGAGAGCCTCTTTGTACGCCAAGCCACCTTCGACTACAGCCCGGCCCGCCTGCTTTTTCGCGGAGCGGACCGCTGCCTGACTGCAGTGGCGATAGAGGGAGTGGAGCTGCGGCTGTCCCGTTTCAAAAAGCCTGTCCCGCAGGAAGACCTCCTTGCGCAGCCTCCAGACCGCTGGCTCAAAGCGCTCCTCGGGCTGCCGCTCTTTTGGACGGATCAGGTCAGACTTTCCGAGGTGAACATCACCGGCGCCGACCCTCAAACCGGCTTTGCTCTCCGCGGCGGCATCCTCACCGCGCTGCCGGGCGTTTCCGGAGTGCTGGCGGTCGAGTCGCTGCGGCTGCCCGGCGGAAGGGACCCGGTTGCGCTGAGGGCCACGACCTCCTTTACCAACCGGCGGTTTATCCTCAAGGGGCTGCGGATTGCGCCCGCACTCGAGTTAAGCCGCCTGGAACTGGACGGCTCCGGACGCAACCGGGGAGTTGCCAAATTACAACTAGAGGGACTCTGTGGCGGCGGTCGGCTTGTTGCCCAGCTTGAAGCGGGCCCGCTGACTTGGCTGCTCCATGCAGAAGCCAGCCAGATCAAGGCCTCGGAACTCAGCGATACGCTGGGAAAGATCACCGGCCCACTGCCTGATTTGGTGTCGGCACGCGTCGACCTGGGAGGAGACCCAAACCGCCCCAAGTCCTGGAGCGGCGCGGTGCGACTCCGCTGCGAACTGCCGCTAAGCAGTGGCGGCAACGCCTCCTTGGAATGCGGGGCTGCCTTGGAAAACGGAGCACTGGAGTTGACCTCCTTGGACGGTCGGGCACCTGCATCTTATTTCGCAGGCTCGGGAAGGGTGCGACTGCCAGGGACTTGGGCTGAGTTTGCCAGAGTCGAGGGAGGCGCACAGTTGGAGTTTGAAAGCAGCAACCTTGGAGATTGGATGCCCCTTGCAAGTGCGTCACGCATTGGGGGCACACTGCGGGGTGAAGCCAAAGCAAAACTGGCAAAGGGAGCACTTCAGGTGGACCTTCAAATGGGAGGGGACTCGGTGCAGGCAGGTTCCTTCCGATCTGCAAAATGCCGCCTCGAAGCCTCCTTTGCCGCGCCGATCCAAGGGCTGCGAAA
>CAMCIN010000059.1 GCA_945874745.1 Akkermansia muciniphila | reverse complement strand
GAGATGTTCCAAACCCAACTCCGAGGAGCCGGCTTCTCCGCCGTCGGCCTGGAGACATCGTGCAATTGCTCCCAGCCTGCGCCAACCAACTCGGGATGATCTTTCACCCAATCCCGCACCCAGTTGACACTATGGCACTCTGGAAGCTGGACCGTCTCGGTGAGTTCAATGTCAGCGGCGTGCAGCGCGGCCAGCGGTGCGAGAAGGAGGGTGGTGAGGAGTGTGAGTATGTGTTTCATGGAATTGGACGTTTCTACAGGGACTGATAGGTCTTTGCTGTTTCGGCTACGCCAATGATGCGAATTTTCTTTTGCCCCCGTTTCCGCAGCCCGCGCGCGCGGTCTCGCCGCGGGGCGCGCTAATAGCGCTTTACATCGACGTCGTTGGCTTGAATTGCTCCCGGGGTGGAGCGTCCGTCGGTGATGAGTTTTTCCAGAAGCGCCTGCATCTGGGCGACGCGTTCGGGTTGTTCGGCGGCCAAGTTTTTGGTCTCACCGAGGTCTTCAGCAAGGTTGTAGAGCTGCACGGGTTGGGCGGTATCATTTTTGCCTTTGCCGCCAGAACCTTGGGCGAGGATGAGCTTCCAGGAGCCTTCGCGCACGGCGGGGACGCCTCCCGCCGAACAATTCACCGCATTCTGACGCACGGGTTGGTCGCCGCCTTTGAGCAGCGACAGGAGGCTGAAGCTGTCCACTCCCGCGTGTTCCGGGAGCTTTGATCCGAGCACTTCCGCAAAGGTGGCCATGAGATCGGCCTGCTGGACCAGTTGAGGACATATCGAGCCCGGCTTCACCATCGCAGGCCAGCGCACCATGAATGGAACGCGGTGCCCGCCCTCCCAGGAGCTGGTTTTGTACCCGCGCAGGGGACCGCTCGGGTAGTGGCCCATTTTTTCGAGTTCGCGCACGCCGATGTAGGAGGCGCACCCGTTGTCAGAGGTGAGCACGACGAGGGTGTTTTCCGACTCGCTGGTTTTTTCGATCGCATCGAGGACGCGCCCCACAACGGCGTCGGTTTCCATGACGAAATCAGCGTAGGGGGTGAGGCCGCTTTTACCCTGCCACTCGTTGTTGACGGCAAGGGGGGTGTGCGGCGAGGTGAGGGGGAGGTAGAGGAGGTAAGGGGCGTCGCTTTTTGCGGCTTCGGTGACAAATTGGGTGGCGCGTTCGGCGAGGCTGGGGAGGATTTGTTCGAGTTTCCACTCTGGCAGCGCGGGGCCTTGGTTGCTTGCGAGATGGTTTTTGAACAGTGTGTTTGGAAGGAATTGAGAGGGAAGGCCGACGGTACGGTCGTTTTCGATAAAGCAGTAGGGGGGCCAGTTGGGGACGTCGGTGCCGAAGTAGGAGTCGAAGCCGTTGGCGGTGGGGCCTCCGGGGATGGTTTGGGAGAAAATGGTGTTCCACGCGGCTTTCTGCGAGGGGGTCGTTTGCGGGGCGGATTCATCGTCTGCGGTGGCTAACTTTTTTTCCGTGGCCTGAAGCAGCGGTCTTTGCTCTGAAGTGACGGGCCAGTTCCAACCGAGGTGCCATTTGCCGATGGCGGCGGTGCGGTAGCCGTGGGATTTGGCGAGGTTGGCGATTGTGAAGCGGTCGGGAGTGATGAGTGGGGCGGCGAATTGGCCCACGATTCCGGACTGGAGCTTGGAGCGCCAATGGTAGCGGCCCGTGAGGAGCGTGTAACGGGAGGGGGAACAGACGCCCGAGGAGGAATGTCCATCCGTGAAACGCATTCCACCCGCAGCAAGGCGGTCGATGTGGGGGGTGGGAATTTTGCCGCGCTCGGGGTTGTTGCACTGGACATCGCCGTAGCCGAGGTCGTCGGCGAGGATGACGACGATGTTGGGCTTTTGTGTGGAAGCGGCTTGGGTCAGGGGCGAGGCGAGCAGGAGGGCGGGGAGGAGCAGTTTTTTCATCAGAAAGGGGGGAGGGAGGAGGCAATGAAAGGCATTCCGCTGGAACGTCGGTTTTCAGTTTTGAGGACTACTGCTTCGGTCCCGCTGCATTTTTCGGGAACTTGGGGGTGAGCCCCATCTGCACGGCATCGGCATCCACCGCGGCGCTCCATGCCTCATAGCGTTTCCTGAGTTCGTCGAGTTTGGCGGGGTTCGCCGCGGCGAGGTCCCTCTGTTCTCCGACGTCCTCGGCCAGGTTGAAGAGCATGTCTCTGGCGGGCATCTGTTTGGGGCCGGGAGAGGCGTCGCCCTCGGTGGAATGCACAAACTTCCAGTCGCCTTGGCGGGCGCCGTAGTTGTTGCTCATCGTGCGGGACCGCCAGAAAAGGGTGTCGTGCGGGGGCGCCTGGAGTTTGCCGGTCACGTAGGGCAGTAGATCTTTGCCGTCGACTTGGGAGGCGTCGGCTTGGGCGGCCGCCAGAGCGGTGGCGCTGAGGTCAAACGTCATGACCGGGTGGCGATAGGTGGACCCGGCAGGGACGACCCCCGGCCATTGCATGAGCATCGGGACACGGATGCCGCCCTCGAACGTCTCGCATTTGGAGCCGCGCAGGGGGGTGTTCACGGAGCCGTTGACAGCGTTGCGGGTGGTGGGCCCGCCGTTGTCGTTGGTGAAAAAGATCAGGGTGCGGTCGGTTTGGCCGGTTTGGTCCAAGGCGGCCAGGACGCGACCGACGGCGTCGTCCATGGCGCTGAGCATGGCGGCGTAGGTTCGGCGCTTGGAATCTGTGATGGAAGGGAAGCGTGCCTGGTATTTCTCCACCGCCTGAAGCGGGGAGTGGACGGCGTTGAAGGCGAGGTAGAGAAAGAACGGCTTCTGCTCACCGCGCTGGCGCTCAACAAACGCCGCGGCTTCCTCCCCGAAGGCGTCGGTGAGATAGCGGGACTCGTCCACCGGGTCGTGGTTGCGCAGAATCGGCGCATTGTATTCGCCCTTGCCGCCGGGTTTGAGGATGTATTCGTGGCCGCCGCCGAGGAACCCGAAGAACTCGTCGAACCCGCGGTCCATCGGGGTGAACCCGGCTTTGGAGCCGAGATGCCATTTGCCAACCATGCCTGTTTTGTATCCGGCGGCCTGGAGCCTTTTGGGGAGGGTATGCGCCTGGGCCGGGAGCGGGCCGCCGAGATCCTCTATGGCGAAGCGATGCTGGTAACGGCAGCTGATGAGGGCTGCGCGGGTGGGAGTGCAGAACGAGCCGTTTGCGTAGCAGTCGGTGAACCGGACTCCGGCTTTGCCGATCCGGTCGATGTGGGGGGTGGGAATGTCTTTGCAGCCGTGGCTACCGATGTCGGCGTAACCCATGTCATCGGAGAGGATGAGCACGATGTTCGGTTTCTGGGCCGCATGGAGCCCCGCCTGGAGGGGTAAAAACAGGGCGCAAAAAACGGTGAAGGTTTTGAACATAGATTGGGGTGTTAGCTGGGAAAGACGGGATCTGACAGGGGACATCCGAGAGAATCGCCGGGCTTAGGAGGAGGCAACTGGCAAACCCCGGCGCGGGTTGGTTGTTGCGGGAAAAATGCAGCCCGGAACGGGCCGGATTTCAGCGGGGACCGGTTTGGGGCTGGGGGACCAGTACATTGGGCCGCGCGGGTTAGGCGGCGACGAGACGCGACGCGCCGAACAGGATAAGATCCCCGCGGATCATGGTGCTCCGTGTTGCGGGCTCAGGCACTGATCTCCTTGAGCACGCCGGAGCTGTCGCCATGGCGCTCGACGTTCACTCCGACGCCGTGGAGCAGCGTGAGCCACGCGTTGCACAGGGGAGTGTCTTTGGGCGCAACGATGCTGTGGCCGAGTTTCAAACCTGCGGCGCCACCGGTGAGAATGGTCGGACAGTTGCTCAACTCGTGGCCGGTCCGGATGTTGCTGCCGTAGGCGAGGGCGATGTTGTCGAAGAGACGGGAACCGTCGGCTTCCCGCGTGCCCTTGAGTTTGTCGAGGAACCCGGCGAGGAGCTCGCTTTGTGCCACATCCCGTCGCTGCGAGGCGTCGAGCTTTTCGCCGAGCGTGGTGTGGTAGTGGCTCATGTCGTGTGGGAAGACTTTGATGTCGAGACTGGTGAGCAGGCTCCACACGGGCTGACGATAGGTGAAGACTCGCGTACTGTCGGTCTGCATCGCGGCGATCATGATGTCATACATGAGCGCAATCTCGCCGCGTCCGGCAATCCCGGGTTTGGGTTCTGGTAGCGGAGCATCGGGATGCGGCACGCCGATCCATTGCTCGTCTTTGCTCAGGCGGGTCTCGATGTCGCGGATACTCTGGAAATACTCCGCGACTTTCGCGTTGTCAGCAGTGCTTAAGCCACGCTGGAGCGTCTTCGCGTTGTCGAGTACGGCGTCGAGCACGCTGCGTTTCTCGGCGAGAAGAGCGCGTTGCTGCTCCAGTGGCGTGTTGTCTTTCGCAAACAGACGATGGTAGGCCGCCAGCGGCCCGTTCAGACCGGGAACCGGCTTTCCGCGCATGTCCCAAGCGAGCGACAGGCCCGGCCCGTGGCCGGACTGCCCCATGTCGCCCTCGGTTCCGTTGAAGTGCAGCGAGGAAAAGCGCGTATCCATTCCGAGCCTCTCCGCGGCGACCTGGTCTGCGCTGACGCCGTTGCTGAAACTCTGGCCCGCCTGCGCGTAACGGTTCGCTCCAGTCAGCCACATGGTGCTGCCCCAATGGCCTTCGTTTGAGTACTTGTTCCACAGCCCTTGGACGACGCTAAAGTCCGCTTTGTGCCGCGCCAGCGGGGCGAGTCCCTTCGGCAGTTCATAGTCCGGACCGGGCTTCTTGATGTCGGGATACCAAGTGCTTTCGGTGGTGCCCCAGCCGAAGCTGAGGAAGATGAGACGCTTGGGTGGTGTCACCGTTGCTGCAGAGGCAAAGCGCCGAAAGCCGAGAGATTCGAGCGCGGGCAGCGCGATGATGGCGCCGGTGGATTGGAGGAAGTGGCGGCGGGTGTGCATAAGGTGTCGGGGACGGGGGCTTACTTTGTTTGAAACTCTTTGCTCTCAACGAGTGCGTGGATGAACTCCCGCAAGGCCAGGTGTTTTTGGCCGGCGCGTTCGACCATGGCCGCCACGAGGGGCGCATCGCGGAAGCCGATGGGCCTTCCGAGTGCATATTCAATCAGGGCCTCGCTGAGGCCTTTGGAAAAGGCGCCGGATTTCTCCTCGATACGGTCGCGGAGTTGGAAGTAGTTCTCAAAGGCGGGACCTTTGTGCAGGGTGGCGCCGGCATCGATCTGCCAGGTCGTGCTCGCGCCCTTTACGGGTTTTCCGGTTTCGTCCATGACCTGATAGGTGTCCTGGGTGCGCCATTGGCCGACGGCGTCGAAGTTTTCCAAACCGAAGCCGATGGGATCGATCTTGCGGTGGCAACTCGCGCATTGGGCGTCCTCCTGATGCGCGGTAAGACGTTCGCGCGTGGTGAGAACCTTGCCGGCGAGGCGGGTGATTTGCGGCACGTTTGCGGGCGCCGGCGGAGGCGGGTCGTTGAGGAGCTTTCGCAACACCCACGCACCGCGCTCAACGGGGCTCGTGTGCTCGCCGTTCCCGCCCATGGCCATCACGGCGGCCATGCCCAACAAGCCGCCGCGTGCTGAGTTCTTCGGCAGCGCCACCTTTTGAAACGCGTCGCCCTCGACGCCCGCGATGCCGTAATACTCCGCGAGGACGCCGTTGATGATCGCGTAGTCGGCCTTCAAAAAGTCCCGCACACTGGCGTTTTCACGGAGGATATGCTCGAAGGTCGCGAAGATTTCCTCGCGCGCAGCGAGCTTGGTGCTGGCGTCGAAGCGCGGGAAAAGTTTGCGGTTGAACTCGAAAAAATCAAGCCGCTCGAGCCCGAGCCATTGATGCACAAAGGGCCTCGTAAAGCCC
Organism: Akkermansia muciniphila; assembly: GCA_945874745.1. Classification (GTDB taxonomy): domain Bacteria; phylum Verrucomicrobiota; class Verrucomicrobiia; order Chthoniobacterales; family Chthoniobacteraceae; genus Chth-196. The sequence goes on along the minus strand of CAMCIN010000059.1, from coordinate 11,947 downwards.
CGACTGCGCGGGTCATCGAGCAGTCGCTTCGTCTGCCCGGCGAGCACCTCGGGCTTCGTCAATTCCCCCCGCGCGGACAGGGCGAGCAGCGTGGCGTCCGGCGGCGCACCCAAGAGGAAATAAGAGAGCCGAGTGGCGAGTTCCACCGCACTCAGCGGCCTGCGTTCGTTGTCCTCAACCGGCTCTGCCAGGTAGAGGAACTGGGGTGACGAGAGAGCCACAGCGAGCGTTCGCTTCAGCGCGGCGCTGTGCTTGTCGCCCGCCTCCATGCGCGAAGCATAGAGGCGAGTGAGTTTGTCAAGATAGCCGGGCTCCGGCATCGCCCCGCGGAAGGCTTTCATACAGAAACGCCCGAGCGCCTCGCGAACGTCCGCGGCCCCGGGCGCCGCCTCGTCATCGAGGGGAATCCCGAGCGCGGCGATGGCTGTGGCCTTGCCTTTGCGCGAGTCCGGGAGGCGCTCCAGTTCCATCCAGTCCACCCAGATGGCGAAATCGGGTCCGATGCCGTTCCTGGCTTTGGCAGTGCCGAGCTTTGATTGGGCCTGCGTGTAGTGATCGCGAATGCCTTTCTCGCGGACGAAGAGCGTGCGATTGGCTCGCTCGGCATGGTGCCGCGTCAGGGTGATCGGAATCTCGATGATTTGCGGATTCTTCATCGTGCCGGTGACCTGATGCGTGCTAAGAAACGGGCTCTCAGTGTGCTGTGGGGCAACGCCGAACTCGATGAACTTCCGCTCCGGCGTCGCCTTGTCCGTGGCGGCAAGTCGTACACGGAATATGTAGTCGCCTGAGACCATCTCCCACTCAAAAGGCACCGCAAGAGTGATGTGGTCATGCAAGAGCATCTCGAGACCGCCACCAACGGTGAGATAACCGCCCCTTTCCACGTCCGACATGCCCAGATACGCCTCGCGATACGCCCGCGTGTAACCTTTGCCGGCCGCAGTGCCAAACTGGAGCGCATAGTGGGCCAGGTCCGCGGTGTTCTGCTTGGTGACGAAACCAAAGTCCTCCGGCGCCGGCGCTCCCTTGATCTTCTTCCATTCGCGGCGCACGGCATCCTCACTCTTCGCATCCTTCCGCAGCTTTGCGACCACCTCGGCATTTTCCGGGCTCGCCATCGCCGCCGCCACCGCTGCCACCCATTTCTTCGCACGCTCCAGGGCATCGAGATCGTCCTGGTATTTTTTCCTTACTTTCTGCGAAGCCTCGTCCTCGGCCTCAACGCGGATCTTCCGCTCCAGGCCCATCGCCGCCTGCCACGCGAAGGCCTCATCCAGCGCCTCGCGACCGAGTGCGAGGTATTGCTCCAACTGGTTTCCCGACATAAAGAGATTCGCCCCCATCGTATCGAAGGCCCCGTTTCCCGTGTCGGCTGGGAGCTCCGTGACATTGATCTCGACGCCGAGCAGTTCGCGGAGCGAGTTGCTGTATTCGCGCCGATTCAGCCGCCGGATCGTGATGGCCCCGTTACGATCCGCGAGCGCTTTACGCGCCGCCACCATCACATTCGAGAGGTCATCGAGAAAATCCGTCTTTGCCGAGTTCGTTGGTTGCTTTTCCTCCTCCGGGGGCATCTCGCCAGAGTTCATTTGATTGAGCACCTTCTGCCACTTCTCGGACGTCTCGATGTCCGCGAGGGAAAAAGGGAGGTCGTCGACACGAAACTTGCCCTTCTGCTTTTCGGGGCCGTGGCAGGAGACGCAGTGCTCCTTGAGCAGGGCGCGGTGTTTATCCGGCATGGCGACACGGGGCGATTCCGCGACGACGGCGATAGCCACCCAAAGAGGCGCCAGAGCCAGGGCGATCAGGAGGATGAGAAAAGGTTTTTGGATGCTCATCGGAAAGCGTTGATTTTGAGGTTGTCCACAACGGCCTCACTACCGGCTGGGCCCGTGCCGATCTGTGGAGCCATCTTGGGAGAACTGGCTTGGTTGCACTTCCCCCTTAGGGACTGGCCGTTGCTGAGTTGCACCGCCACCTCACCGTTGCGCACCTCGATCATGATCCGGTGCCACTGGCCGGGCGCAAAGGTGGCCTTGTGTTCTCCTACGGTTTTTCGTTCCGAGGGCACCCGCCCTTTTGAGTCGAGTTGGGGCGCGGCGTTGGCCTCATGTTTTCCCACGGCGGCTTCCGCGGCGTTGTCTCTGATATCCCAGGAGCCCGGCTGGGTCGCATCTTTGGGTCGGTAAAATCGGATGAAGAACTCGGGGGCAATTCCGTGCGGAGGTTCTCCCGCCTCGCGCAGCCTGGGGAACTGGAAGCCAAAACTCTGCCCGACATCCCAGCGGAAGTCCGCTTCAAGAATGAAATCCCCAAGCGGGGGGCGATCCGGCCCGTAGACAAACGCGATACCGCCGTGACCCCACTCTGGGCGTTCGATCTTCGTCCCCAGACGCACCCCGCCCTCGGCGATCTCGGACATTGTGTTTTTGATGACCCGAAGCGGCACTGGGTTTGGGCCGTCGAAAGACTCGGAGAAAATGACGTCCCCGCGCTCCCCAAGCAGCGGAACGAGTTGCGGCAGAGCCTCGGCGGCGTGGAGCGCGGGCGAAAGCAGGAAGATCACGAGGGGGACAATGTAGTTCATGGGGGCAGTGGGAGTGGAATTTCGAGAGCAAGCGGCAGACCACAAACGGGATTGGCGGAGCGCTCGGCTGGGGGTGCCGGAGGGGCCCCCAACGCGCCGTTGGCCCTAGCGAGGCCTCGAGATCTTCACGTCGTCGAAGAGGACGCCGGTGCCGCTTACGGTGAAGTAGAACCTGCTTTTGGTTTCGTGGGCGATGCCCGGCGACTTGAGATGTCCGCTCGGCGCGCCATCGAGCCACGCGCGCATGTCGTCGCCAGCGACCTCGATTGTCGCATGATGCCACTTGCATTGCTCGATCCTGGCCGGTGCAACCGATCCCCGGCCGGCAAGAAGCGGGGCCGCCAGCGCTTTGCCCACAGCCTTTTTGTCATCTCGAAAATGTCGCTTCTCATGAAATTAATAAAGAATTGGTTTTGCCCCGTTTCCGGAGCGCGCGCTCGCGGCGTTGGCGCGGGGCGCGTCAAATGGAGAATTGCCTTTTACGGTACGCGACCTGAGGCTAACACCTTCGCTTATGACCGAGTTCCGAGCTGGAACTTAGGTACGATGTCACCATAGGGACAAGGATGGGGATGGGAGCCCCCCTGGGGTTGCAAGGTTGCTGGATGAAATGCATGTGGAGGTACCGCCTGAGTGGCTGATTCGCGGGGTTTCGGTGGCCGAGTTAGAGGCCTTTATTCGGAAGCTTCGTCTTGGTCTGGCGGAACGCGCCCTGCCGTCCGCTTGAACATCAGCGCGCACCAGTCTGCAGACACCGCGTCAGACCCCGGCGAAGCATTGCTTTGTTGCAAGGGGACGATGCGACCCATGCGACGTTTTTCTTGGTCAGGATTTGCTCTCGGCCCTGTTTCCGCAACCCGCCCGCGGGATCGTCGCGGGGCGCGCCAATCAGGGAATCGGCTGACACAAATCCCCGGGAAAGCGGGAGCACTAAGAGCGGGTAAGCCTCTAGTGGGCTGGTGGCTTCGCGGGGTTAGGGGTGGCCACGCGGCACCTTTTGCGGGAGTTCCTTGTGATCTGACCGGTTGCTGCGAACACCAGCCTGCTCCAGCATCGGTACGGAGAGTCTGTGCTGAATTTCCGAGGGGGCTTTGGCCTCCTTTTTGACGGGTCCATGCATCTGCATGGGCCAGGACTCTTCGTCCACAGGGTGGGATGTTTGAAGATAAAGCGCTTCAAGTGACGCGCCACCATGGGTTTCCCATTGGCCGGGGACCGATTGAGCTTCGGTCTTTTGAGTGGCTTTTGGAGGCTCCGGGCGGCTTGCTTTTTTTCCCGCCTGCTTCGCCTGCTCGTAGGACTTTAGCTGTTCTTCATACGTCTTTCGGTCCGCGTCCGTCGGCTGAATGGTTGTCGTGTGGTAGACAGTTTTTGGATCGTTCCATGCTCTTATATCCCACCAGACGAGTTTTTTGATCAGGACGGCATCGGCGCCGACTCTCAGGGCGTTGTACTGGACTGACGCGAGGACCGTTGGAAAGTCTGCGCTAATCTTAAATTCGCCCAAAGCGAGGCTGCCGGCAACCCAGTCGGATACCCAGGGAACCCTCTCCTCAACGTTTTTGGACGGGCGTCTTTGAGTGGTTCGGGCCGCTATCGGGACGAAGCAGGCTTCACTGGCTTTAAGCAACTCGAGCTTCCGGTCGGCGCTACATCCGGATGCGAGCAGGACTCCCCAAAAAGCGATGCTTTTCCCGGGGTGTGTCAGCCGCTTGCTCGCGGCAGGCGGCGTGCTCCGAAGGCTACCGCCCGCCAGATTGGGACGGCTGCCGCCCGAGCGGTTTTCTTTTCCATTCGTGCCGCTCCGCGCCGAGCAGCCACGTGTTTCCATGAAGAACGTGGGCAACTTGGATGGTGCTTTCATACAGTCAGGCGGTTTGCCACGCGGCCTTACGGACTGGCTCCTCGCGACGGTCTCGGAAAAACTTGTTTTGGGAAAGGTCGCGGTCTTTTTTTGAGGTACGGGTGGGCAAAACACCAGAGGAGGTCAGGCAGCAAAAGTCGCGCGGTCCCGCCCCCATAGGGGAGATTAAATAAGTGAAAATTAAATAAAATCGCTTTTCGCTCGGTTTCCGCGACCCGCACGCGAAGGCATCTTCGCGGGGCGCGCTAAAAAGGCGACGTTGGGGAGCCCTTCAAACAGTTCCATCACCGAGTGAGCGCCCGGGTGCCTGCTGAAAAAGGCGTCTTGAAAAGCGATGGGGCCCTTGGGGGCATGGTCAAAACGTACAAAAACCGTGCTGCCATGTGCAAGACTCCGGGATGGGCATCGGGTAGAAGGGAACATGCCTCGTTCCTCCCTGTTTTCAGGAGCCGCCGTCCTTGCCGGTTGCACTGCGCTGGCTCCTTCAACCAAAGCCGGTGTGGATTTCAACCGAGAGATCCGCCCCATTCTGGCGGAAAACTGCTTTTACTGCCACGGACAGGATCCCAACCATCGGAAGGGAAATCTGCGTCTGGATCTGCGGGAGATCGCCTTGAAACCGGCCGAGTCCGGTGAGACGGCCATCGTGCCCGGCAAGGCCGCGGAGAGCTCCCTTGTGGCCCACATTTTTTCCTCCGAAAAGGACGAGCAAATGCCGCCGGCCAACTCGAACCGGAAGCTCTCTGCCAAACAGCGCGAACTGCTCAAGCAATGGATCAACGAAGGGGCGGAATACCGCCCCCACTGGGCCTTCATCGCTCCGGTGAAGGCGGCGCCTCCCGGGGGGGCAAGCCAAGGCTGGGGCAACAACCCGGTTGACCGCTTTGTTTTTGCCAAGCTCAAGGAGAACGGCCTCGCACCCTCTCCCGAGGAGGACCGCTCCACGCTCATCCGCCGGCTCTTTCTCGATCTGGTCGGCCTGCCCCCCACCTCCGAGGAGGTGGACGCCTTTGTGGCGGATGCCGCACCCGGTGCGCCAGAGCGTCTGGTTGAAAGGCTGCTGGCCTCACCGCACTTTGGGGAACGCATGGCGCTTCCCTGGTTGGACGCGGCCCGGTACGCCGACAGCAACGGCTTCCAGCAGGACGGCGACACCTTCCAGTGGATGTGGCGGGACTGGGTGGTGAGTGCGTTCAACAAGGACATGCCGTTCAGTCAGTTCTCGATCGAGCAACTCGCCGGCGATCTTCTGCCAAGCCCCAGCAACGAGCAGTTAGTCGCGACTGGATTCAACCGGAACCATCTCGTAAACGGTGAAGGCGGCGCGATTGCCGAGGAGCAACGGTTTAATATTTTGGTGGACCGTGTGGACACGACCGCCACGAACTGGCTGGGACTCACGATGGCCTGCTCCCAGTGCCACGACCACAAGTACGACCCCGTGACCCAGCGGGATTACTACGGGCTGATGCACGCGTTCAACCAGGTTTCCGAAAGTGGACTCGCCGGAGGCGGGCCGGGGCCGATCCGTGTTTCGCCGCCTTTTGTGGAGCTGCCCACCGAGGAGCACAAGGCGTGGCTGGTCGCAAAGGAGGCGGAGCTCAAACAGGTGGGTGAGGAGGGGCAGATCAAGGCGAAGTTCGACCTGGCTCTGGCGGCCTGGACGGCGGCCGTCACCGAGTCGACCAAAACGCCCGACGACCGGGCGCTCGCGGCCAACCTCACGAGAATTTTGCGGATCGCGGAAGCGCAGCGCACCAAGGAGGAGAAGAAGGAGCTCGAGAACGGACTGCGCGGCGCCTTTGAAAGCAAGGTGTGGCCCAAGGTCTCCGCCAAGGATCCCGTCGCCAAAAAGGCGGATGATCTCAAAACGAGCATCGCAACCTACAAGCGCGAAACAGTACCGCGTGTGATGGTCATGCGGGATGACAAACCGAGGGAGACGTTTTTGCTCAACCGCGGGGACTACCTTCAGCCTCAGGAAAAGGTGGCCTTTGCAACGCCAAGCTTTCTTCCGCCAATGCCTCCGGAATTCCCGGCAAACCGGCTGGGGTTCGCGCAGTGGCTGTTTACTCCCGAGCAGCCGCTGACTGCGCGGGTGCAGGTAAACCGCCTGTGGCAGCATTTCTTCGGCGTCGGCCTGGTGAAGACCGCGGAGGATTTTGGCGTCCAGAGCGAGATGCCGATTTATCTGGAGCTTCTGGACTGGCTTGCGGTGGAGTTTCGCGAATGTGGGTGGAGTCAGAAACACCTCATCCGGCTGATTGTCAACAGCGCCACCTACCGGCAAAGCAGCCGTGTGAGCCGCGAGCTCGCGCAGCGCGATCCGGAAAACCGGTTGCTCGCAAGGGGCGCCCGTTTCCGCGCGCCGTCGCTGGTTTTGAGGGATGTGGCGCTGAGCGCGAGCGGGTTGCTCAGTCCCAAGATGGGAGGGCGGCCCGTGTACCCCTACCAACCAGATGCGATCTGGGAGACGCTTGCCATTACCAAGGAACGCGACTTCACCTATCCCGCTTCGCAGGGAGAGGACCTCTACCGCCGCAGCCTATACACGTTCTGGCGCCGCACGATCGGGCCGGCGAACATGTTTGACGCATCGAACCGCCAGACGTGCAAGGTCCGTCTCTCTGCGACCAACACCCCGCTGCACGCGCTGACGACTTTGAACGATCCGACCTGGGCCGAGGCCGCCCGCGTCCTTGCGGCGAAGGCCATGGCTGCGGCTGCTACTCCCGAGGACCGCTTGCGGTACGCTTTCAGACGCGTGCTCGGGCGCAAGCCGACGGAAACGGACCTGCGTATTTTGGGGAAGGCTCTGGAAAAACAGCGCGCCATTTACGACGCGGAACCGGAGGCCGCGCGTAAACTCATTGCAATCGGAACCGCCCCGGTCAGCGGTGAGTTTCCGGCGGAGGAGCAGGCCGCCCTCGCCGCCGTGTGCCTCGGGATGCTCAACCTTGATGAAGCGCTCACGCGCGAATAACGCCCTTTTTTAAGCACGTATGTTCCAGGAAATATTCACCAACCAGCAGCGGGTCACCCGCCGCCAGATCTTCGGCTCCGCGGCGCAGGGCATCGGCGGAATCGCCCTTGCGTCCCTTTTGGCGGAGCGTCCCGCGGGTGCCGCAGTGGCGGCGGGCGGCACTCCGGCGGCGGCGAACCTGGGGCTGCCCGAGTTGCCCCATTTTGCGCCCAAGGCGAAGCGGATGGTGTGTCTGTGGCAGGGAGGCGGCCCTTCCCATGTGGACCTGTTTGACCCAAAACCCATGCTTGTCAAAATGGCGTCCCAGGACATCCCCGAGAGCGTGCGGGGCACGACTCGTCTTTCAACGATGACGGCGAATTTCAAAAAGTGGCCCATCACTCCGGCGATCAAGCCGTTCCAGCGCCGCGGAAAATGTGGCACTGAGTTCAGCGAAATGCTCCCACACATCGGCTCGCTGGCCGACGAGATTTGCGTGGTGCGTTCCATGAACACCGAGGCAGTTAACCACGCCCCGGGGGTGACGTTTTTCATGACGGGGGCCCAGGTGCCGGGGCGGCCAAGCCTCGGAGCCTGGCTCAGTTACGGACTGGGGTGCGAGTCGGAGGAGCTGCCCGCGTTTGTGGCGATGACCTCCTCGGACAAGGGGCGCACCTGCGGCCAGCTATTCTATGATTACTACTGGGGCAGTGGCTTTCTCCCGAGCCGGTTCCAGGGGGTGCGCTTCCGCAACGTGGGGGACCCGGTGCCCTACCTGCACAACCCCGAAGGCATGAGTAGCGCGCAGCGCCGCGTGTTGTTGGACGACATTCAGGCGATGAACGCGTCGCATCTGAGCGACTACGGCGACCCTGAAATCGACGCCCGGATTGCCCAGTACGAGATGTCCTACAAGATGCAGGTGAGTGTCCCCGACCTGCTGGATTTCTCCAACGAACCCAAGTCCGCGATCGAGAAGTACGGTCCGGACGCACTGGTAAAGGGGACGTTTGCAAACAACTGCCTGATCGCGCGCCGGTTGCTGGAGCGGGGCGTGCGTTTTGTACAGCTGATGCACAGCGGCTGGGACCAGCACGGGAACCTGTTCACCCAACTGGAGGCCCAGTGCCGCGACACGGACCAGCCCTCGGCGGCGCTGGTGAGTGACCTGAAGGAGCGCGGTCTTTTGGACGACACGCTGGTGCTGTGGGGGGGCGAGTTTGGGCGCACTCCGTTCGGGCAGGGGGATCCGGCAAAGCCCGTCGGCCGGGACCACTTTGGTCGCGCCTACAGCATGTGGATGGCCGGCGGAGGAGTCAAAGGCGGGACCGTGTTCGGGGAGACAGACGACTTTGCGTGGAACATCGTGCGCGACCCGGTGCACATCCACGACATGCAGGCGACGATCATGCATCTGTTTGGAATCAACCACGAGGCGTTGACCTACCGGTACCAGGGGCGCCAGTTCCGCCTCTCAGACGTCCACGGGAAGGTGGTCAAGGGCCTGATTGCCTGAACGGCGGCGTGTAGGGGGGCGAGGCCTCCGGCTTTTCCCCGCTAGGCCGTGTTCACAGTCAATCAATCGGAGGTTCGGGAAACTCTCGGGGCTTCTAAATGAAGACCAGAAATCTCTCATGCAGAGATACATCTGCAGCTTTCACCGGTTGAACAGATGAGGGAAACAGCAGTCAGCATCTGTGAACATCCGAGTCATCTGCGGAAAGTGATAGGAGTTTCCTTTTGGCCCCGTTTCCTCAACCCGCGCGCGCGGTATCGTCGCGGGGCGCGCTAAAATGGTTCGACCGTGCATGGCGCGTGTTCAGCCCGAGCAGGAATGAGGTGCGGCTGGGCGTGCAAACCGCGCCCAGGCAGTAAGCCTTGGCGAACACGACACCTTCGCTGGCGAGTCGGTCGAGGTTCGGCGTGATGGCCACCTTGTCACCGTAGCAACCGAGACGCGTGGCGAGATCGTGGGCGATGATGAAAAGGATGTTCGGCTTCGATGTCTCGGCGGCGGTAACTGACGTCGCAATGATGATGAAGAGGAAAAGGAGGCTTTTCGTATTTCGGATTTTTCGACTGGAGAATGAGGATAGAAGAATGGATTCAGATGATTCTTCGTTCCCTATTCTCCCCTCGAAACTTATCGCCTACAACTATTTGCGGCCAAACTCACGACTTATGGCTAAGGCGCTGATGACCTCGCGAATCGCAAAATCCTTCGCTTTTGCATGCTTCACAATGTCCTGCGCAAGATCTTCATCGGCGAAACTGAACGGCCTGCCGAGCGCATACTCGATGAGGGCTTCGGTGAAGCTGCGGGCGAAGTTTTCCGGTTTGGCGGCGATGATGTCGCGGAGCTGAAAGTAGTCATTGAACTTCGGGCCGTTGTGAAGGGCTCCGCTGGGGTCGATAGGCCAGTCTTTCCGGCCTCCTTGAGCCTTGGTGTAGAGTTCGATGCTGCGCCACTGGCCGATGGGGTTGAAGTTCTCCAGGCCGAAGCCGATGGGGTCGATCTTGCGGTGGCATTGCAGGCACTGCGGCTCTTCCTGATGCGCGAGGATGCGTTCTCGCGGGCTCAGGGGTTTGTCGGCGAGTCGGCTGAGTTGCGGGACATTCGGCGGAGCGGGTGGTGGTGGATCGTGCAGGAGTTTGCGCAGCACCCAGGCTCCGCGCTCGATGGGGCTGGTGCGTTCGCCGTTGCTGCCCATGGCCATGATGGCGGCCATGCCGAGTAATCCGCCGCGTGGTGAGTTGGCTGGCAGCGATACGGGGCGGAAGGCATCGCCGGTGACGCCTTCGATCCCATAGAGGTTCGCCAGCAGGCCATTGATGACAGCTTGATCGCTCTTGAGTAGCCGCGTTAGGCTGGCGTTGGTATGCAGCAGATGCGCAAAGGTTTGATAGACTTCCTTGCGCACAGCGGACTTCGCGCTGTCGTCGAACTGCGGGAACATCTGCTTGTTGAATTGAAAGAAATCGAGCCGGTCGAGGCCGAGCCATTGATGAACGAAGCCGGCAACGAACTCACGCGATTTAGGGCTGGCGATCATGCGATCCACTTGCGCGTTAAGGATCGCCGGCGAATGCAAATCACCTGCGGAGAGGAGTTCATCATCGGGCGGTGCGCTCCAGAGAAAATAGGCCAGCCGTGTGGCGAGTTCAGCATTGGTGAGTGTGCGTTGCTTGCCGGGCTGCGACGGCTCGGTGAGGTAAATGAATCCCGGTGCGGCAAGCACGATGCTGAGTGATGACTTGATTGCGCTTTCGTGTGTATCTCCGGCCGCACGATGCGAGTCGTAGAACTTCACGAGACGATCAATGAAATCGCTCTCGGACTTGGTGCCTCTAAACGCTCTCTGGGTAAAGGATTCGATGATTTCGCGGACGGGCTTGGCGATGAAGATGTCGGCTTTGGTTTCAGAAGGCAGCGGGCCTTCAAGTTCTAGCCAGTCAACCCACATGGATGGCGGCAACCAGTCCTTATGCTCCCTCACATACCGCACCCAGATGCCTACTTCGGCCTCACGCGAGTTCTGGCGTTTTTCGCGGATCGCGAATGGCCGGTCATCGGTGCTCGTGATGGTGACGGGCATCTCGATGACCTGCGGATCGGTCATGGTGCCGGTGACTTGATGGGTGCTGATGATATCAAACGCACCAGGCACCGATGGATGCCCCATTTCGATAAAGCGACGCTCCGGTGGGGTATTGTCGAGCGCGGCGATGCGCCCGCGCATTGTGTATCTGCCCGGCGGCCAATTTTTTCCTGGTGTAACCTTTTCCTCATGCCGAAGCCGGAAGACGAACAGATACGAACCTTTGTCCGCCTGTGGCAGTGCAAGGTATCGCTCATGATAGGGATTCGTCTCTTCGTATTCGCTCTGTTCTGCGATGGCCGCAAACGCGTCCTTGAACCCAAATGTCGTGGGTGATGGGGCTCCTTTGATCTCTGCCCAATGCCGGTAAAAGGCATTGCGCTTGTCCCCGCTCTCCGAGGTTTTGCGCAGCTCAGCAGCGGTTGCCGCGTTCTCGGTTGCGGCAGCGGCGGCATCCACGGATGCAAACCACTTTCGAGCGGGCTCGGATCGTCTTGCGATGATGTTCATCGCCGACTGAATCTGCGCATTTGCCGCCTTCTCCGTCTCAATATGCAGCTTGAAGTGTTTCGATTCTGCTGCGTGCTGAAGGAAGGCATCATCGAGTGCGCGCTGACCGAGCGCGAGATACTGCTCCACCTGGTCGCTCGACATGAACAACGAAGACCCGACCGTATCGAATGTGCCTGCACCTCCGTCCGCAGGTAAGTCATGCACATCAATCTCGACCCCGAGCAAATCGCGAATGGTGTTCTGGTATTCACGCCGGTTCAGCCGCCGCACGATGATCTTTCCGCCAGAGTCGCCCTCCGTTTCTGAATTCGTGTCCTCACGGCCGACTTTTATTACGCTACAGTGTTTAGTTGGCGGGTCTGGTGCAGGGAGCCCGTAGGGCGACTGAAACCAGTCCCGCCAACTTGCGGCTCGAAAAC
>CAMCIN010000058.1 GCA_945874745.1 Akkermansia muciniphila | reverse complement strand
GCGGCGCTGAAGCTCGATTTGGACCGGGCCAACCCGGGGGACGCGCTTTCCGTGTTCTGCGAGGCGCTGGGGGCCAGCTACATCCGCACGCCCATGGAGGCGCCCCGGCCCGGGCACGGCCGGACTCTGTACATTGATCTCCCGGGTTTTTCTCTGTGGGCGGCCGAGGAGCTTACAGAAATCCGCACGGCCCTTGCGCCGTTGTTTACAACCAGCCGGGCGATTGTGATCAACGCGGCGTATGATCCGTCGCTGATCCGCAGGTGTTTTGAGGTGGGGGCCCAGCTGGACTGCACCCATGTCGTTTTTACCCACTTGGATGAGCTGCAACACTGGGGCAAGATGTGGGATTTCCTCCTGCGTTCGGGGTTGACGCCGCTTTTCCTGAGTACAGGCCAAAACATTGCCGGCGACTGCGAAGAGAATGTGTTTGAGGCGGTTCTTTCACGAACCTTTTCCGGAGTTGGTTTGGAACCTGCTAACCAAGCGGCCAGCGCATGAAGTATTTCCTCTTACTAGGCGGTTTCGCCGGTTTTGCAGCGGTGCTGGTGTCCAGCTATTTTTTTGCTGGCAACCGGCCTGCGATTGCGTTGAGGGATGCCGCCATCGCGTGTTTAATCGGTGGACTGCTCTTTCGGATGCTTCATTCCGCCTACATCGCGGGAATCAAGGGGTGCCTCGCCGACAGAGTACGCGGGAACAAAAGCAGTCAAGACGGGGAGGATCTGGAACCCACCCCCCGTAGAAGAGTTTGAGCGAATTTAGAGAGTTCATGCAGACTCCCGACTCCACCCCTGTGACCTCTTCTACGGTAGTGCGTGCCTACCAGACGGAGGAGGACCGCACCCACCTCCTAGAGAGTAACCTTCCCTTGGTGAAGGCGGTGGTGGATCGGATGCGGATATTTTTGCCTCCCTCCCTAGATCTGGAGGACCTTTACAGCGTCGGAATCACGGGCTTGATGTCTGCCGTTCGGAAATTTGATCCGGCCCACGGAACCCCCTTCGCTAGTTTTGCCGCGTTGCACATCCGGGGTTCGGTCCGGGACGAACTGCGCCGGATGGACTGGACACCTAGGAGCGTTCGGGAGAAGGGGAAGAAATTGCGGGAAGCCATGGAGAGGGTGGAGCAGCGCGTGGGCAGACCGAGCCTTGAATCGGAGGTGGCCGAGGAGCTTGAGATGACCCTGGAAGCGTACTGGGGCCTGTTGGACGAGATCCGGCCGGTGAGTTTCGTGCCGCTGGACGAAGAGCTGACCAACGAGGAGGGTGGGTCGGAAAGCCGCTTTCACGACAGGATCCCTGATGAGACACTCGAAGGGACTGTCGAACAGCTGGACCGGCGCGAGATGCTTCAGCTGGTGGTGGGGCAAATGAAGAAGATGCCCGAGCTGACGCGCAAGGTTCTTTCCATGTATTATTTTGAAAACATGCGACTGGCGGAAATCGCCGCGGTTTTCCGCCTGACCGAGGGCCGGATCTCTCAGATCCACACCCAGGCGGTGATCAGTCTCCGGAATTTTGTAAGACGCATTAACAACTCCAACTTATGCTCCTAATTGTAGGCTATATCGTCGTCATCGCAGGCTGTCTCCTCGGGTTTACCATGGCCGGCGGCCATGCGGCCCATTTGATCGTTGCGTCTGAAATTGTCACCTTAGGCGGCATCACCGGGGGGATGCTTTTGATTGCGACTTCGCCTGCGGGGGTCAAGGCGATGGTCGGATCGATCCTTGGAGTGCTCAAGGGCGGCTCCGTACAAAAGAAGGACGCCGAGGATCTGCTGAAGCTGCTCTACGAACTGTTCAACACCGCCCGCCGCAACGGCTTGATCGCTCTGGAAGATCACGTGATGGATCCCAAGAAGAGCGCGATCTTCTCAAAATATCCCACGCTGGTGAACAACCACCACCGGCTGGACTTTTTGATCAACGGCCTAAAGCCCCTCATCGACGGACGCATCAAGCCCGAACAGCTTGAGTCCCTCATGCAGGTGACCGTGGACGCGCACGAAGAGGAGGCCGCCGAGCCAATCCATCTGATGCAGCTCATCGGGGACTCCCTCCCAGGGATCGGGATTATCGCCGCGGTGCTCGGGATCATTCATACGATGGCCATCGTAGACTCCGGTCCGCAGATGGTGGGTAAGAGTGTTGCTGCCGCCTTGACCGGTACGCTGATGGGGATTTTGGGAGCCTATGGCTTTGTCAATCCGACTGCTGCCAAGGTCAAGCACCTCAATGCGTTGGAGTACGGCTATTACCTCGGCCTGATGAAGGGGCTTTGCGGCTTTGCACAGGGCATGAACCCGATCATGGCCGTGGAAGTGGCACGCCGCTGTATCGACCACCACCTGACTCCTTCCGCGGAAAAGCTCGAAGAAATTCTCAAGGGCGCAGCCAAGTAGGGGCGCGTTGGAATACGCGTAGCGAAGGGCTAGAGCCATGGGCAAGAAAAAGGACGAACATCACGGCGGAGCCTGGAAGGTCGCTTATGCGGACTTCGTGACCGCCATGATGGCATTGTTCATCGTGCTCTGGATTTGCAAGGACAAGCCAAAGCTCGCGGCGATGATCTCCAGTCAGTTTAGGGTGCCGATGACGGAGTGGTTCTTTGGTGGTTCGCAGGACAAGGAGGGAGACCAGTCCATCGACGAGGTCAGGATGACCCAAGACGAGATCGACAAGACCATTGAGAAGATCGCGGCAGAGCTTCAAAAGCTGATGGACAAGGAGGATCCGGACCAGAGCGCCATGGAGGTGCAGATCACCTCCGACGGACTCAAAATCCTGCTTTTTGACAATCCCAAAAAGCCCTTGTTCCAGCCGAAAACCGCCACGCTGACCAAGTGGGGTGAGTTCGTCATGGAAAGCCTTTCTTGGATTATTGATAAAAACAGGCTGAGCGTCTTCATCGACGGGCACGTGGCCACCTCCGAGGGAAACAACTTTAAGAAGGACTATGGCCTTTGGGAGCTGAGCGTGGACCGCGCAAACTCCTGCCGGCGCGCACTCGTAAACTACGCCTGCCCGCCCACTCTCATCTACCGGATCACCGGCTTTGGCGACAGCAAACCCCTGCCCGACACAGAACCGGAATCGGAGGAGAATGACCGGATGTTGTTCACGCTGAACATTGATCCTTTCAAATAAACACTATGGACAGCTTTCTTGCCAACCGCTCCAAACTGCCTGGTTCGGACCACCTCGACTCGCTGGATCCCACAGACGGGATGGCTTTCCGCGATCCGATCGAAGGCGTGGACAGCTTCATGTCTGCGCTGCCGCGCACGGGCGGCTTTCAGTCGCTCAAGTCCGCCCTTCTGGAAGCCGGTAGTGTCCTGGACGCCGCAGATGTCAACCGGGCGAACCGGCAGAAGGATTCCTCCACGGGGGCAGGTGCCGCCGGCCACCATGCAGCCCACGACCATTCCACGGAGCCCACTGTCGAACTGATCACCAACAACGGGCGCATCGAAAAAGTTGTGGTGACCTGTTCCTGCTCCCGCAGGATTGAACTGGACTGCACCTACTAGGGTTCCTCGGATTTTTTATGGCGAAGAAAAAAGGAGAGGGCCATCACGGCGGAGCTTGGAAGGTAGCCTACGCGGACTTTGTCACCGCGATGATGGCGCTTTTTATCGTGATGTGGATTATCGCGCCCGATCCGAACGACAACAAAATCGTGTTCGAGGACGAGATCGACACTGCCCCCCCGGTGGAGGACAGTGAGCCCGCCGCCCAAGGTGGCGACCAGAAGACTCCCGGCGAAAAGAACATGGACAAGGTGGGGGAGGCCGGCGGTTCGCGGAAGATGAAGGACCTGCAGTTCATCGCCGACGAATTGATCAAGCTCCTCAAGATTGATCCGACGGACAAGGAGCGTCCGGTGGACGTCAAGCTGGTGAATGAGACGCTCAAGGTAACCCTTTTTGACCGGCAGCAGAAACCGTTCTTCAAGGTGGATTCCACGGATTTCACTGAATGGGGGGACTTTGTGCTCAAGAACCTGGCCTTCGTGGCTGCGCGGCACGAGATGCTTCTTTTGTTGGACGGCCACACCTCCCGCCCCTACGGCCCCACGGCGGCCGAGACGCTGCGGGCCGAACGTGGCGCTTGGGAACTGAGTTCCGAACGGGCCGCAGCGTCGCGGCGGAGGCTGCTCACTTTTGACATCAAACCCGACCAGATCGTCCGGGTGAGCGGTTACGCGGACAAGCGTCCCTTGGAAGGGTTTCATCCCACCTACCCAGAGCAGCGCCGTTTGACGGTGCACATGGGCATCCACTAAGGCGGGTTCGCGGGTGGTCGCTTTCCGCTGAGGCCTCAGGGGACGGGAAGTGATCCACAGATCACGCAGATCTTCACAGATGTTGGTTACTGCTTTTCTTCATTCATTAAATCCGATGCATTTGCGGATGCTATTCTGGATAAGGGGTTTGTGGGTTTTGGTTTGGACGGCCCGCCAGTTTCCGTGCCCGAACTGAGGTGTACGTAGCCGTGAGCGCCCCTTCGTAAATCAAAGCGGCTCAGGTTTCGTCAAGGGGCGGAGGCGCTCTCGCCCCCGGTCCCCGATAATCAGAGCGCAGGCCCCGGCGGGGCCGGAGAACCACGGCGCGCGCACAGCGGCACAGAGCGGCGGGTCCGCAGGCCCAGATGGCAGGGCCAACTTTTGAAAGAAAGGGCTCCGACTGGTTGATGGATTTGGGGTGCTGGCCGGAAAAACCAGAGCGCAAGTGGGTTGCAGTAGAGACAGACGCTCTCTGGTGCGACAATTACAAGGCCATTACAATTTAGGGGCCTCGTTGAAACATTTCCTTAACACGCGTCCGCTTTGCTCTGGACGGGTCGCCAAGCTGGCTTCCCACAACCCCAATAAAGTGCCATGAAAACAGCAAAAGCAGTCCTGAGTGCAGCCTTGAGCTTCCCCGCCGCAGTCTTTGCTGCGGCTCCGCTCCCGCCGCCACCAGCGCCCCCGCGGCCTCCCGCCGTTGCCTTGCCGGCGCCTCCACCGCCTCAGCCTGCAGGGCGTGCGATCGGCGAAGCGGGGCCACATGGTAAGGCGATCTTGGGGTTGAGTGCGGTGGAAAGGACTGATTTTGCTACGGGTAGGGTGGAGTTTGTGAATGTGGAAACACCCGAGGGCGGCTTGGGCCCGATCTTCAATGATGTTTCCTGTGTGGCCTGCCACTTCCAAGGGGGGGTGGGGGGCGCAAGCCGGATTTTTGTGACGCGTTTCGGCCGGATCACAAACGGTGTTTTCGACCCGCTTACTGCGCTGGGGGGGCCGCTCCTGCAGCGCCGGGCCATCGCGACTTCGGTTCTTGAGACGATTCCGGGCGAGGCAAATGTGGTTGCCAGACGCCTGACGACCCCTTTGTTTGGGGCGGGTTTGCTTGAGGCGATTCCGGATGCAGTTCTCGTTGCGGGGGCGGCCGTTGCGAAACCCGATGGAGTCAAGGGGCGGGTGGCCATGGTCAAAGACGTGGTGAGCGGCACAATGCGGGTGGGCCGGTTTGGGTGGAAGGCCCAGGAGGCGACGCTGCAGGCCTTTTCCGCGGACGCCTATCTGAATGAGATGGGTGTGACCGGCCGCTTCTTTCCCCAGGAAAATGCCCCCAATGGGAACCACACGCTTCTTGTGGGTACCGACAGGGTGCTGGATCCAGAGGATGCACTGGCTGTGGGGGCTACGAAGTCTGACTCGGATCTTGCCGCGGACTTCATGCGGCTCCTCGCCCCTGTGCCCCCCCTTCCCGGGGCGGCTCCGGGATCCCCGGGTGCGGCGGTGTTTCGCGAGATGGGCTGTGTGGTCTGCCATGTGCCATCCCTCAAGACAGGTCCGAGTCCGATTGCGGCGCTGGCAAACAAACCGGTGGGTCTTTATTCAGACCTGCTTCTGCATGACATGGGCAAGCTGGGAGATGGCATCGCCCAACCTCCAGCCACGATGACCGAAATGCGCACTGCTCCTCTGTGGGGGCTCAGGCTGCGGGATCGTTACTTGCATGACGGTCGCGCTTCGTCCTTGGACGCGGCGATTCTTGCCCACGACGGGGAGGCAAAGATTGCGCGCGATCGCTATGCCAAGCTGACGCTGGCAAAGCGCAACGCGCTCATGGTCTTCCTCTCCTCGTTGTAAGTGCCAAGCCGGGGCCAGCATTGGCTGCTGGATTCCCAAAGTGAGATGTTACCCACGGAGGTGGTCTCCGTGGGTAACTTTTCACTGACTCCACAGATGAGGAGAAGTGATCCACAGATGACACGGATCTTCACAGATACTGATAACTGTTTTTCCTGATCTGTGAAATCTGAGAAATCTGCGGATGCTCCTCGTAATCGGAGGTTTGTGTGGAGGTTCACACGCCCAGAGCGCGGCCGGAGGGCCTGCCACTTTTGTGGGTGCAGGCCGAGCGCGCTACGGCTTACTGCTTTTTCACGGCAAGGGCGGCGGTGGCGCTGAGCGCCTTTTCTATAGCGGCCTTGAGGGGCTCTCCGTCGGGCTCGTCGGTCGAATCAAAGCGGGCCTTCAGCACGCCGTCCCTCCCCAGCAGGAACTTGTTAAAATTCCACTGCACCGGGCCTGGCAGCGGGGAGCCAGCGTCGGTTAGGGAGGCAAAGAGAGGGTGGGACTTGGTGCGGATCCCGACCTTGCAGAACATCGGAAAGGTCACGCCATACTCGGTCTTGCAGAACTTATGGATCTCCTTTTCCTGGGCGGGTTCCTGTGAGCCGAAGTCGTTACAGGGAAATCCGAGGACCACCAGTCCCCGCGCCTTATAGGTCTGATAAAGAGTCTCCAAACCCTCGTACTGGCGCGTGTAGCCACAGTTGCTAGCGACGTTCACAATGAGCAACACCTTGCCGGCATAGGCACCCAGCGTACCCACCCTGCCCTCGATGTCCCGGAGGGGCAGGTCAAAGTATTCGGGCGCGCCCACGGCCTCGCCTGCAAGCAGGAGAAGGGGGAGCGCCGCGGTCTGGAGAAGGAAGGTCCGGCGGTCCATAAGATCCACTTAAGGGGCTACTTCCTCCCTTCGGGCAAGTCAAGGTCTGGGGCTGCTGCGGCGCGGTGCCCGACTGGGGGCTGCAGCCGCTGGCTCCGACTTTGCGGTCCAGGGGCGCGATTTGTTAAAACTCGGCTTCCGGTAGTGAGGGGCTTCGGGCTCTGCTCCCGCGGGAAGAGGGTCACGCATCTGCCGCGAGACCGGCTGTGGGGGGCTCGCCTTGCCGCGCCTGTCTCCGCCGTAACCTCCGCCGCCCTCGCGGCGTCCACGTCCGCCGCCATCGCTCGAGTAGGGGCGTTGGTAGGAGCGGCCGCCTTCATTGTCATCTCCGCCACTCTGGCCTGCTGCGCTGTTGGATTTTTTGGGAGTGAGCAGGTGCAGCAAGGCGGAAATGACTTGGTCCGGGGCGACCCCATTTTCGAGAAGGGACTGCGTCGCCGCTTTGTGTGCGGGGAAGCTGCCTTCTGCAATGAGCAGTTTCACGCGGTTGACCAGGACCTCCGTGCGTTTGAGCGCCGCCTCGGCTGCTGTCGGAAGCTTCTCGCGCCGCACCCTGATCCGGGTGAGCCGGGCGATGCGTTCGAGCATGAAGACTTCCCTGGGAGTGGTGAAGGAGATGGCCAGCCCGCTGCGCCCCGCGCGGCCTGTCCGCCCGATCCTGTGCACATAGTCTTCCGGATCTCTCGGGAGGTCGTAGTTGAGGACGACCTCGATGTCGTCCACGTCAATCCCGCGCGCGGCGACGTCCGTAGCGATGAGGAATTCGATCTTGCGCTCGCGGAACTTCTTCATGACACGCTCGCGTTGTGCCTGAGAGATGTCGCCGTGGAGGCGGTCGACTTGGTAACCCTCCGCCGCGAGGTGCTCGGCCACACCGTCGACGGCATTTTTGGTGGAGCAAAAGATGATTCCGAAGCGCAGTTGGGTCGCTTCAAGTACCCTGCAAAGGGCCCCGACACGGGAGCCGTGACCCACCTCGTAGTAGGTCTGGTCAATGTCAGGAGCCGCCTCGGCCCGGGTCTCCAGCCGGACCCAGGTCGGATCACTCGTGTAGCGCTTGATAAGTTTCTCCACGTCGATCGGCATCGTTGCCGAGAAGAAGGCGGTTTGCCGCTTCTCAGGCGCCTGCTGCAGGATCGTGGCGATGTCGTCGCGAAAGCCCATGTCGAGCATCCGGTCGGCTTCGTCGAGGATGATCATTTTCAGCGAGCCCAAACGAAGCGAGCCCCGTTCCAGATGGTCCATGACGCGGCCGGGAGTGCCCGCGATGATTTGCGCCCCGTCCTCGAGCCCACGGAACTGGGTGCCGTAGGAGGCTCCTCCGTAAACGGCAAGTTCTCTGACGCCCTGTTTGAAGGCGCTCAGTTTTGCGACCTCGCCGGCCACCTGCATGGCCAGCTCGCGGGTCGGGCACAGGATTAAAACTTGGGGGGCGCGTAACCGCGCATCCACGCACTCCACCGCGGGAATGGCAAAAGCGGCGGTCTTTCCAGAGCCGGTGCGGGAAAGTCCAGCCACGTCCTTGCCCGCAAGGAGGGCCGGAATGGTGGCAGTTTGGATGGCGGAGGCCTGTTCGAAACCCATTTGTTCGACGGCCTTCAAAAGTTCTGGCGAAAGGCCGAGGTCACGAAAGGAAGCAGATTGCATCGTTCCTTATCGCACACCCCCATTCCAATTGCGATTCCTTTCGCGCCGGAGGTGGCGCCGGCGCCAAGCGCTTGGGGCAGCTCACGCACGATCGGACCTCCGTTTTTAGTGGGCGCACCGGCCGGGGGGCAGCGCCGCCCGAATGGACGTCTTGGGCGGGGCACCGCCAACGGGAGGCCGCTCCTACGTTGAAAAGGTTTCCCTCGCGGCCTAGGGTTACCGGGTGCACTCCAATCCTCCAGCAGCGCGTCTCCTCCCAGGCGATCTCAGACCCATCTACGAAAAGGTGCTCGCCGGCGAGCGTATCGGGGACGAGGAAGGACGGCTTCTTTTCAGGCACCGGGATCTCAACGCACTGGGCACCATCGCCAACGTCCTGCGGGAGCGTAAAAACGGGAATTTCGCGACCTTCATCCGGAACCTTTACGTCAACTACTCCAACGTTTGCATTCTCTCCTGCCAGTTTTGCGCCTTCGGCGCCAAAAAGCGGGAGGCCCATGCCTTCGAGTTGTCGATTCAGGAGATGGCGGAAAAAGTCCGACAGGGCCTTGAGCACGGGATCACAGAGGTGCACATGGTTGGCGGACTGCACCCCACGCTGGCCGCGGGCTGGTATGTTGAATTGCTCCAGACGCTGCGCGCGCTGGACCCGAACCTTTTCCTGAAAGCCTTCACCGCCATCGAAATACGCCACCTTGCGGAGCGGGTTTTCAAGAAGACCGTCGCCGAAACGCTGGAGATTCTTCGGTCCGCGGGCCTCGGTGCCATCACCGGCGGCGGTGCTGAGATATTTGATCCAGCCGTCCGGGACCGGATTTGCCGGGGAAAGGAAAGTGCCGAGGAATGGCTGGAAGTCCACGAGACCTGGCACCGGATGGGCATGCGCAGCACTGCGACCATGCTGTTTGGACACGTCGAAACCCTCGAGCAGCGCGTGGACCATTTGAGTCGGTTGCGCGCACTCCAAGACCGCACCGGGGGCTTTACCGCTTTCATCCCTTTTGCCTTTGTCCCCGAGACCACCGACATGGCGCACATCACACCCGCCACGGCAGTGGAGGAGCTCCGCACCCTGGCTGTGAGCCGGATTTATCTGGATAACTTCGATCATATCACCGCGTATTGGATCAGCTTCGGATTGCCCCTGGCCGCGCTTTCTCTCAACTACGGAGTCGACGACCTGCACGGCACCATCATGGAGGAGAAGATTTTCCACATGGCCGGCGCCAAGACCCCCCTGGGCCAGACGCAGGCCGCCTTTGAGAAGGCGATTCGCGAAGCGGGCCGCACCCCGGTCGCCCGGGACACCTGGTACCGCCAGTTGCAGCCCGAGTCCCCGGCGGCCGCACCCGCTGCCACGGCATGACACCGTTTCCCGCCCTCGAGGGGCTGCGCATCGGCTGCGTGCAGTACCTCAACAGTCGCCCCCTCATCCACTGCCTCCGTTCGCCTTCGGGGAACGGTTCCGGCGGGCAGGAGGTTTATCTGGCCCACCCAGGCACGCTTGCCGCCAGACTCAGGGAGGGCGCGCTGGACGCCGCCCTGGTGCCGGTTTTTGAGGTGCTCCGCTCGCCCGAACGTTACAAGGTTGTCAGGGGGGTCGCCATCGCCAGCGAGGGTCCTGTTTACAGCGTGTACGTGGCTCACACCGAACCGCTGGACCGTCTGGAAGCCGTGTTGGCGGACCCCGCCTCCCTGACTTCCGTACATCTTTTCCAGGTTCTAGCTGCCGGCAGTCTGCGCCGTTCCCTGCCGCTGTTGGACCCGGGGGCGGCGTCTCGCGCTGTTGCGCCAAGCCAATTTCAGGGGCGGCTTCTGATTGGGAATCAGGCCATCGATTTTCGGCTGCGCAATGAACCGGAGGGAGTCCGGTTCTGGGATTTGGGCGAGGCATGGACCGCGTGGACCGGTTTGCCGTTTGTGTACGCGGTCTGGGTGTTGCGCAGGGAACTGCCACGGGCGGAGGCGGTGGCGCAGGCTTTCCGGCAGGCGGCGGCACTGGGGGTGGCCAAGGTGGGAGACATCGCCGGGGGGCAGCACGAATACCCTCCGGCGCTTGCGCTCCGGTACCTGACGCAAAATATCCGGTTCGGGCTGGGGGCCGCCGAGGAGGCGGGAATGGAGCGTTTTTCATCGGAGCTGGAGCAGGGCGGCCACGTGCCCCGCGGGCGGCAGTGCGTGGAGTTTGTCTAGGGACTGTTCCCCACGGTTATTTCCCTCCCAGCGCTCAGGGGACGGAAAGTGATCCACAGATGACTCAGACTTTCGCAGATGTTTTTAGGGTTTCCGCTCCTCTGCTCAATCTGACAAATATGGCCCCTCGCTGTTTTCGGTGGGTACCTTTTCACTCGCTCAGGATGGACCGGGAAGTGATCCGCAGATGGCTCAGATCACCACAGATGTTTTTATGAGTTCCACTCATCTGCTAAATCTGCGGGATCTGCGGATAGTTCTGAAGGATCGGTTATCTAGGAGCACCGGCGGAGTCGGGCACTGCGTTCTTCAGGTCGACAGCGATTGAATCTTCATGCCGTTTCCCGAAGTGTCATGCCCCGCGCCCCAGAACCGCCCGCCCACTCAAAGTGGCGAGGAGCCCATTTTACGGGCTATGTTTCGCAGATTCCGCGCGTTTCCCTTCTTGAAGTTGGGTTTGATTGGCCGTTTGCACGCACTAGAACGGAAGGGGTTGCTGGGCTTGCGAGGCGGAGCCCACAGGTTGGGCGGGCAGGGCGCGTTCCAGGGGGGTGCCTATAGCCTCCTGCACCTGTGTGTCGGTGACTTGCGGAAAGTGGCGGTAATAGGCGCCCACGGATTGAAACCAGTCTGGTTGCCATAGGCAGCGCACTTCGTCGGCCTCGGCCGCGAGTTCCTCACACGTTTCTTTTGGCGCCACGGGCAGGGCCACCGTCACGCGCGCCGCTCCGGCCTTGCGTGCTGCGGCAATGGCCGCCCGCATGGTCGCCCCGGTGGCGGCCCCGTCATCGACAAGCACCACATGGTTTCCAGCCAGGGAACGGCTTTTGCGACCGCCCCTGTAAAGGCGCACCCTGCGCTCGAGTTCCTTTTCCTCTCGGGCGCAGACACTGGCCAGGGTTTCTTCTGCGTCTACAATCCAGCGGAGGACGTCTTCGTTGAGGACTTCTGCGTCGTGTTCGGAGAGGGCACCAAGGGCCAGTTCCGGGTTGCCCGGTGCGGGGAGTTTTCGGACAACCAGGATGTCGAAGGGCAGGTTGAGCTGGTGTGCCAGAGTGTGTGCCAATGGGACACCTCCGCGCGTGAGTCCAAGGATGAGGGTGTGTGGCGGCCTGCTTTTGTTGGGTACTGCGTCGTTGGGCACTGCGTCGTTGGGCACTGCGCCGTTGGGCACTGCGCCGTTGGACACTGCGCCGTTGGACACTGCGCCGTTGGGCACTGAGTCCCTGGAGGTTGCTTCCCTTGGCGGCCAAGGGGAGCGGGCGAGGTCTGCGAGGGTTTCTGCCAGGCAAAGGGCAGCGTCTTGGCGGTCTTCAAAGGGCTGGGTGCGCGTTTTCATGGGCTTAAGGCATGGGTTTGCTGGGCAGTTTGGGCGGCCGGGTGCGGGAGACTTTGTGGCGGAACCGAGAAGGAAGTTTTTCCTGTGGGGGATGCGCTGGCGGCAGAGGAAAAGAACACCCTTCGCTGCGGATCTGGAGGGCGCGAAGGTTTGAAAAATCTGCAGAAATCCGCTGTTTTGGCGGCTGCTGGCGTGACACCGCCCGCCTCCGGCAGGCAGTCTTGAAGGCCTATGCAGAAGTCTGACGGAATGAATTACGCGCCTGTGGGAAAGCCTTCGCCTGTCGTTGCGGCGGGGGAGTTTCCGTTTGCCGCCGTGGCGCTCGACCACGGCCATATTTACGGACAGTGCCGGGGGCTGACCGAGGCCGGCGGGGAACTGCGTTATGTGTACGATCCGGACCCTGTGAAGGTGGAGAAGTTCTGCCAGACCTTTCCCAGCGTCCAGGTGCTGCGTTCCATTGACGAGGTGCTTGCACAAAAGGACCTGAAGTTAGTTGCCTCGGCGGCGATCCCCTGCGACCGCGGCCCCCTGGGCATGCGGGTGCTGGAGGCCGGTCTGGACTACTTTACGGACAAGGCCCCCTTTACGACGCTCGCCCAACTCGAACTCGCGCGCAAACGGGTGCGTGAGACCGGCCGGAAGTACGCGGTGTACTACGCCGAGCGCATCCACACCGAATGCGGGGTGCGCGCCGGCCAGTTGCTTGCCGAGGGGGCGATCGGGCGCGTAGTCCAGGTGCTTGGGATGGGGCCGCACCGCTCCAATCCGGCCTCGCGCCCGGCGTGGTTTTGGGATCCTGCCCGCAACGGGGGGATTCTTTGCGACATCGGGTCTCACCAGTTCGAGCAGTTCTTGTCTTTTGCGGGGGCAAAGTCCGCGAGGGTGGAGCGGGCGGCCGTGGCGAATTACCACCACAAGGACCACCCGGAGTTTGAGGACTGGGGGGAGGCGAACCTGGTGGGAGACAACGGCGCGACCAATTACATCCGGTTGGACTGGCTCAACCCGCAGGGGCTGCGGACATGGGGGGATGGGCGCACCTTTATTTTGGGAACGGGCGGGTACATCGAGCTCAGGAAGTACCTAAACGTGGGGGCGGAGTTGGAGGGGGATCACCTGTTTCTGGTGGACGACAAGGGAGAGCATCATGTGCGCTGTCACGGGGAGGTGGGTTTCCCTTTCTTTGGCCAGTTGATTTTGGACTGTCTGCACCGGACGGAGAACGCGATGACACAGGAGCATGCGTTTCTGGCTGCGGAGCTATGTTTGCAGGCGCAACAAATGGCGGTCCGCATCGAATAGGACTGCTCCATGGAAAACAACGAAGCCAGCCAAGCGAATCCAAGTGGCGCACTGTGGGCCCCTTGGCGCGTGGAATATTTTGCCGCGCCGCCGCAGCCTGATTTTCTGTGGGAGGCCGGGCGGGCCACGGAAGATCGGGCGCATCTGGTGCTGTTGCGCCGGCGCCATTGTTTTTTGATGCTCAATAGGTATCCGTATGCCGTGGGGCACTTGATGGCGGTGCCCTACCGGAAGGTGGCTGAAACGGCTGCCCTGACAGAGGGGGAGCGGCTGGAGCTTTGGGAACTGGCGGACATCGGGCAGCGGGTGCTGCGGCAGGCGGTCGGGGCGGAGGGATTTAATGTGGGGTTGAACCTGGGCAAGTGTGCGGGTGCGGGGGTGGCGGATCACTTGCATCTGCACATCGTGCCGAGGCGGGGAGGAGACCATAATTTCATGCCGGTGCTGGGCGGGGTGCACGTGCATTCCGAGGCGATGGAAGCGGTGTACGACCGGCTGGCCGGGATCCTGGCCCTCTCGGACGCGGTGGTGTGAACGGCTGAAGGCGAGAAGCTAGGGCGGTAGGAAGGCGCGCGGGGGGCGGTTGGGGTTCCGGGCTGCAACTCGCTCTTGCTCCCCGGCGGATGTTCTGGGAGGACTCTGGGCTCTTTATGTTAGATATCCGCCTCATTCGTGAACAATCCGAGCAGATCACCGCCCGCCTGGCCGCCCGCGGGGGCGAGTCGCATCTGCGGATCAACGACATTCTGGAGTGTGACCGGGAGCGGCGCGCTGCGGAAACGCGTCTTCAGCAGTTGCAGTCGGACCGCAAGCGGATCAGCAAGGAGATCGGCCAGCGCAAGGCCAAGGGAGAGGACACTTCCTCCGTGGAGGCGGAGGTGCGGGCGCTTGGGGACGAGGTGGCCAAGCTGAACGAGGAGGCCGCATTGTTGGACGCGCGGCAGAGGGACTTGCTGTTGCAGCTGCCCAACCTGCCGCACGAGGGGTGCCCCGTCGGGGAGGACGCCTCGGCCAATCCGGAGGTGCGGATTTGGGGAGAGCGGCCGGCCTACGCATTCACGCCTCAAAGCCATGTGGAGATTGGCGAGCGGCTCGGCCTTTTTGATTTTGAACGGGCGGCCAAGGTAAGCGGGAGCGCGTTTGTGTGTTTCACAGGGGCGGGGGCGCGTCTGGAAAGAGCGCTGGTCAACTTTCTGTTGGATCTGCACACGCGCGAACACGGCTACACGGAGGTGAGCACGCCCTTTGTGGTGCGTGCGGAGGCTCTGGTTGGCACCTCGCAGCTGCCCAAGTTTGAGGAGCAGCTCTACCGTTGCGAAAGGGACGAGCTGTACCTGGCTCCCACCGCGGAGGTGCCTGTGACGAACTTGCACCGGGAGGAGATTCTCAACCCCGAGCAGCTGCCGATTCGTTACACGGCCTATTCTCCGTGCTTTCGGCGGGAGGCCGGTTCGGCGGGGCTCGGCACCCGCGGGCTGATCCGGATGCACCAG
Organism: Akkermansia muciniphila; assembly: GCA_945874745.1. Taxonomy (GTDB): domain Bacteria; phylum Verrucomicrobiota; class Verrucomicrobiia; order Chthoniobacterales; family Chthoniobacteraceae; genus Chth-196. The sequence goes on along the minus strand of CAMCIN010000058.1, from coordinate 2,907 downwards.
TTTGACAAGGTGGAGCTGGTGAAGATCACCACGCCTGAGGAGTCGGCGCAGGAGCTGGAAAAACTGACGGCCGACGCCGAGCACGTCCTGCAGTTGTTGGGGCTCCATTATCGCACGATCGAGCTTTGCACCGGGGACATCGGGTTCGGCTCGACGCGGACCTACGACATCGAAGTCTGGGCGCCCGGGCAGCAGGCCTACCTGGAGGTGTCGAGCTGTTCGAGTTTTGGCGATTTTCAAGCGAGACGCATGAATCTCCGGTTCAAGGATGGCGACGGCAAAAACCGTTTCTGCCACACGCTCAACGGTTCGGGTACCGCCCTGCCAAGGCTGATGGTCGCCCTGCTTGAGGTCTACCAGCAGGCAGACGGCTCGGTGCGGCTGCCTGCCCCGCTGCACGCTTACTTTGGTTCCGAGCGGCTCGGCTGAGCGGGGCGCGCGCCGTGCATTCCCGTCTTTCGCAGCGAATCGCCGACGCCCTCCTCTCGGCCGGGGTGCCGCGGGAGTCCTGCCTGTTGGTGGGGTTTTCCGGCGGTCGGGATTCCGTGGCCTTGGTCGCCCTGCTGCAGGAGGCCGGCTTTGGAGGGCTGACGCTTCTGCATCTAGACCACGGCCTGCGGTCGGAAAGCAGGATGGACGCGGAGTGGTGTCTGGAGTTCGGTCGAGCCCGGGGACTGGAGGTGGTGGTGGAACGGACGGCCGTGGGGGGAACGGAGGGCGGCCACGGGGTGGGCTTGGAGGAGAAGGGGCGGGCGGCGCGGTACGCATTCTTCTCTCGGATTGCGTTGCAGCGCGGGATTCGGGAGGTGGTGCTCGGGCACCACGCGGACGACCAGGTGGAGACTTTTTTATTCCGGCTGTTGCGTGGCTCTGGCTCGCTCGGGCTGGGCGGGATGGCGCCGTGGAGCGAACGGGTTGAGGGAGAGGTTTCGCTGCGTCTACTCCGCCCGATGCTCGGGGTGTGGCGGACCGAACTGGATGAGTGGATCGCGCGGCGGGGGCTGACTTTTTGCGAAGATCTCTCAAACGCGGATCCCCGGTGGGCGAGGAACCGGATCCGGCACGGGCTGCTTCCCGAGATGGAGCGGGCGATGGAGCGACCGGTGAAGGCGGCCCTCTGGCGTACCGCCGAGCTTTTGCGCGCGGAGGCGGACTGGCTGCGGGAGCACGATGCGGCTGGAGGGGAGCTTCAGGAGCAGTTGGACGTCAAATCGTTGCGGCTGCTGGCGGTGGCGCAGCGCCGTTTGCGGATCACCCGGTGGCTGGCGCTGCACGCGGTGCCCGAGGTGGGGTTTGAGCTGGTCGAGGCGGTAGCCCGGCTCGTCAGCGAGCGGTTTCCGGCAAAGGTCAACCTGCCGGGCGGCCGGCATGTCAGACGGCGGGCTGGGCGCATCTTTGTCGAGGGCTGCACCGGCAACGACCCGCTGAAAAAGCTGATTTGAGCCGGGCCCGGCGCACCCAAGGCGCATTTTATTCGCCAGCCCACGGCGGTGGTGTGGGCTATCAAGGCCGTGCCCCGGTGGGGCGGGGGTGGCTGGGGGACGAAAATTTTAGCAGGCGCTGGGCCTCCTCCAACAGCCACTCCGGCTGGTCGAACGGGCGGAAAGAAATGTCCTGCCAGCGGACACGTTGCGCTCCATCCAACAGGAAGACTCCGTGCAGCGGCTGGTTTTCAAAATCATCGTGGGCGCCGTACGCCTTGAATTGCGAAAGCCCGGGGTCCGCCACGATTGGGAAAGGAAAGCCGGTGGGCAGGCTCGCCTGTTCGGTCGTTTTGCTCAAATAGGAAGCTGCGTCCGTGCTGATTGCCACAATTGGAATGCCTGCCTTGGTGTACCGGGGAGAAAACGGGGCGAAGGTGTTGAGCTGCTCAATGCAATGGCGGCACCCACTGCCAAGATAAAAGATCAGCAGCACAGGACCCCCCTTGAATTTTTCCAGTGCGAGTGCTTGTCCGCCGTCTTCCGGCAGACTCCAGACGGGGGCAGGTTGCGGCGACCAGCGTAACGGTCCAAGCGATTCCAGCGCCGGGCGGACGCCCGCATCCTTCGGCGCTTCGGCTGGCGGGCGCCAGTCAGGGGCAAGCCCGCAGGCACGTGCGACGGGCTCAAGCCGCTTTAGGATCGGCAGGTTGAGTTCGGCGGACGCAGCCCCTTTTCGCAGGACCGCAAAGGCACTCTTTGCCTCGTCGGTCTTGCCCTGTTCCCAAAGGGTTTCTACGAGCACGGCAGCCGGAAAAATATGTCCGGGCTCCTTTTCGGCGGCTTCGCGCGCCAGTTTTAGCGCCTCCTCAGGCCTGCCCAAGGCGGCAAGCAGGCGGGCTTTGCGCGCCCCGCCTAACTGCGTGGCCAGTTTGATTTGGAGTTCCGCTGCGGTGGTGTCTTTTCTGGTGAGCGCGGCCGTAAGCCGGGTTTCCGCAAGGTGCGAGCGGCAGGCGTCCACCCCGAGTTTCCGCTGTTGGAGCACGTCGTGGGCGGCCCGTGCAAGGTCCGCCCCGGACTTTCCCGCCTCGGCCGCTTTGCGCTCCGCCTCGTCCGCCGCCTCGACCCGCTCGCTTAAGGCCTGGGAAAGCGCCTTTTCCAGACCGGCCTGCGCGCGCTCGGCCTGCGCCCGGTCCCCCTTCGCGTAGTGGGCGGCCGCCAGAAGCCGCTGGCGGGCGGCCTCCCGCACTGGATCGTTTTGCTTCTCCAGGTAAGGGGTCCCGGCCAGTCGGAGCGCCTCGTCCCAAAGCTCGAAGGTGAGCAGCAACTCGGTGAGGCGCCGTGTGCCCATCGCGTTGCTGGACTTTTCGTCCAGCGGGCGGAGCCTTCCGATGACCGCGGTTTTGGGGGGCAAGCCTCGGCAGTTCGATCATGTTTTGCGCGATCTCGAGTGCCTTTGAGGCCTCGCCGTTGAAGCCCAGAGTTT
>CAMCIN010000057.1 GCA_945874745.1 Akkermansia muciniphila | reverse complement strand
CGCACGACGAGGAACTCCCTTTCGTCGCCCTGATGGACACCATGACCAACGTCGTGGGTGTGTTGATCATCGTGCTGGTGATGATCGGCATCGGGCTGGCCAAGTCAGTCAAAAAGGTCCTTTCCGAACTTCCGCTCGTCTCCGAGGAGGAGCATGTACAGCTCAAAGAGGAGCTTGCCAAAATCGACACGAGCCGCGACCCCGTCGAGGTTGCCGCCGAAACGGCCAAACTGCAGAAGGATCTGGAGAAGGTCGTGGAAGCCCTCAAGGAAGCAGAGACCGCCCAAGCCAAGAACCCCATCGTGCTGGAGGATCTGGACAAGCTCTTAAAGCAGATCGACTCCCTGAGGAAGGAGCGGGACCAGCGAAAGCTGACCGTTACAGAGCTGTTGGCCGAAATCGACAAGCTCAAGATCAAGCTCGACACCACTCCCGCCTATGTCCCCCCTCCGGGCATCGCGATCCGTCTCCCCAACCCAAAGCCCATGCCCGAACAGGCGGAACTCCAGCGGGTGCTGGTCTCGGAGGGGAAGCTGGTCTTCCTCAGGGAAAAGGACTTTGCAAAAGCGGTGGAAGAAGAGCTCAAAAACGGCAACTCCGACTATACCACGCGCCGGGAAACAGTGAAGGGCCCGGACGGCAAGGTGCTGATGAAGAAGGGCTCCACAGGCCAGCCAGCGCCTGTGCGAAAGCTCATATTCGACCCCCTCAAGATGGCCAACTTCTTCACCCGGGCGAACGTAGGCAACCGGGATGTAAAGGTCGAAGTCGCCCAGATCCCGAGCTCGCCCAACATCCAGCTCAACCTGACCCTCAAGCCCACAGGCGGTGAAACCGTCGAGCAGGCGCGGAAGATGAGCTCCGCCTTCCGTTCCCAGCTGCACGCCCTCAAGGCAAACCCGAAGTCCGTCATCTGGTTTCACGTTTGCAAGGATTCCATCCCCGCGTATCTGGGTGCCCGGGACCTGGTAGACCTGGACGGCATTCCCGTGGGCTGGGAGATGTGGGACAAGCCGACTTTTACGCACAGGATTTCACCGGAATACTTGGTCGAGTACACCGCGCCTCCACCGGCCCCTGCGGCGGCGCCTGGAAGCGTGCCAGCGAAGCCCGCGGGCCCGCCGCCCGTTGTCATTGCCGCGCCAAAGGCTACGGTGGATTAGGGATATGGCCCTCCGAAGCACCCGGAGCGGGTGCCTCACCCGCGGGCGGCCGCGGGTCGGGTGATGTGGACGTCCCGCAGGTAAAGCGGCTCTAGGTCCCCCGTTTGTACGATCCCTGTGCCGGCTGCTGCGAGTTTGGCCAGGAGCGAGGCGCTCGGAAGCAGTACGCTCGCTCCCCATTCAGGCGGGAGTGCTTCGGTGGCATAAACCTCCCCCTGCGCCTCGTCCAAATAAGCGCGCAAGGCCTCGCCCGAATCTGCAAGGAGCGGCCCCTCAACACAGACACCCGCCTCCACGCGCGTGTAATACCAGCTGCCGCGGCGGGCGTCTCCAATGACCCGAAAGCAACCACTCCCCACCGGCAGCGCCGCGACACTGGGGATCCCAACCAGTTCGCAGCCCCACACCGCCTGCAGGCCCAGCGCGGCTGCAATGGTAATCCGCACGCCCGCGTAGGAGCCGGGCCCCAGGCCGACCACGATGCTGTCCGCCGCGCCCACAGGCTCCAGCAACTGCCAAAGCAGGGGGAAGAGGTCCGCTGAAAGGGAGCGCTTGGAGGCAAAGGCCTCTTCAAAAACAAGCCGTCCATCCTCCCAAAACGCCACCGACGCAAAGTCCGTAGAAGCCTCCAAGGCAAGCACCTTCATTTTTCCACCTCCAATGTACGCTGGTCGCCCCCGCCGATTGAAAAGCGCACCCGCAGGGTGCCTTCGGGAAGGGCCGAGGGAAACCGTTCCGCCCATTCCACCACCACCACCCCATCCTCAAGCAGATACTCCTCCCAGCCGATGTTGCGCAGCTCCGAGGCCTCCTCCAGGCGGTAAAAGTCAAAGTGAAACACCGGGAGACGCCCCTCCCTGTACTCGTGCACCAGGGTGAAGGTCGGGCTCGTCACTTCGGCAGGATCCCCCCCCAGTTCCTCCACCAGCCCCTTGGTGAAATGCGTCTTGCCCGCCCCCAAATCCCCAATCAAGGCAACCACCGCCCCTTTCCGGAGCGTGGCTGCCAGCCTGCGGCCGGCGGCCTGGGTTTCTTCGGGGCTATTGGAAATGATCGTATCCACGGAGGTTAAAAGTAGCACGGGGACGCAACCCTTCCCCCGCCTCCAGCAGGCGCCCGACCCGGGTGAGGGGCACTCGGGGAAAAGCACGCTTCCAGTCCGCCAGCAATCCTTCCACCCGATCCGGGCAGACGGCCAGCAGCATTTCAAAATCCTCCCCATCGGCGCAGGCCGCCTCGACCGAACACCCCCGCCGGCGCGGTAGCGCCTCCAGTTCCAACTCCAACCCGCAGCCGCTTGCCCGCGCCAGCCGCGGCCCGTCCTTGGACAGGCCGTCGGAAAGATCCATCATTGCGGTGGGCAGAAAGTGGGCCGTGAGCCAGCGCGCCTCGGCCAACCGCGGTTTGAAATCAAGGTGGTGTCCGCTTTGAAACGAGCCGCCAAGACGACCCGTCACCAGCAGGACGTCCCCCGGACGCCCCCCGGAGCGGCGCACGCAACGCCCCGGTTCGACGCGCCCGGTCAAAAACACGCTGCACACCAGGGGACCGTTCGAGTGCGTCGTCTCCCCCCCCACCACCGCCACCTCATACGTCCGCGCAGCCTTTGCCAACCCCCGGTACAAGTCCCGCAACTGCGTCCACGGAGTCTCAGGAGCCGCCGTCACGCTCACGAGCGCGTGCAGGGGCAACCCGCCCATGGCCGCCACGTCGCTAATGGCGCGGCAAAGGGCCTTCCAGCCGACCCGTGCCATGTTTTCCCCGGGTACGAAATGCACCCCTTCGACGACCGCGTCCGCCTTGAGCAGGGACCAGTCGCCGGAGGAAGCCCCCTCGACAATCGCGCAGTCGTCCCCCGGGCCCTCCACCACCGCCCCGCCCGCAACAGGCAGCAACCCCACCAACCGCTCCACCAAAGCATCCTCTCCGAGGGCGGCAAGAGTCAGTGGTACATCCATCCCCGCGCCTCCATGTACAACTGCACCAGCCCAAGCCCGTTGAAGCAGGCGTGCATTGCAATGCACACCCAGAGCGAGCCGTAACGCTCCAACAGCACGGTCTGACACAGCGACAGGATGAAGAGCCCAGGAATCACCCCGGCGTAACCGTGACAGACGGCAAACAGCGCGCTGACCACCAACGCCGAACCCACCGCCCCAATGTAGCGCTTGAGCGTCACATAAAAATAACCGCGAAAGAGAATCTCCTCCAGCAAAGGCGCCCCCAGAAAGGCCGACGCCACCACCAGCCAAACGGCCCGCGAATCCCCCGTTTCCACCGAATTGCGGAAAAGCGACACAAGCGCCTGCTCCTGTCCGGCTCCCGGCACGAACCGCTCCCAAAGCAGAGCCGTCGCGTAGATGGGAGGGAGGGCCGTCAGCAGGGAAAGCGCCGCCCTTAGTAAAAAGGAGGAGGCGGCGTCCCAGCTTAAATGAAAGGCCTTGAGCAGGGGAACGGGGCGCATCCCCACAAACACCAGCACCGTGACCAGCACCGCGGCCATGAAGCCCGCGTTGTTCCAAACCTGTTCCGGCCGCATCCCCGGCTGGGGCTCAGCCTTGAACAAAAACAGCACGCCCGAGGCGGCGAAATACAGCCCCAGGGAGGAGGCCAGAAAAAGATCTGGCAGCCCGAAATACTGCACGCTCACCCGCCCTCCCCGCTGCCTCAAATTCCGCGCCACCCAAAGGTAGTAGAAGACTCCCCCGACAACGGGCAACCCCAACAAAAACCAAACGAGGAGACGGGATTCCAAGCTCAAAAAGGGAAACGGCTGGGCGCCAAATAAGAGTGAAAAACCGTACCCGCACTAGGGCATCAGCGCGGGCGAAAGAAAATACAACCGGCCGCTCTGGAGCTTGGTGGCACTGGGCGCCCCGATCTCGAGCTTCAGCTTGCCCGCGGGGCGGGGTGCCTCGCTCAAAAACCGCACCAGCTTTCCAAAGGCCAGGGGGGTCGTGAACCGGATCGCCTCGGCACCGGGCGCGTTGCCAAGCTCGCGCGCCTTTTCAAGCGCCTGATCGAAACCACCCAACTCGTCGACGAGGCGCTCCTTCAGCGCATCGCTGCCGGAAACAATCCGGCCATCGGCCACGCCCTTGCGCAGTTCCGCTTCGTCCAGCTTCCGCTCCCGCGCCACGATCCCCACAAACTTGTTGTAGGATTGGTTGATGAGCCCTTGGACGTATTCCCGCTCGGCCTCGGTCAGTTCGCGGGCGCCGTTGAGCAGGTCCTTGAACTTGCCGCTTTTGAAGGTGAGCACCTCCAAGCCCACCTTCTCAAGCAGGTTCTGATAGTTGACGCTCTGCATGATCACTCCGATCGAGGCCGTGATGCTTGTCTCGTGCGCGTACAGGTAGCTGCCGGCGCAGGCCACGTAATAGCCGCCGGAGGCCGCCACCGCGTCCATGCTCACCACCACCGGCTTCTTCTCGCGCGTCTTGGCGACCTCCTCGTACAAAATGTCCGAGGCCGTCACCTCGCCCCCGGGCGAGTCAATGCGCAGGAGGATGGCCGCCACCGAGTTGTCGTTCCGGGCCTGCTTGAGCTCGGCGAGCAGGTCGTCCAGGCCCGACTCCCCGATTTCGCCGGGTTCCGCGGTGCTAATGACCCCACGGAGAGAAATGACGGCAATGCGCTTTCCGGCGGCTCCTTCTCCGGCGGCCACCACGGTCTCTTCCCCAAAGGGCGAGGCGGGGGAACTTGAGATGGCGGTGCGCACCCCCCTGCCGGAACGTCCGGCGAGAAAAGCGAGATTGACGATCGCGCTTACAAGAAGCGCCACCACTAAGAAAGCAGTCAAACAGCCGGTTCGTTTCTCGCTCATAACTCAGCAGACTGATTCAAGTTTCAGCGCGCCGCAAGCCACGAGAATCAGGGACACAGAGGCCGCCGCTTCCAAGCACTTTCAAGAAGTGCTCCACAGGACAACTCCTCAAGGAGCGAAGAGGGATCCACAGATGACACAGAGCCTCACAGATGCTTGCTCCTGTTTTCCCCCATTCATGAAATCTGAGAGATCTGCGGATACCACTCTGAATCAGCGATTTATGAGATGTTTTTCGGCAGAGACCGCGCGTTTGTCCTCCCGAAATTGGGTTTGCTTGACCGAGCACACACCCCAGGACGGTTAAGGCTCGAGCCGGATCGACTCCACCTCCACCACGTCGCCGGGCTTGAGCGCCTCGATGCGCAACAGCAGCCGCTGCATCCCCCCTTTGTAGCCAGGCTGGCTCTTGAGCGAGAAGGTCCGCTCACTCCGGCTGTCCCCCACGGGCACCTCAAACACGGCGCTCCCCTCCGGATCCTCGGGCCGGATCCCCTTCCACGCCACGCGCAACCTGCCCGTCTGTGCCTTCCAAAGCGCGTTGACCTTCAGCGTACCTGCGGCCTCCGCCCGCCAAAAGGTAGCCGGTCCGTCCAAAAACAACGTCGTCGCCTGCGCCTGCACCCGCCACACCCCCGCCAAAGGCAAGCCGCCGTCGACTCCCCCGCGCACGCTCCAGCCCATCCGCCCCTTCTCGAAGCGGTATGCAGGCAGGCCGCGCTTGCTCTCCCACCCCTTCACCAACCCCCGGATCTCGCCCACCGTCCCCGGAATCAGCCGGGTCTCGTACTCATAGACAATGTTGTGGTCCATGTGCTCCAACCCCACCGGCGCCAGGTAACCGCTCGAATTGTCCCGCGGCCCCTGCTTGGAAGCGTCCCCCGCCACCCAGCCCTGTTTCCAGTAGGTGGTCGCAGGCTGCCACACCCCGAGTCCCACCCCGTTGGAATCCACCAGAGCCGCCCAGTGCTCCGTGGCCGTGAAACTTTTCCACGGAGGCCCCGGATCCACCCACTCGTTCAAGGCCTCGCCGGTAAAGGGCCGGTCCCCGGTGTAGGTCACCACCTTCCGAAACTCTCCGTTGGTGTAGACCGCCGGCAACTCCTGGTGCCGCGCAGGGAAAAAAGTACGGTCCTCCCTCCGGTTGGTCAGCCGGCAGCGCACCTGCACCGCCTGGCCCTCCAAACGAATCCAGCTCTCCATTTCACAGTCCCCCTCCACCCCCGCCAGCGGCCACTGCATCGGCACCACCCGCGAATACAGCTCCCCGTCCGCATTCCGGTGCTCCAGCACACGCGCCGGATTTCCCGCCCAATCCCCCGACTGCACCGGATTCCAGCCCAGCCCCCGCCAAGCCGGATGCGGCTGCACCCCGCGTGGGACAAACGGCACCGGGCCGCTGTAAAAAGACATCTGCACCTGCCTGCCGTGGTCAAAATTGTTGATCAACTCCCGGCCGTCCTTGCGCCCCATGAGCGAGGTGATTGAGCCCCCCATCTTTAGATCGACGCCCACCCGCACCTTGTCGTTCTCCAGCCAGCTCATCTCGGGCTCAAAGCGCGGCGGCGCAGCGCACAACAGGCCGCCTGCACCTCCGATGCCGCCGCCTCCACTCCCCAACAGCGCACCCGCAACGCCCAGCGCCTTCCACCAGGAACCCCTGGAGCCCAGCTGCGCCACTCCCCGGCAGCCAAGGCCTGCTTCCCGCTCACTCTGCTTTAGCTCTAAGATTTCCATGCCTTTGGTCTAATGCTATTGCCTAACTCTACCTCGGAAAAGACCTGAAAACAACCACCCTTCCGCCGGTTGTTTTACCGTCCGCGACCGCCTCCCCCCATGCGCCCCCTTGCCTCCGCCCTCTTGCTTTTTTCCCTCGGCTTCGCAGCCGCAGCCTCTGCAGCCGAGACAACTCTCCCCCTGTGGCCCGAGGGCGCCCCCGGCAAAATGCTGCCCCCTTCCGAGGCCACCCTGAAGTCGATCGCCGGCGTGGCCCCCCGCAACGGGGCAAGCGAAACCCACATCACGGAACCCACCCTGACGGTCTACCCGGCCGCCCAACCCAACGGCGCGGCCGTGCTTGTCGCTCCCGGTGGGGGCTACTGGTTCCTCTCCTCGCGCAACGAAGGCACAATGGTGTGTGAATGGCTCAACCAACTTGGCGTCACCGCGGCCCTGCTCCACTACCGGGTCCCGACCCGCGACAACTCGCCCCCGCACGAACTCCCCGTACAGGACGCCCAGCGGGCCCTCGGGCTGTTGCGAAACCGTTCCAAGGAGTTCGGGATAGACCCAAACCGGGTCGGCGTCCTCGGCTTTTCCGCGGGGGCCAACCTGGTCGGACACCTTTCTTGGGATCGGTCGGCGCGTGGCTATCCGCAAAAGGAGGGGGTGGATGATCCGAGGGGGCCTGATTTCACGGTTTTCATCTACGGGGGCGGCTTTTTGGAGCCTGGGGATTCCACGAAGTTCCGCGAGGGCTTTTCCGTGCCCAAAGATGCCTGCCCCGCCTTTTTTGCTGTAGCCCACGATGACAAGAACAACCCGTTGGAAGCGGCGATGCTTTACCTGGAATTGAAAAAACTGCAGCGCCCTGCCGAGCTCCACATCTACGCCACGGGCGGTCACGGCTACGGCATGTCGCGTAAAAACACTCCCGCCGGGCTTTGGTTTGAACGCTGCGGCGAATGGATGGCCGCCATGGGTTTGCTCAAGCCCACCCCCTGATCCAAACTCCTCCGCAACCTCCCCACAGCACCATGGACCACGCCGCTTGCCCCCGCCCGTTTTTCGCCGCCCTCGCCGCCTTCTGCCTGCTCGCCCCCCTCTCAAGCGCACACTCCGCGGACTGGGCCGTCTGGCGCGGCCCGACGGGCGACGGCGTCAGTACCGAAAAGGAGTTCCCCCTCCGCTGGAGCGCGACTGAAAACGTCACCTGGAAAACACCCTGCCCCCCGGGACACGCCTCTCCTGTTGTCTTTGGAGACAAGGTTTTTACGGCAGCCTACGACGCCGGGACCGAGGCGCGCATGCTCCTCTGCTTTGCGCGCCACACCGGCGCCGAGCTGTGGCGCCGGACGGTCCTCAAAGCTTCCCCTGAACGCGTCCACACGGAAAACTCGCGGGCTTCGAGCACGCCGGCCTGCGACGGCGAGAAGGTCTACTGTTCCTTTTTGGACGGTCGCGAACCGGTCATCGCGGCGTACACACTCGAGGGGGAGCCGGCTTGGAGCGTGCGTCCCGGCCTCTTCAGCAGCGTGCACGGCTACTGCAGCACCCCAGTTCTGTGGAAGGACAAGGTCATCGTGAATTGCGATCACGACGGCCCGGGCTACATCGTCGCGCTCTCGCGCAAGGACGGCCGGGAACTGTGGCGCATCGAGCGGCCCAACCGCACCCGCAGCTACGTGGCGCCCCTCCTCCGGGAGGTCAACGGACAGACCCAGATGGTTCTTTCCGGCTCCAAATGTATCGCCTCCTATGACCCTGAAACCGGAGCGTTGCTCTGGATCATCGACGGCCCCACCGACCAGTTTGTCGCCTCGCTGGTTTACAGCACCACCCACAACCTTTTCTACATGACCGGCGGCTTTCCCAAGCACCATGTCATGGCCATCAAACCCGACGGCAAAGGAAACGTGTCCGCCTCCCATGTCGCCTGGCACCACAACCCCCCTTCGGCGATCGGCGTTTCCTACGTCCCCTCCCCGATTCTGGAGGAAAACTGGCTGCTCCTCACCGATGACCGCGGCTTTGCCCACGCCTTCAACGCAACAACCGGCCAAGTCGTCTGGAACGAACGCTTCGGCCGGCAGCACGCCTCCCTCGTAAGCGCCGGCGGCCTGGTCTACTTCCTCAACGACGCGGGCGAATGCAGGGTGGTCCGGCCGGCAGACAAGTTTGCCGTGCTCGCCACCAACGCGCTCGGGGAAAACAGCTACGCCTCGCCGGCCCTCAGCGACGGACAGATCTTTCTGCGTACCGACAAACACCTCTGGTGCGTCGGCACCCGCAAACAGACAGAAAACAGCGTGGCCAGAGGGAGCAGGCAGTGATCCACAGATGGCTCAGATTTCCGCAGATGTTTTTATGGTTTCCTCTCCTGTGCTCGATCTGAGAAATCTGCGGACAGTTTTCTGAATAAGAGGTCTCAAGGGTTTATTTTACGGAGGATTCACGACGGGAACCCTTTGGCCCCAGCGGCTCGCATCCCTCGAAAAAACCACCGCTTCCGACCCCTCCCACTGTCTTTTGCTTTCGAGGTTACAGGTACGATTAAACTCTGTCTCTTTTGAAGCCCCGGGGCCGCCGGTCGCGATTGGCCTTCCACCAAATCCAGACAGATTAAGGCGCATCGTAGTGATACCTGAGCTGAGCGATGAGAATGCCGCCTTCCACTGCTTTGTATACGATCCTGTGTTCAGAATCGATCCGGCGAGACCAGTATCCATGAAACACGTGTTTGAGCGGTTCAGGCTTACCCACACCGGAATGAGGATTCCGGATGATATCTTTTAGGAGTTCGTGGATTCTTCTCAGGGTCTTTGAATCCGTGGATTGCCAGAAGGTATAGTCCTCCCAGGCTTGGGGAGAAAAAGTTAGATTCAAGAATTGAGATCAATGGCTTGCGTGATGCCTTTCCCGTTTTCCAAGGAATGGATGGAGTCCAGAAGACGCTTTGCATTAGCCGGAGAGCGTAGCAGGTATGCCGTTTCTTCGAGTGCCTCAAAGTCTTCCAAGGAGAGCATCACGACGGATTGATCTCTGTTTCTGGTAATGATGACAGGAGAGTGGTCGTTGCAGACCCGGTCCATGGTCGACGCCAGATTCTCACGAGCAGAGGTGTACGTGATCGCGTTCATATGGACAGTATGCCGTACAGGCCTTTGGCGTCAACCCTTGCTTCCGTGGGGGGCGTTTCTCTGTTGGTGCCCAACACCAAAAAGGGCTGACCCGCCCTGTGAGGTCCCCGTTTGCGCAACTTGACGCTTCGACGGCCACTCCCGCAACCGATGATGGCTGCGGTGATCTTGGCGTTTGGCGACCCTGTGGCTTCCCGCTCAGCAACATAAAGCCGGGAAGGCAGCGCAAGGGCGGACTACTTTGGCGTCTCCCCGGGCGGGATTTCGCGCACGAAAACATTGCGCCAGCGGATCTCCCCGCCGTGGGTCTGCAGCATTATGGGACCCTTGGCGGGAAGGGGTTGGGAACGGTCCCAAAAGTTTTCCCACACCGCCCCGTCCACCACGAGCTGGTCGTTGAGCCACACCCAGGTCTGCGCCCCAACCTGCCTGATCCGAAATTTGTTCCACTCTCCGAACGGCCTGTCCGCGTGCACAAGCGGGTCCCGTCCCGGCGTGTTCGGGGTATTGTTGAAGAGGCCTCCTGAGCCGAGCCTGGGCCGGCGGTCCGGCTTTTTGGGGTCGTCCGGCTGGTTCCAATCCCAGATCTGGATCTGGGGCGTCCCCCGAAGATAAATCCCGCTGTCTGCACCGGCCACGGTTTTGTACTCGAGCAGAAGCTCTATGTTTCCAAACTCCTCTTCTGTGGTGGCGTAGGGCCCTGCGCCTCCGTTGACAAGCTCGCCATCTTCGATCCGCCAGTGCTGGGCGAACTCACCACGCTGCTTGGCAAGGTTCTCTGCGCGCTTCTCGCCCTCCAGTTTTCCGACCGCGTGCGGGTTGAGCCCGTACCAACCGGTCAGATTCTCTCCATTAAAGAGAGCGCGAAATCCCGTGGGCGGAGCGGGACTGGCAAAGGAAAGGACAGGAAGGAGGCAGGACGCCATCCACAGCAGGAGGGGGGATTTGGAAACACACATGCTCAGAGGGGTGAGGCCAGCTAAACTTAGCGATCAAGACAAGCTGCCCCTAGCGCACATCTTAGGGCGTGTTCGCCACTGCTCAAAAGCAAATGGAGATAAAGATTGCCGTGAGAAAGACGGGAAACAGCACCGCCCAGTTTTTTACACCGGGTGGCGAGGCTCGAGGAAGAGCAGCAGCTTTCCGGGCTTTTTGGGGCGGGTTTCCCGGCGCTGGTTGCCGCTGCAATTAGGCTGGCATCCTTTCCTAAGAACTGTTGATCCTAGGGGTTTCCCCTATTATGGCACGAGTATTCCCCCTCCTCGTTGCCGTTGCCGCGCTGGCTGCCCCTCTTCTTGAGGCAGCCTCCACGGTTGCGGCCATCACCGCTTCCTCACCACTCACCCCCTCCCCGCAGGCGCCCCCAAAAGGACCGACCCCCTCCAGTCGCTTCAAGACCGCGCAGACGCAGGCGGAGCCAAGCTTTCGCAGGCACGTCGTCCCCATGATGAGCCGCCTCGGCTGTTCGGGCCGCGAATGTCATGGCTCCTTTCAGGGCCGCGGCGGCTTCCAACTCTCGCTCTTTGGGTACGACTTCGACAAGGACCACGAGCAGATGAGCACCGCCGACAACGGCGACGAGGGCGAGGTCCGCGTCAACCTGCAGGATCCCGCCCAAAGCCTCCTCCTGCGCAAGGGCGCCGCGCTCATGAGCCACAAGGGCAAGGAACGCTTCGCCAAGGATTCATGGGAGTACAACGTGCTCCTCCGCTGGATCAGCGGCGGCGCCAAGATTGACGTGACCGAGACCGGCGAGTTCGACCGTCTCGAGGTGTTCCCGAAGGAAATCGTGTTCCGCAAGCCGGGCGACGTCGTGCAGTTGCGCGTGCTGGCCCATTGGAAGGACGGCACTGTAGAGGATGTCACCGAGATCACCCGGTTCCGCTCGAATGACGAGGCGGTCGCCGCGGTGTCGGAGGAGGGGCGTGTGACCAGTTCGGGCAAGGGCGACTCGCACGTCGTGGCCTTCTATGACAACGGCGTGGTGCCCGTGCCGGTGATGCTGCCGGTGTCCGATCCGGCGGCCTATCCCAAGGTGGTCGCCGCCAAGAACAAGGTCGACGAACTCGTGAACGCCAAGCTGCGCAAGGTCGGCATCATCCCGTCGCCGTTGTGCTCCGACACCGAATTTCTGCGCCGCGCGAGCCTCGATGTGACGGGCACCCTCCCCACCCCGCAGGAAGTGGAGACATTCCTCGCCGACAAGACCCCGGACAAACGGGACCGCAAAATTGACGAACTCCTCGGGCGTCCAGGCTATGCGGCGTGGTGGACCACGAAGCTCTGCGATTTCACGGGGAACAATCCGCTGGTACTCCGAGGAAACGGTCTCGCCGCCAACGTCGGCCAGGTGAACTTCGGGCCGCAGCTTTCCCGGCAGTGGTTTGACTGGGTGTACGCGCGCGTCCAGCAGAACAAGCCCTACGACGAACTCGCCGCCGGCATCGTGCTGGGGGCCATGCGCAGCCGGCCGGACCAGCCCTACGCCGAGTACGTGGAGGAAATGAGCTCCTACTTCCAGAAGGACGGCGTGGACTTCGGCAAGCGCGAGACGATGCCCTGGTTCTGGGCCCGGCAGAACGTGCAGAAGGCTGAAGACAAGGCGCTCGCCTTCGCCCACACCTTCCTCGGGGTGCGCATCGAATGCGCACAGTGCCACAAGCACCCCTTCGACCAGTGGACCAAGCAGGACTTCGCACAGTTCCAAGCCTTCTTCACCAGCATCTCCTTCAAGCAGGGCGATGGTAAGGGCGACAAGCCGATGAGGGCGATGGCTGCCATGACCGCCTCTGACGCCCAGCCGCAGGCGCCTGCGCCGTTGGGCGAGGTTAGCTACGCGGGCCTCCGCGAGAAGATCCGGAGCGAGGCCACAGCCAAGGTGGACACCCAGTACCGCGAGAAGGATCTCAAGCGTGCCCAGGAAATCCGCGACGAGAAGCTCAAGGAACTGCAGCAGAAGTTCGACGCTGCCGCCGGCGGACCCGAGGAGGCCTCGGCAGCTCTCGCTGCCGAACTCCAGTCCCTAAAGGAAGCGCCGCTGGAACCGCCCGCGCTCACCGAAGCCGAGAAGACCCGCCGCACCGCTGACCTGCGGGTCGCCTACCAACGGGCCGAGGAGGTGATCGTGCGTGATCGCATCACCAAGGGTGAGCCCCTCGCCTGGGCGGACCTTTCGGCGCAGGCCCCCAAGTCGGCAAAGCCCGCCAAACCCGCGCCCGTGCAGGCTTCGGTGAAGGGCAGCAGCCGCGTGATCACGCCCAAGCTCCTCGGCGGCGAGGCGGTGATGCTCGAGACGTTTGAAGACGTTCGCAGGCCGCTCATGGAATGGCTGCGCGCCCAAGAAAACCCGTACTTTGCAAAGGCTTGGGTGAACCGGGTGTGGGCGAGTTACTTCGGGCGCGGCCTTGTGGAACCGGCGGACGACCTGAACCTCGCCAACGCACCGAGTAATACCGCGCTCTTCGACTACCTCGCGGCCACGTTTGCCAAAAACGGCTTCGACATGAAGTGGCTGCACCGCGAGATCCTTCGTAGCAACGCCTACCAGCGCAGCTGGCAGACGAATCCGACCAACAAGGTCGATGAGAAGAATTTCGCCCGCGCCCTCGTGCGCCGGCTTCCCGCCGAGGTGGTTTACGACGCGATCATGATGGCCACCGATACCCGCGAGCGCCTCCAGGAATATCCGACCGACGTCGCAGACCGCGCCATCGGCGCCGGGGGCACCACCAACTACGTGACCAAGAAGGCGGCCAAGACGCCGAACATTTATGCCCTCAACATCTTCGGCAAACCTGCACGCCAGACTAACTGCGACTGCGAGCGCGTGATGGATCCCACCCTTCTCCAGACCATCTACACCCGCAACGACCCCTCGCTCCTGGGCCGCATCGACGACAAGCGTGGCACCGCATGGATCGAGGAGGCCTTCGGCATCAAGCCCGGCGACCGCAGACAACCCGAGGAAGTCAGGGAGGCCGCCAAGGACACCGTGGACAATGTGGTACGCGAGATTTTCCTGCGCACTCTCAGCCGCCCCCCGTCCACAAAAGAGCTGAGCAACGCGCACACGGACGTCCTCGGCCACGAGTCCCCGGTCGCCGGCGCGCGCGAGCTCCTCTGGACCATGCTGAACACCCGCGAGTTCCTCGTGAACCACTGAGTCGCCGCCTGAAATCCCTCCCTCGAACCGCCCAATTCACAACCCCCAGCCCCCCAACCAGACCATGAAAAACTCACCCTTTTATTGTGATGGCGTGCCACGCCGCGACTTCCTCCGCATCGGTGCCATCAGCGGCTTCGGCATGGGGATGACCCTCCAACATTTCCTCAGCCAGACCGCACAGGCCGCCTCCCCCAGCGTGGCGGGTTCGCCGCTCCAGCAGGGCAGCGGCACGAAACTTCCGGGCAAGGCCAAGGCCGCGATCTTCGTGCGCCTGGGCGGCGGGCCCAGCCACATGGACACCTTCGACCTGAAGCCCGACGCGCCCGAGACCCACCGGGGCGAGTTCAAGCCGATCGCCACCAATGCCGACGGCGTGCAGATCTGCGAACACCTGCCGATGCTGGCGAAGTGCGCGGACAAGTTCGCCATCCTGCGCGGCGTCTCCCACACCCTTGCCGCCCACGAACTCGGCTCCCTTTACATGGGCACAGGCAACCGGCCTATCGCCTCGCTCAGCTTCCCGGCTTTTGGTGCGGTGGTGAGCAAGGAACTCGGCAGCGAGAAAGAGCTCCCCGGCTTCGTCGCCGTGCCTTCCCAAGGCAACAACCCCACCGGCTACCTCGGCGTGGAGTACGGCCCGTTTGACACCGGCGCCAACCCGCTCCCAGGCAAGGCCATGGAAGTGCGCGGTCTTGCGCTGCGCGGCGTCACCCTCACCGACGTCGACCGCCGCCAGAACATGGTTCAGAAGTACGACACCGCCTTCGGTTCCTTCGCCAAGGAGGACAAGATCCTGAGCGGCATGGATGAGTTCGGACAGAAGGCCTACCAGATGATGCGCTCGACCAAGGCGCGCGAGGCCTTCGACCTCAGCCGCGAACCCGAGAGCATCTCGGGCCTCTTCGGCGCCACCCCCTTCTCCCAGAGCTGCCTGCTTGCCACACGCCTCGTAGAAAGCGGCGTGCGCTTCGTCACCGTGCAGCTCGGCGGATGGGACACCCATGCCGACAACTTCGCCGCGCTCAAGAAGAAGAACCTCCCCGACCTCGACAACGGCCTCGCCGGCCTCTTCTCGGCTCTCGCCGCCAAGGGCCTGCTCGAGACCACCGCCGTCTATGTCACCGGCGAGTTCGGACGCACCCCCAAGATCAACCCCCGCGCGGGCCGCGATCACTATCCGCGCGCCATGTTCTGCCTGCTCGCGGGCGGCGGCATCCGCGGCGGCCAGGTGCTCGGCGCCTCCGACGTTAAAGGCGAGGGCCCCAAGGACAAGGCCATCACGCCAGACGACATCGCAGCCACCTTCTACGGCCTGCTCGGCATCGACGTGCGCAAGGAGTACCTCACCCCGAGCGGTCGCCCCGTGATGATCGTCCGCAACGGAGAGTTCATCCGCGAACTCGTTTAGTAGGCCAAAGAGTGGGCCAAATCCGTGCTTTGTTCGGCTCCCTATCCCTCAAAAACTGGCCCTGCCTTCCGAGCCCTCCCTTCCGAGCTCTGTCTGCCGGATCTGTCTGACCGCTCTGTCTGCCGGGCCCTGCGGGCCCGCCGATAGCTAGCCGGTCGGCAAGCGAGCCCCGCGAGCGCCGCCACCGGTCTACCCCAAAAAGGGCACCCGCCCCGGCAGGGGCGCAAGACCGGCCTGCACGGCATGGCTCTCCGACCCCGCGGGGTCTAGCGCTCTCTTTTGAGGGGGACTGTGGGCTGAGGAAGCCATGAGTTACCCTTGGTGCGCGCACTCCGTGAGGGAATTCCGGCGCACCGAAGATGCATTTCACTCGTCAGCCCCCGGCATCGCCGGCGGGGCGTTCCAGCTCGTCCACACAGCATTGGCTCCCCGTCGTGGCCTTTGGCACGCTGCCGTGGCTGACAACAGAATCCTCCCCAATGGCCGCTGCAAAACAAGGAAGTAGTGTTATAGTGCACGGCCAGTTCATGAACTTGCGCTCCATTCTTCATAAAGGCGGCCCGTGGGCGGCTGCCGCCTGCTCCGGCGCGCTGCTCGCCTTGAGCTTCGCCCCGTGGAACCAGCCCCGACTGGTCTGGGTGGCGCTGCTCCCGCTGCTCGCCGCCCTCTGGACGCTCCCCGCCTCCGCCCCCCGCTGGAAGGCGCCCCTGCTCGGTTACACCACGGGCCTTGTTTTTTTCAGCGCGGTCTTTTACTGGCTCCACGCACTGGCCGACATTTTCGACTCCCCTGCCCTGCGTGGCGTCCCCCTGCTGCTGGCAGTCTACCTCGCCCTCTATCCAGCCGTCTGGGCCTGGCTGGTGGCCGCGCCTCCCGCACCCGCGGCGACTCCGGGCGCCACCTCCCTGCGCAACATCCGCTTTGCCGTCTGCGGTGCCTCCGCCTGGGTGGCCCTCGACTGGCTCCGCTGCTGGCTTTTCACCGGCTTCGGCTGGAACAGCCCTGGAGCTGCACTCCACAACAACCTCGCCCTCATCCAGATCGCCGACCTCTTCGGCGTCTACGGCCTCACCTTTCTCGTGGTCTTCGCAAACCTCACCACGGCCCTCGTGGTGCGCCGACTCAAGGCGGACGCCACCCTCCGCGCTCTCCCCAACCTGCGCGGCGAAATCATGACACTGCTCGTCCTCCTCGGGCTGGCCGTCAGCTACGGAGTCCGGGTCGTCCTCGAAAAACCCGCGGGCGGGTTCACCACGCTGCGAGCCGTCTGCCTGCAGCCAAACATTCCGCAGTTGGAGAAGTTCGCCGAAGCGCAGGAAGCCTCCATCCTGACGCGTCTGGAGCGTCTGATGGACCTGGCCACGTCCCTGCAGTCGCCCAAACCCGACCTGGTCATCTGGCCGGAGGCCACCACCCCGCGGGGAATGTTTTCCGACGAGCTCAACCACAGCTTCACCCTCCGGCAGGCGGAGCGGGCGGGAATCCCGTTGCTGATCGGAACCTTGGAGCCAGGGGCGGAGGCCGACGCATCGGGCCGCGTGGCCGAATACAACTCCGCGGTGCTCCTGGGGGACAGCGAGGTCGCTTTGCAAAGTTATCGGAAACGGCATCTCGTCCCCTTCGGCGAGTTCCTGCCCTTCCGGGAATGGGCACCGGGCTGGCTGCGGGAGCTTGTTCCGGGGGACCTGACGCAGGGGCGGGAGGCCAACCTGCTGCACCTTTCAAGTCCGAGGGTGCGCATCGGCGCGCTGGTGTGCTTTGAGGACAGCCTCGCCGCGGAAACGCGCGCCCTGGTGCGCGAAGGCGCGCAGCTACTGGTGAACCTCACCAACGACGCCTGGTTCGGCACCACTGCCGCCGCCGCCCAGCACCTTGCGAACGCCAAGTTTCGTGCCGTGGAAACACGCCTCCCGCTCATCCGCTGCGCCAACACAGGGGTGACCTGCAAGGTGGATTCCCTGGGCCGCGTCGAGCAGCGTCTCGAGGCCTTCACCGAAGGAGTCGACACCCTGAGCGTACAGGTGCCCAACACGCCCGCCCTCACCCCCTACATGCGCTGGGGCGACCAGTGGGTCGGAATGTGCGCCGCCCTCGGCCTCCTGCTGGTCCGCGACAAGTCAGCACGCCGCCGCAAGCATTTGCCTCAATAGAAAAGCCGCTCCAAACCGCCGGTGGTTTCAGCGGTGCCTAAAATGGTGGGATTCTAATCCCAGACGATCAGGCTCCGCGCCACCTCGCCCCGCTCCAGCGCGGCGTAGGCCTCGTTGATCTGCTCGAGGCGCCACGTCTTTGTCAAAAGGGCGTCCAGCTCCAGCGCCCCGGAGTGGTGCATTTCCACAATGCGCGGCAGGTCGATGCGCGGGCGCATCGAGCCGTACAAAGTACCCTTGAGGGTTTTCTCGCCGTAGACGAGTTGGTTGACGTTAATCTGGGCCCGGGCGTCCCCCCGGCAGATGCCTGCCACCACACAGGTGCCGCCTTTGCGCAGCGAATCGTACGCCTGTTCGATTGGCTCCGGGAGGCCGACCGCCTCAAAGGTGTAG